>DASH01000042.1:25147-103246 GCA_002503705.1 Candidatus Woesearchaeota archaeon UBA153 | reverse complement strand
TCTTCCGGCTTGAACGCGACGGCGCGCTTGATCTCGGGGTTGAGTCCCCGTTTCGCGAGTTTCTCTCGTAATTCCTCGTCGGTGAACGTCGTCTGGTCGTAGCCGAGGATGAGGACGTCAGGGAGTTGCGCGACGATGTTCTTGAAGAAGTCCTTCTCATCGCCCATGAGGGCGGTGTCGACGAGCGGTTCCGCTTCGACTCGCGCCAAGCGTTCCTGTTCGCTCGCTCTCGCAGCGTGCCCTTTCAAGCGCGCGATGTTCACGTCTCGCGCGACCACGACGACGAGCTCGTCGCCGTGCTTGCGCGCCTGCCGGAAGAGCGAGCGGTGCCCGTCGTGCAACGGGTCGAAGCTGCCGAAGACCATGACGCGACGCATACGACGGCACGAGTCGCGAATCGTTTAAAATTTTTCTGCTTGACTGTTCGGACGACAGTACCGTCCTGCTCACACTCGCTTCTTCACTCGTTGGGCGACATTCCCCGGCTGGGNNGCTGGGGCGTCCCCCTTGTCGCCTCACTCAGTTCCCAGTAGGTGTTCGCCCGTAAGGACGGTACTGTCGTCGTCGAGACTGGGGCGTATCGACGTGGAGGAAACCTTTTTAAACTCCCCGCGAACCGCCAACCGTAGCATACTCAAAAGGTGATATTTCATGCCGAGACTCTCGACCGCGATCAAACGCCGCAAGAACTTAGGGGCGACGACGCAGAAGCACCGCTTCTGGAAGGGCACGATCAAGCACAAGCAGCGCATGCCGAGCTTCAAGACGGAAGCGTTGGCGAAAGCGTGGGCGAAGACGGAAAAGCTCGACGAGAAGACGCACGAGCTCCGCGAGCTCCAAAAAACGAAGTGGCAGTGGCGGAAAATCAACCCGCGGCTCGTGTAAGCCACAGTCCCAAACTGTTTTAAAACAGCTCATTCTCCAGAACCGCACAATGAGCCTCCTCAAAGCGAAGACGAAGGTCTTGCTTGACACGAACGCGTTGCTCTTGTTCGGACAAGGACGGGATGTGTTCGCGGAGATCGAGGCGCTCTTGAACGAGCCGTTCGAGTTCGTCGTCCTCGAGCCCGTTCTCGCCGAGGTGGAGAAGCTCGCTGAGAAGGCGTCTGTCGACGGGAGAGCCGCAAAATTAGCGTTGGCGCTCGTCAAGGCGCGAGAACGGCAGTCGTCGGAGAACGTCCTGTCCAAGCTCGTCTCGCCGTCGTCGAAAAAAAGGATACCTTTAAAAATCGTCCGCGGTTCTCGCGACGTGCACGCTGATGACGCACTCTTCGCGACTGCTGATGGCGACGCTATCGTGGCGACCCTCGACAAGGGGTTGCAGCGTCGCTTGAAGTGCCGCGTTCTGAGCGTCTCGAAGAACAGGATTTCATTCATAAAACCGTAAGAGGTGTTAACTCAATGTTTTACGCTGTCAAGGTGAAGGATCACGTCCGAGTGCCGCCGGCGATGTTCAGCAACGACTTGAACGAAGCGGTCGTCAAGTCGGTGAAGGAGCAGTTCACCGGCTATATCGGCAAGGAGATCGGCATCGTCATCGACGTCCTGGACGTCGTCGAGGTGCAGGACGGCATCATCATCCCGGGCGATGGCGCGACGTATTACGAGACGCTCTTCGAGCTCCTCGTCTACCTTCCCGAACAGCAAGAGGTCTTGCCGGGCATCATCAGGGACGTCGCGGAGTTCGGCGCGTTCATCAGCCTCGGCCCCATCGACGGCATGGTGCACGTCAGCCAGGCGATGAACGACTTCGTCAGCGCGACGAAGGAGAAGACGCTGCAAGGCAAGGACACGGGTCGCACGTTGAAGGTCGGCGACGTCTGCTTGGCGCGCATGGTCGCGATCAGCTACAAGGACCGGGCGAACCCGAAGTTCGGCCTGACGATGCGCCAGGAAGGCTTGGGGAAGGACGAGTGGATCCTCCAAGACTTGACAGGCGAGGGCAAGCCGGAGAAGAAGCCGGTGAAAGCGAAGAAGAAAGAGTAAGGTGATGTTCCATGAAGAAACAAGCATGCAGGAGCTGCAAGGTCATGGTTGACGGCGAGGTCTGCCCGTCGTGCAAAGGGACGAACGTCAGCCCGAACTGGCAGGGACGGATCACGTTCCTCGACACTGAGAAGAGCTTCATCGCGCACAAGATGGGCGTCGAGAAGCCGGGCGAGTACGCCCTCAAGGTCAGGTGAAACTATGGAGATAACCATCAAGAGCCAAGAACAGAAGGCGTTGCTGAAACGCACGGAAGTGCTGGCGCGCGTCGCCTTCAAAGGCGCGACGCCGTCGCGGAAAGAGCTGCGCGGCAGCATCGCGAAGAGCCTGAAGACCGACGAGAAGCTCGTCGTGATCCGCGAGATCCTGACGAACTACGGCGACCAGGTCGCGAACATCACGGCGTTCGTGTACGAAGACGAATCCTCATTGAAGCTCCTCGAGAGCGCCGCGATCATGAAACGGCACGGCGGGGGACAGCAGAGCGCGGGGGGCGACGACAAGGCCGAACCCAACGCTCAGAACTCTGCCGACGACGGAAAGGCCGCGGCCCCGAAGGCTGAGAAGACGGAAGGTGATGCGTGATGGCGCCCCCACCCGCGAAAGGACAGAAAGGCGGCGCGCAGAAGAAGACCGGCCACGGCCGACTGCTCAACGCGTGCTACGAGGTCACGAACGACGGGCTCAAGCGGAAGAACCGCCACTGCCCGAAGTGCGGCCACGGCACCTTCATGGCAGAGCACAAAGACCGCCGGACGTGCGGCAAGTGCGGCTACATGGAGAAGAAATAAAACAGGTTTTTACGCTTTTTTCTCAGCATGCTCAGAATTGTGGAAGGGTTCCCCCTCTGAAGAACAACGTGTGAAGAATCCTCGTCTAAGGTTCTTCGTTCTTTGCAGCCTCTTCGACCTCTTCGACGAGGTCGCCGTTGCTGTCGACGGTCCAGCGTGATTCTTCCATAAGACTCACAGAGAGGAGTCATACCCCATCATATATAAAGATTATTCGGAGTTATTGTAGGATTTCCGAACGTATAGTTCGAGAGTGCGGAAAAGAAAGAACTGCGTCCTGACAAGAGTCAGGTTTCTGCTGGCGCGGCAAAAAAAGTACGAGTTCTGGTCAGAATCGGACGAGAAGATACGAGTGTACGAAAACGAGAAAATCTGTGCCGCGCCAGCGAGTGTCGAGCGAAAGCTCGAGAAATCAAGACCTACAGCTTCTGCAATTCAGTCTTGATCCGTTTGCAGAAGTCAACGGCGCCCAAGAAGTAATCCTCGACGGGGTCGTTGTCGTTCACGGTGAGCACGTCGATAATCCGGTCCTTGCCGTCAGGGTCGCGCGCCAAGTGCTTCAACCCGCGCACGTCCTCGTGGTCGAAGACGGAACGCTCCGGCTTGAGCAGCAGAGAGAGGCGTTCTTCAATCCGTGTCAAGAGATCGATCGCGAGGTCTTTCTGCTCCTTCACTTCCTCGGGAGCGATCGTGTTGAACTCGTTGTACCACTCGCTGGGCACCTTGATCTTCTCGCGCAACCGCGCCGTGCCGCCGTGAGACGCGCGGTACACGCGCCCCATGACGAAGTTCAACGCCTTGCACTTGTCCTCGATCGTGTGGATGTACTTCTCCAGGTGTTCCGGCTTGAAGTGCTCGATCTCCTCGAGCGTCGCCGGCTCCTGCTCGCGAGTCCGGTAGTACTCGATGAGGATCATGACGAGCAGGATGAAATAGGAGAGGATGAGGTTCACGCCAGTCAGCACCGGCAAGTCGAGTTGTCCGAGCAGCACGGTGTTCAACGCTTCCCCGAGGACGAAGAAGAGGGCGGCCACCGCGAGCGGGGTGAACCAGTACAGCACATCCTTGTACCCGCTGTCGAGGAGGAAGAGGAAGAGGAGCGTCGTGATGAGCGTCGGGGAGAAGCCGAGGAGGGCGTACGCGACGTTCGAGCCGCTCGCGACGCTCGACAGGAGCGCGATGAAGATCGTCAGGAGCAACGCGGCGAAGAGCCAGGATTTCGATGCGTGGATGTGGCGCGCGAGCTTCGCCTCGAGCGCCTCGTGTTCCGCTTCAGAACGCGCCTCTTCCTGCTCGAGCGTGACCTCGGTCGCAGGAGGAGCGCCGGCGCGACCGACCTCGTCCACCTCTCCCATGACGATAATCCGCGGAAGGTACGTTTAAATAGTTTTCGGGGAGGGTTGAGGATTTCCTCGTGAAACGTCGTCGTAGTCGTTGAAGCGACCGACGTCGTGCGAGAAAATCACGACGGACGAGAACGAGAAACTCTTAACGGATGACGAGAAAATCCTGGCCGCGCCAGCCAATCACTCGTTCTTCGGGTACGTCCCGGAAGGCAGGAAGACCTGTTCGGTGACGACCGCGACGCCTTTCCCGCCGAGCAGGGCGTGCGAGTCGAGCGCGGCCTTGCCGACGAGCACCAATTCATCTTTGAGCGTCAGCACCGCGACCATGTCGCCCGGCGAGATGTTGTCGTGGAGCTTCGAGATGCCTGGCACTTTCAAGCGCACCCCGTTGCAGAGCGGGTCGACGGCGCTGTCAAGCACCCAGATCTTCTTCAAGTGCGCGACGCCGCGTTCGACCGGCAAGACTATCTCGTTCAGCATGCGAGGGTCGCCGTTCTCGTAGTAGTGGAACGCGTCCGTCACGTCCTGCAGCGTCACCGCCACCGTCTCGTTGAACGGCCCGGCTTTCGTACGACGCAGTTCCGCCATGTGCGCGCCGGACGGCTTGCCGTCGTCGTCTTTCGCCGCGAGCCCCATGTCGTGGCAGAGTTTCCTGATGTACGTGCCGGCCTGCGTGCCCGCCTTGAACAACACGTCTTGGCCTTGGATGTCGAGGAGTTCGATATAGTAGATTGTTCGTTCGCGCAACTGCCGCTTCACCGCGCTCTTGACGGGCGGGAGTTGCGAGATCGTCCCTTGGAACTCGGCGAGGAGCTTGCGCACCTTGTACTCGTCGGACGGCTTGTGCAAGTGCATGAGCGCCACGTACTCTTTGCCCGCGACGAGGAGCGAGTGGACGATGCGCGTCCCACGGCCGAGCCCCACCGGCAACACGCCAGTGACTTTTGGGTCCAGCGTCCCCGCGTGGCCGCTCTTCTTCAACCCGAGAATCTTCTGTAAATACGCGCTCACTTGATGGCTCGACGGGCCGGCGGGCTTGTCGAGAATGATGATGCCGCACTGCAAGCGCTCGGCGAGCGGCCGCTCTTCCGGACGGCAACCGTAGTTGGGCGAGGTCTCGGCGTGTCGACGGACGACAACGGCGCGCGCTTCCTGCTCGAACGGGAGGAAACCCATGCTTCTCGAGAGTCCTGGACGGTATATTAAGGTTCCGGTGACGACGGCCGCGTTGAAAGAGTCGTGCGACCCTGCCTTGGCGGCCTCTCGACACTCGCGTCCTGCCAGCTTGCGCCAATCGGATTGCGCGGCCGGACGAGGAAGCGGTGGCCGCCGCAGGGTCGCCGCGAAGCGAGACTTTCAACGCGCCCGCTTTGACAGGCTAAGACTCTGAGAGCACCGATGCCCGGCAACGGAACGTCGCCCGGGGATGAGCGCGACGGGAAGAGATAAAAACCCGAGGATACTCGCTCCCGTCATGGCATCGCTCTCGCTCGGCCCGCTCAAGCTGGAAGGCCAGTATCTCCTCGCCCCGATGGAGGCAGTCTCGGACGTCGGTTTCCGTTCGTTGTGCTCGAGCCTCGGCGCCAGTTTCACCTTCACGGAGATGGTGCGCGGCGCGAGCTTCGCGAGGCAGAACAAGAGCACGTTGGACTTGGTCGACACGTACGAGCAAGGTCCAGTCGGCGTGCAGCTCTTGACGAAGAGTCCGGACGAGCTCAAGAAAGTCATCGAAATGTTCTTCAAGCTGCGCGAGACGACAGAGTACGCGCACTACCGCAACGTCAAGGCTTTCGATTTGAATTTCGGCTGCCCGAACCCGGACTTGATCAAGATCGGCATCGGCCCGGCGATGGTGAAGCGCACGGCGAAGATGGAAGCGTTGTTCAAGACGCTCGCGACGACGACTCGCGCGCACGACGACTCGATCGCGGTCGGCGCGAAGATCCGTCTTGGCCTGAACGCTCGCGAGAAGGAGTATAAGGTCGCGTACCGGCTCGCGCCAGTAGCGAACGAGCATCTCGACTTCTTCACCGTGCACGCGAAGCACGCCGGCCAGCGAGGACGAGAACCCGCCGATTGGAACGCGCTGAAGGAGTTGCGCGACGTCGTCACGACGAAGCTCATCGGGAACGGCGGCGCGTTGGACGCGGCGAGCGCGCGGGCGATGCGACAAGAGACTCGCGTAGACGGCGTCCTCATCGCGCGCGGCGCGATTCGGAATCCTTGGATCTTCCGAGCGTTGAGCGAGCGCGGCGCGGAACTGCCGAGCGTCGCCGAGGTGGAAGCGGCGTGGAAACAGTATCGCGAGACCGCGCAACTCCACGGCACGCGCCAGAAATACCTCGACTTCCACGATGAGAACTTCCAGCGGATGCGCACAGCGTTGAACGCCGCGCAAAGCGCGGACGGTACTGGCGCGGCCCGGAAGAAATAGTTCTCGTACGTCGTCGTCTCGAAGAAACGTTGCGCACGACGACTATGACTCTTGCCGCGCCAGCCGTGACCCACCTCAAGGCGGGCAAAGAACAACGCCAGAATCTCAGATTGGTTTGATCTTGTGCGGTTCCGCGTAGCCGAACCACGTGAGGGTGTAGATGACGACGATGGTGATGAGCAGGCTCGGCCACAAACCATAATCTTTGATGACGTAGTTGGCGAACGACTCGACCGAGAGGGCGGCGCTCAGGATGGCGGTCAGGCGGGCGAGGGTGTGGTACTTGCGCGGAATCCAGCTCGTGTGGCGGAGGATGAGAAAGAGGAAGAACGAGATGATGGCGAAGAACAAGAGCCACTGGACTTCCGCGACCCTCGGGAAGTACTTGACGAGGACGGCGTGGCCGGCTTCGGCGATGACGATGATGAACAGGGTGATGATGGTCGTCACGCTGATGAACTCGTCGCTTCCCATGACCGTCACTCCTTGATGCTGACCTTGCGCGTCCCGTGGAGAACGCCTTCCGCCTTGAGTTCGGCGAGCGCGCTCCGGAACGCGAGCTTTCCGTCCTTCTTCCCGTCCCCTGCGCGCCCCTGTTTTTCTACTTTTCGGTACAACGCGGCTTCGGAGAGGCCGTCCTCGACGGCGAGGACGTTCAAGAGCCGTCCGCGCCACCACCGGTTGCTGCCGAGGAACGGCGATTGCCGTTTCCGTTCTCGTTCGGAACGCTCTTCCGGGCGCTCGCCGCGCGAACGACACCCGTGAGACAATGGGCACGCGGCGCAGTTCGGCGTCGACGGCGTGCAGACGACGCTGCCGAGGTCCATCAGCGCGTTCCCCCAATCCGTTGCGCGCCCCTTCGGAAACGAGCGCAAGAACGTCGTCGCCAACTGTTCCTTCGTGAGGTGCTGCCGTCTCGTGAAGAACGCTCTTTTCACAATCCGTTCGATGTTGACGTCGATGCACAAGCCGGGCCTGTTGTACGAAAATACGGTGATGGCGCCGGCGGTGTACGGGCCGATGCCGGGAAGCTTGCGTAATTCCTCCTCAGTTTCGGGAAGTTTCGAACCGTGCTGTTCGACGAGAGTTTTCGCGAGCGCGTGCAAGCGGAGCGCGCGGTTGTTGTACCCGAGCCCGGACCACACCTTCAGGACGTCCGCGCGAGACGCGGCCGCGAGGCGTTTCCAGTCCGGGTAACGCGCGAGCCACGCCTCATACTTCGAGACGACGCGGTCCACTTGTGTCTGCTGGAGCATCACCTCGGAGACGAGGATTGCGTACGGGTCTCTCGTCTTCCGCCACGGCAAGTCACGACCCTTCGCCGCGTACCAACGGAGGAG
Organism: Candidatus Woesearchaeota archaeon UBA153; assembly: GCA_002503705.1. Lineage (GTDB taxonomy): Archaea > Nanobdellota > Nanobdellia > Woesearchaeales > UBA525 > UBA153. Next base: position 95,349 of record DASH01000042.1, on the reverse strand, counting down.
CGAGTCCTGCAAGGAGGGCATGAAGCAGACTACGCGGAGGGCTCTTTTTATGCGTTGCGCTTGAAGTGACTTCGACAAACTTTAAAACCGGGAAAAGGTTTCGTGACGGTCAAGGGGGTTTTCCGGTTGTACGAGCATCTCCAGAGCGCGGATCCGGCGTTGTACGCTGTCCTGCAGCGCGAGCTCGGGCGCCAGCGTGACGGTATCGAGTTGATTCCGAGCGAGAACCTCGTCTCCGTCCCGGTGCTCGAGGCCTTGGGGAGCGTCTTCACGAACAAGTACAGCGAAGGCTACCCTGGCAAGCGGTATTACGGCGGGAACGAGCACATCGACGAAGCCGAGAACTTGGCCATCGAGCGCGCGAAGCAGTTGTTCGGCGCCGAGCACGTGAACGTGCAGCCGTTGTCCGGCAGTCCGGCGAACATGGCGGTCTATTTCGCGCTGCTCGAGCCCGGCGACAAGATCATGGGGCTCAAGTTGGACCACGGTGGCCACTTGACGCACGGCAGCCCGGTGAACTTCAGCGGGAAATACTACACGATCGTCCCGTATCTCGTCGATGAGAAGACGGAACGGTTGGACTACGACGCGATTGAGAGGCTCGCGGCCGCGGAGAGGCCGAAACTGATACTCGCGGGGTTCACCGCGTACCCGCGCGACATCGATTGGAAGCGGTTGCGCGCCATCGCCGACAAAGCCGGTTGCTTGTTGATGGCGGACATCAGCCACACGGCCGGCCTCGTCGCCGGCAAAGCGCTGACCAATCCTGTGCCGTTCTGCGATGTCGTCACGACGACGACGCACAAGACGCTGCGCGGGCCGCGCGGCGCGATGATCCTCTGCAAGGAACAGTACGCTGTGAAGATCGACAAGGCGGTCTTCCCCGGCTTGCAGGGCGGACCGCACGAGAACGCGATCGCCGCGAAAGCGGTCGCGTTCAAGGAGGCCTTGACGCCGGAGTTCCAAGCGTACGCGCGCCAAGTCGTCGCGAACGCGAAAGCGCTCGCCGCCGCGTTGCAGGAGCGCCACGTCCGTTTGGTCAGCGGCGGCACGGACACTCATCTCGTCCTCGCGGACGTCCGCTCGTTCAAGCTCACCGGCAAGCAGGCGGAGGTCGCGCTCGACAAGGCGGGCTTGTACACCAACAAGAACACGATTCCCTATGATCCTGAGAAGCCGTGGGTCGGTTCCGGCGTCCGCATGGGCACGCCGGTCGTGACGACGCGCGGCATGCGGGAAGGTGAGATGAAAATCATCGCGAATCTCATCGTGGACGCGTTGGAGCACCACGACGACGAAGAATATCTCGCGACCGTGCGGACGAAAGCGATCGAACTCGCGCGGAAGTTCCCAATCTACCCGGAAATGAAACTGTGACTGGTGCCTTGCATGATCGAGCTCTCCGAACTGAAGGTCGTCGAGAATGCGTTTCTCCGGAGAAACACGGAATACGACAAACCGTCATTTTATCCCTTCATCGAGAGAAACTTCAGTGAGAATAAATTGTTCAACGAGACGACGAAGCAGAAGTTCACCGGACTCCTCGCGACGACAAACGACCATCTCGCGCATAACGTGGTGCTCCACAAAGATCTGACGGCAATCCAGAAGAGCATCAGCAAGAAAGACCTCGTCTTCGACGAGAAAGCTTGGATCAAGAAAATGCCGCTGGTGCGTCAGAAGATTGAACGCGAGCTCGGCCTCAGATTCACGCCGAAAGAGATATCGTTCTGCGACTCATTCCCGGCGTCCTCGAAGAACCTCGAACAGCGAGGCGCTTCAGCCATCACCGTCTTCGAGGGAAGTGAAGGGGCAGGCATCTATTTTCTCAAGAGGCGCGTCGATATGACCTCGACCGCAATCCATCTCATCCACGAGCAGATTCACACGTGCTTCTCGCAGAACAAAGACAAAGAACAAATATTCATGGAGTGGTTCGAGGAGGGACTGGCAATCCTTTACTCACTCAAGATTTATTATGAAGTCACTAGTGATATGAAAACTTTGCAAGCCTATCGTTCTCGGAGTTGGATCTACAGCCGTGTAAAACCGGAATGGGATTTCACGAAACGATATTTCGAGTACATGAAGATTATCTCGCGCATCTTCCTCGCGGGAGGCTTCAAGCTGCTTACGCAGCTCCAACAACTCTATCTTTCAAAACAACGGGAGAAAATCAACACTTATCTAGAGAAGATCGAAGACGGTTCACTCAAAATCACCTATATACCGAAGAACGACTTCGAGCAGTTCATCGCTAACTATGGGGTGGTGATTGAGCCGGAGCAGATTACGCCGCTGGAATACCGCATCGTGACCACGCTCAAAAAACCTCAAACGATTGAAGAGATATCGACAGCGATCTGCGCTCCTCTCGACGTGACGAAGAACGCCTTGAACCATCTGTTCGGAAAAGGCGTCTGTCTCGTCGTGAAGGAGAACAAGATTGACATCAATTGGCGAAAACAGGACCTCTTTGAGAAAGGACTACTGAAACCAATCTTCCCCATGAATTGATGTGAGACTATGGATCCTGTGATGAAGCCGCAGAACGAGGACTCGTACTCCGACGACGAGCGGAAAGTCCTGCGCAAGCACGTGACAGACATCGACGGCAAGGTCTACTGCGTCAAGAACCTGCCCGAGGAGGTCGTCGCAGTCCTCTTCGCGTATGTTTCTCGAAGCCCGCTCAGTTTCCGCCGCAACCTGTTGACGCTCCTCGGCGAGGGCGAGATCGTCGTCGGCGACGTCTTCGACGTGTACGGGGAGGACACGGCAAGCTACGCCGCCGCGAAAGAGAAAGCGCAGAAATTCCATGAGAAATGGGTCGTCGGGTACGGCCATTCTTCCGTCGCCGAGCACGCGGACTTGAAGTTCGCGATTGAAGATATCTCAATCCTTGGCACGAAGATTCTCGAGGACAACCGTCTCGCGCGTTATACTGAGAAAAGCACGCGTTACGTGAAATTCGACAAGCAGCACTACCACAAGCCAGCACGCATCATGCAGAATCCTGCGCTCGCGAAGAAATATGTCGCGGCGTGCGACGCGCTCTTCGACATCTACGACGAATTGTACCCGAAAGCGGCAGAGTTCGTGCGCAAGGAGTGGCCGAAGCCCGCCGACATGAAGGACAGGCCGTATGAGGGTTCCGTGCACGCGAAAGCGTGCGACATCGTCCGTTACATTCTCCCCGCGTCGACGTACACGATGGTCGGCTGCTCGATGAACGCGCGCGTCGCCGAGCACGCGATGACGAAGTTGCTGAGCCACCCGCTCGAAGAGGGACGCGCGTTGGGCGAGTCGATGCTGCGCGAAGGCAGGAAGATCTGCCCGACGCTACTGAAGCACGCCGCGCACTCTTCGTATCACGCTTCGACGCACGATGAGGTCGCGAAGCTCGCTGGCGAGCTCCTCGACGACGTCAAGGACGTGCAGGGCTCGGACGAGAGGCCCGTCGTTATCGTCCGTGGCGATGACGACGCTGACGCGGTGATCGTCGCCGCAATCTTGTACGAAGAGTCCGCGTTGCCGTTCTCGAACATCCTCGAGAAGGCGCGGAAGATGACGCTTGACGAGCAGAAGAAAGTTCTTGAAGCGTACGTCGTGAAGAAGGGGAAGTTCGAGTGGCCGCAACGCGCGCTCGAGCACGTCAAGGTCACGACGGACATCTTGATGGATTACGGCGCGTTCCGGGATTTACAGCGCCACCGGATGAACACGCAGACCAATCAAAGGGTCACGATCGCGCACGGGTACGAGGTGCCGGAAGAGATTGACAAAGCCGGACTTCGTGCACGGTACGACGAGGCGATGCGGATTGCCGCCGACGCGTACGCCGCGATTTCTGCGGCGTATCCGTGGGAAGCGCAGTACGTCGTGCCGTTGGCGTACCGGAAACGGACGTTGTTCACGTGGAACCTTCGAAATCTCGAGCACGTCATCCGCTTGCGCAGCTCAGCGCAAGGCCACATCTCTTACCGCCGCATCGCGCAGCAGCTTTACGATGCGGTGGCCGCGAAGTACCCGCTCCTCGCCTTTTTGCTGACGGTGGACAAGAACGAGTACTACCTCGGACGGTTGAAGAGCGAACTCGCCGCCGAGGAGAAACGGGCGAAGCTCGCGAAGCAGGCAGAGAACTCCTGAGAAAAAAGATATTCTGGGAAAGAGTTTACTTGTCTTCGTCGTCGTCAGGGTTGTAGCTCGGCACTGCTGATTTGTTGATGATCATGATGTCGCCGATGGATTTGACGAGCTGGTGCGGGACGATGACGCCCTTCGCGCTCCCTAAGACTTTGATGAGGAAGCTGTTCTTGCTCGCGCGAACGCGCCAGCCGAAGATCTTGGACTGCGTCACGATCGCCTCTTCGACGTCGCCGAAGTACTCGCCCGTGTCCGTGAAGACCTTCATGTCGTACGCTTCCGTGATCCGCTTCATCTTCAGCATAAGTACCACCTGTCGAGCTTGATAGGCCTGTCGTCGGCCCGCTGGTATTTAAATCTTTTGCCGAGTGACGACACGGAAACATCGTCTCAAGAGAAGGAGGGGACGGCGCCGATTTCTGGAACGAGGATGACGACTGAGAGGAGCGCCTCATGGTGAGATGAAACTTTTCTCGACGAGAAAAAAATAGTAACTATATGGAAAATAATTTGGGGGGTAAACCTTTAAATCCTTGAACCGCGCTTCCGAAACTGACAGTGAACGACATACAGGACTTCGTCACCCAGAACCACAAGAACCTCACCCGCGACGAGGAGCTTGCGCACGCGTGGAACGCGTACAATGCACGAAACTACGCCGCAGAACTGATTCTTGAGAAACCGGAGCTCTTGCGGCACTTCTACGACGATAAAAAGAAACGGTTCGACACGACGCTCTTCTGCCAACACGACTTGCGAGCGCTCGAAGAAGCGAGAGCGTGGTTCGCACCCGAACGAGCATACCTCACGAAAAGCTCGCTCCTGTATCAAGCGCACAAGATCTTCTCTCCGAGAGAAGGGTATACTGACGCGGAAGCGCCGGCGTACGCCAAAGCGGTCTTCCCCGCGCTCGCACCGAGCGGTCTCGGTCTCGAACGGCTCCTCGAGCAGGAACCGAGCCTCGGCCACGTGGCGATTAACGACGGTCGGATGAGCCAGATGCCATTCCTCGACGTCGTCGAAGCGTACCGTGAATCACGGACAGCGATCATCAACAGCGTCCTAAAATGCATCCTCGCCATCGCGGCGGACGTGGCGCACCACGCGGGACGGCCGCAAGCGCTCGAGACGCTCTTCGTCGTCGGCTGGAGCCACGTCACCTACAACCGCTTCGACCAATTCCATCCCGTCAAGCACCGTGAAGAGCGGTCCGAAGACACGTTCTACACCCACATCGGACGATGGATTGTGAACCTCTGCCACCGCACCGTCCGGAACGAGGCGAAGTACATCCCGCTCCCACGAGATGCGTACGACAAGATGTATGAACGGAGCAAGCGAGAGATGAAGGATGCCGCGACGGCGAAGAAGGAGAAGCACGAGAGACACATCCTGCAGATGCTCCACCCGAAGATTCTCTCGTTCGACGACGTCGTCGGCGGGAAGTACGACCATCCGGAAAGACACACGTACACAGACGTGATTCCCGACCCGAGGACCCTCCAGCTCGAACAGCACTTGAATCGAACGCTCGACGCAGAACGCGTCTTCGGACGGTTCGTGCCTCGGATTAAGGATGAACGCGTCCGCGAGATTATCACCCTCCACTACGCGAACGAGTTCGGGCTGACGCTGGAGGAGATTGGCGACCGGTACGGCGGGATGAGCCGGGAACGCGTCCGGCAGCTCGCAGACCGCGGCGTCCAAACGCTCCGCACGCTCATGCACGTGACGTCCAAGAGGGAAAACCTTTAAATAGTCGCGTCGTCGTTGCACTCGATAAGAGAGGTGGTTTTTCCCATGGCATTGGACACAGTCATCCTGGCAGTCATCATCGGCACGCTCGCCGCGATCGTCTACAGCTTGCGCATCCTCGTCATCATGGAGCGCCGCGTCGCGCGCATCGACAAGCACATCGAGATGCTCGCCGAGAAGATTATCGTCGAGGAGCGGAAGATTGAACGCGAAGAGCGCGAGATCGAGAGGAAGCTGAAGCGCAGATAGGCGTTTTCAGAACTAAAACCATTTAAAGAATCCCTTTACCCATTCTCGCATCTTGATCAAGCATAAATCGTTCAGTCACGGCTGGTGGTACCACTATCGCCTGCACGAAGACAAGAGTGAACGACTCTGTGATAACGGCTTGGCGCCGTTGAAACTGTTCTTGGACGACGTCTTCACGAACTGTCCCGACGAGAAATTCCTGACCGGGCCGCGGTCGAGCAAGCTGCGCGTGCCCTTGATCGCGGACGTGAAGGACGCGCGCGGCCATGAAGTGTGCTCGCTCGCGAAGCGCGCACACGCGCCGCGCACGATGAGCCGCCACAGCACGGTCGAGATGCACATGCTCGAGCGCGACACGAAGAGCTTGGCCGTCGAGGTGCCGTTGTGGCTGGACATGCACGAGCACGAGCTCATGACGCACTGCGACGAGCCGGGGCCGTTGAGCGGCCACATCGACGTCTTGCGCGTCGACGACGGCAAGGTATGGGTGTGGGACTACAAGCCGAACGCGGCGAAAGAGAAGCACGCGGCGCTCCAAGTCTACGCGTACGCCGTCATGCTCAGCCAACGGACGAACTTGCCGCTCGACAGCTTCCGCTGCGGCTGGTTCGACGAGAAAGACGCGTTCCTCTTCGACCCGAAGACGGCGCGGCTCGTACGATAAAGATTGCAGAAACTCTTACGCAATCAATTCTTCGAACGATAAGCCCTTGTCCTTGTCTTCTTGACGGACGCTGAAGCCGCCCGGCGTCGCGTGCAGGTCTTCGAGGGTGTAGAACTTCCACGGCTCGCGGTAGAACCGGATGGCGATCCACGGCTCCGCGCCGAACTTCTCCGCGAAGAAACGCAACGATTCTATTTCTTCCTTCGGGAAGTTCTTGCTCGTCGCGGTCGTGATCTTCGCCTCGATGGCGAGCTTGCGCACGTTATTCGACGCGAGAACGTCAGGAGAAGGATACTGGCTGCTGCCCGAGCCGGCGACGCGGAGGCTCGCCCAGCCTTCGGCCCAGAACTTGTGAATCAAGTCTCGCTCGCCGCTGATGCCTCGGGATTTCGCGCTCATGACTTGCTCGAAGACGAAGCGGTATTTAAACGTTAGGCGAACGTGACCAGTGGCTGGTTAAGAAAGAGTTATAATACGGGTGAAAATTAATAAACTCGTAATAATTCCTTTTTCGTAGTTCGAGGTGACCATCATGGCGAAAGAACCAATCCTGTCCCTTCTCGGCATGGAGAAGTTGTTGAAGCGCGCGGGCGCGCCGAGAGTCGGCAAGGACGCCCAGGAAGCCTTCCGGGAAATCTTGGAGTCGCACGCTGACGCGCTCGCCGTCAAAGCGGTCACGCTCATGCAGCACGCTGGCCGACGCACCGTCAAAGCGGACGACGTCAAGCTCGCGGGGAAATAAGCCCGCAGACTTCGGCCCGTCGTCAGACGGGTACTGGCTGGCGCGGCAGGAATTCATAGTCTTGGCACGAATCGTACGGACGACGCTGTTTTTCGACGAGAAAAACACGACGGACGAGAACTGCGAAACGCGCGAGAACGAGAAACTCCTGATGAACGAGACAATCCGGGACGCGCCAACACTAACTGGACTGCGTCCAGCGAACACGACACGCTGACCGCGCCATGCTCGACAAACTAGAGTGAGCACTCCGGGAGAGAAACACTTTTAAGAGGCGCTTTATTCTCAGACGTCATGTGCGGGGTTATCGGAGTCATCAGCCGACGGCCAGTCTTAGACAAGGTCGTGCAAGGCTTGCTCGCGCTCGAGAACCGGGGGAAAGAGTCCACGGGCATCGCGGGGTATAGTGTCGAGCATCGTCGCTTCGTACCGCTCATCAACGAGGCCAAGCCCGCAAGCGAGACATACACAGAAGAGTTCTTCAGGAAGTACGGCGACTCGCCAGTCACGCTCGCAATCGGCCACAACCGGTACGCGACGAGCGGGGACGACGTGACCCGAGACATCCAACCCCTGCGCATCACCAGACCGGGTATCGTCGGCTGCCATAACGGCCAAGTCGCCAACCTCGTCACGCTCGAGAAAAGCTTGCGCGGCCACGAGTGGAGCCTGAACACGACGTGCGACGTTGAACTCTTGCTCGGCGCGCTCGGCCAAGGGCTCAGACAGCACGAGGCGACGACAACGGACACGAAAGCGTACATCCACCGCCGCCTCAGACCGGCACTCCACGAGCTCATGGACAAGGACTCGCCGCTCTTCGTGAACGGCGCGTACTCGTTCCTCACAATCATCGACGGTCAAGGACTCATGGCGGTGCGCGACCCGTACGGCATCAGGCCGCTCGTCTGGTCGGAACGCAAGGAAGAAGACGGAAGCTCGACGTACGCGTTCGCGTCAGAACCGACCGCGTTCCACGCAATCGGTGGTTTCGGCCCCAGCCACGCGGTGAGCGCTGGAGAGGCGATCTTTATCGACTTCGAGCTGAACAAGCACCACCTCATGATCAACAAGAAGGGCGAGGCGCACTGCGCGTTTGAGTACCCGTACTTCGCCAACGTCGCGAGCAAGCTGGAAGGTGTGAGCGTGTACGACGCGCGTATCGCGATTGGTCACCAGCTCGCGAAAGAGCACCCTGAGTTCCAGGGCAAGATTGATCTCGTCATGCCCATCCCCGACTCGCCGCGGCCCATCGCAAAAGGGTTCGCTGACGCGATGACCGGACTCAACTTCGACGACTTCCTGCGGTACGCCGCCATCGGTCCGAGCATTGCTGGCCGCGAAATCGTCGAGATGGCCCGGAACGGCCTCATCACCCCGCACGGCGAGGGAGTCATCAAGAACCCGCATTTTTCCAAAAGGGTCTTCCAAGAGCGCAGCCCGGAAAGACGACAGGCCGCGCTCCGGTTGAAGTACGAGTTCATCAAGAGCCAAGTGGACGGTCGGCGCGTCGCCGTCGTGGACGACAGCATCGTCCGCGCGGACACGATGCGGTACGTGAACGCTCGGCTCCGCGAGTTGGGAGCGCGCGAGATCCACGCGTTCATCGGCTTCCCGCCAATCCTCTTCCCGTGCCCCTATGGGATTGACACGCCGCAGTACGAAGAGCTGATCGCGCACAAGCTGGGCGCGAACATGCCGGCGATCGCGCAGCACGTCTACGCCGACTCGGTCAACTACATCTCGCACCGCGGCCTGTACCAAGCGATCGGCTTACCAGCGGAGAAGTTGTGCATGGCGTGCACGAACGGCCAGTACCCGACGGGCAAAGGCGTGAAAGAGTACACGGAGCTGCGGACGAGACAACGTGAACGACAAGCGTGAACCTTGGGTAATCATCGCATGAGACAACCGCCGACAGTCGAGAAGATCGCTGCAGCATACAACAAACAGTACCGTGACGGCTTGGACCGTCTCGTGTTCGAGAATCTGCTCGCGAGCGTGCCGCCGACCATGGTCGCCGCGGCGGGAAAAGCGTATGCACCGTACCTCAACGACACCGTCGTCCTCCTCGCGCTCGCGAACGAGCTCAACCCGACGCTCGAAGCGAGCGACGGCGACCTCGCCGGCAGGGCGCGTCTCCTCATCCGGACGTTCCGCAACAAGGCGGTGTACGCGTTCCTCACGGAGAACTCCACAGAAGACGTCGCGACGAGCCGTCGTGACGTCGCCATCTTGCGGGACGTGGCGCTCGCCACGCAGGAGCCGAAGCTCTCCGTGCGGACGGCGCGCGTCGTCGATAAGTACCTCAAACCCGAGTACCCGCTCGGCACGATTGGCGAGATCGCGGAGCGAGAGCTTGAACGCCAGCGGGGAGCGGATGCGTCGCGAGTCCTGATGCTCGCGGACGATGCGTGCCTCGCCGTCGGTCTCTACTTGGACTTCTTCGACGACCCGAAAGTCGTCCGGTCGTCGCGAGCGCTCCCGCATCTGCTCGCGTTCTCGTACTTCGTCCGGCAAGCGGAGCTCGAAGGCAAGATAACGCTCGAGTGAATCGTCAGACCGTAACCCGGTAGAAGTCGTGCGCGAGTTCGACGTTCGGGTGGTGGGTTCTCGCTTCGTCTAAGAGGTGGTTGACGCTCGTGTAGCGCTGGCTGAAATGCGTGAGGATGAGGCGTTTCACGCCGGCTTGTTGGGCGATGAGCGCGGCTTGCGCTGCCGTCAAGTGCTTGTACTCGGCGGCCTTCTCCTCGTGCTCGCCGCCGTACGTCGACTCGCAGATCATGACGTCCGCGTTCTCCGCGAGGAGCGGTGCGGCGTCGTTCAGTGTCGTGTCCGGGATGAGCGCGACCTTCTTGCCCGTGCGCACGTACGTGACCTCTTCGGCGGTAATCGTCTTGCCCTTGAACTCGACGGTCTCGCCGCGCTGCAGCTTGCCGACGAGCGGACCGGTCTTCAAGCCGTGCTTCGCCGCCGCGGCCATGTCGACGCGACGCTTGTCTTTCTCGACGAACGCGTACGCGATCGTCGGCGTGCCGTGGCGCATCGGCGTGCACTCGACTAGGTACTCCTCGCCTTCGTAGGCGGTGATAATCTCGCGCGGTTCCGGGTTGAGCTCGTGCACTTCAAGACGTATCTCGTTCTCGAAGTCGACGCTCTTCCGCAAGTGCTCGAGGCGGAGCTTCGTCCCTTTCGGACCGTAGACGTGCAGCGTGTCGTGGTACTCGCCGTTGAAGATCGTCTGGATGAGGCTGATGAGCCCTCCCACGTGGTCGCCATGCCAGTGTGTGAGGAAGACCTTCTTGACTCTGGCTCTGCTGAACCCGGCGATGTTCATCTGCCTCTGAGTTCCTTCGCCGCAGTCGAAGAGCAAGAGTTCGCCGTTGTAGTCGAGCAGGATGGCCTGCACGTTCCGCTCCTTCGTCGGGACCATCGAACTGGTACCGAGGAAGGTGATCTCGAGAGTCATGACGTCCGAGGAACGCGCGGCGTTATTTAAAACCGACTTATTACCATATAGAAAATAAATATTCATCCGTAACTATAAAAACCTCGCCGCGACCCGAAAGCGGATGGCGAAGAAGAGCGTGAAGAAAGCGACCGTGACGACCACGACGGGAAGCGTGACGGCGACTCCGGCGAACGAGCCGAAGCGCAAAGACGTCGTCCTTGCAGTCCTCGGCCACGATCAGGTCTTGACGGAGAACAGCGACGGCGCGAGAGACTTCTACAGTCAGAGCAGGCTCGGCGAACCCGACGGCAGCGGCCGAATCCAGTTGAGCCTCTACGAAGCGCTCTACCTCGCAGAGAAGGAGAAGCTCAAGATCGTCACGCCGCGCAACAAGGAAGTTCCCATCCAAACCTTCATCCGAAAAGCCAAGCAGGCGCAGAAGAGCTTCTGGACGAAATACTTGGTCTTCCGGGACATGCGCAACCGCGGCTATATCGTCAAGACCGCGTTGAAGTTCGGCGCGGATTTCCGAGTGTACGAGCGCGGCGTCAAGCCCGGCGAGGACCACGCGAAGTGGATTCTCTACCCGATCCACGAGAGCCAATCGTTGACGTGGCACGACTTCTCCGCAAAGAACAGGGTCGCGCACAGCACGAAGAAGCACCTGCTCCTCGGCATCGTCGACGAGGAAGGCGACGTGACGTACTACCAAGTTTCGTGGGAACGACCGTAAGAGTTCTTCGCCGAGCATGGCTCGTCTCGTGCTGACGCGGCACGGATCTCCTCGTACAAGTGCATGCGAGTACGTTCGTGCACTGAAGAACGAAAACTATAACTTTGGCCGCGCCAGCCTTAACCGCGCACTTCCGGGAACGCGTACAGGTTGCCGAAATACTTCACTTCTTTTCTCAGTTTCTCCAAGCCCCGAGTCTCGCCTAAGAACGACTCGATTCCGCTCTGCGAGAGCGCGTCGTGGAACCGGATGACGCCGCGGATGCCGTCTTGCGTGTCGGTGCGCGCCAGGTTGTCCTCGTAACCTTTGCCGAGCAGTTCCAGCTGTTTCACGACGGAGAAGTAATCGACCATGTCCGCGCAGCCGCGCGTGGCCACCGTGACGTACGGCCGCGCCATGTCATCGCCATACTTGACTGAGTAGGAGACGCCGCGATACCCGAACGAGGCCTGGAATGAGAGGACGAGCGGTTCCGGCTCGGCGAGGAGCGGGGAGTCGCGAGTGGGCGCTCGAGGAGAAGGTCGGTGAATGTGCAGAACGCCTTCATACGGCTGCGGGTCCGGACGAGGTAACTGTGACACTATGGACCGACCATCACTGCGAAGAAAGAAAACCCGGTAAGTCCCCCTTAAAAAGATTCCTTATCACCCGAAAGGAATAAAAACTCATACGAAATCATATGCGTTCCTCAGAAGGGTTTGCTGAGAGAATGCCGCCATCGGAACAAACTTTGAACGAGTTAATCTCGAGGGCCTGCATGCGAAAATTATTATCGCATGCGGATTGAGTCCGCATGCTAATCCATATACGCATGCATAAATAGTGCATCTTTGCATGCGTAAAACACTTTCGCATGCAAAAATATATAAAGCCTTGATGTCATCGTTCATCCATGACCTGGACAAAACCCGAGTACGGGAGATCACAAGTAGATAAAGCGGGGCACATTTTAACTGATCCGCAATCTACCGAAGAACAGACGGATAACGCGCTGAACATTCTCAGTAATTGGCGGTCGTCCCATAGCTATCCCATGAATACCTTTCAAGTCAGACTCAGAAGAGAATCAAAAAAAATCGATAGTTCTGCACTCGTCGTCCAACGACTCAAGAGAGTGCCATCCATACTGAAAAAGCTACAGAGGACGCAGACAAAATCCATGAGCCTGTCGCAGATGCAAGATATCGCGGGATGCAGGGCAGTCATGCAGGACGTAGCAAAAGCGTATGCTCTGAGCAACGTCTATAAGAAAAGCAGAGGTCTCAAACACAAACGCGTACGAGAAAAAGACTATATCAAAGAACCGAAAAATGACGGGTATCGCGGCATACATTTAGTGTACAAATACAAAAGCGACAAAATCACAACCTACGATGGCCTACAGGTCGAGTTGCAAATAAGGTCGAAGATACAGCACGCGTGGGCCACCTCCATCGAAATCGTCGACTTATTCACTGACCAGGCCATCAAGTCCAACGAAGGAGAGCAAGAATGGAAAGATTTCTTCAAGTTAATTAGTTCGGTATTCGCGAGAATGGAAGGGCAACCACCAGTTCCCGATACGCCGACCGATGACGTCGAACTTTACGAAAGAGTCAAGGAGAAAGTGAGTCATCTGAAGATAATCTCAAAGATGACGGGCTGGTCGGATGCTCTGAAAGCGATAGAGCCGAAAATCAAAGAGCTCCAGTTCTTCCTCCTCGAGCTCGATGTGACGGAAGGGAATGAAAAACTCAGCATTCGAGGTTACCCGCTCGAACAGGAACCGATTGCCACAGAACACTACGTAGAAGCTGAAAGATTGCAGAACCGTAATCCGAACAAGGATGTTGTGCTCGTCGGCGCGAAATCGGTGGAAGAACTGAGAAAAGCGTACCTGAATTACTTTGCGGATTCCAAAGAATTCCTACAACTCATTCAACAGTATTTGCAAAGTGGTGGAAAAACCCGAACGGAGACGACCGTTACCGTATGAACCACGCGATGCGAAACTCACGAATGAGACTCGTGAATGTGATGGACGTCCACCATCCATTTTTTAAACCTCTCGCCGATTCCGGGAAACCATGATCGGGGAGAGCAGCATCTGGACTGAGAAGTACCGGCCGAAGACGTTCAAGGAGGTCAAAGGGCAGAAGGACGTCGTCTCGAAGGTCGAGGCGTTCGTCAAGCAAGGCAACATGCCCCACCTCTTGTTCGCGGGCCCGGCGGGCATCGGCAAGACAACGTTGAGCCTCGTCATCGCGCGGCAGATGTACGGCGACGAGTGGCGCGGCAACTTCTTAGAGCTGAACGCGAGCGACGAGCGCGGCATCGACGTCGTCAGGAACAAAGTCAAGGACTTCGCGCGCACGAGAGCGATCGGCGACGTGCCGTTCAAGATCATCTACCTCGACGAGTGCGACGCCTTAACGAAAGAGGCGCAGCAAGCGTTGCGCCGCACGATGGAGAACTACACGCAAACCTGTCGTTTCATCCTCAGCTGCAACTACAGCAGCAAGATCATCGACCCGATCCAGAGCAGATGCACCGTCTTCCGGTTCAAGCCGTTGGCGCGCGAGGAGATCGCGCACATCATCGAGAAGATCGCGAAAGACGAAGGCCTCCACGTGGACGCGAAAGCGGAAGAAGCGTTATTCCTCGTCAGCAACGGCGACGTGCGCCGCGTCGAGAACCTGCTGCAAGCGTGCGCAGCTTTAGAGAAGAAGATCACGGAAGACGTCGTCTACTCCATCGCGAGCTACGCGAAGCCGAAAGAGGTCGCGCAGCTCTTGGAGCACGCGAAGCAGGGAGACTTCCCCGGCGCGAAGAAAATCCTGCTCACCGTCATGCTCGAGTACGGCTTGAGCGGCACGGACATCATCAAGCAGTTGCAAGCCGCGTGCTGGCAATTGTCCGGCGTCGACGACCGCAAGAAGCTCGAACTGGTGAAGTCGTGCGGCGAAGCGGAGTTCCGCATGGTGGAAGGCGCTGACGAGTACCTCCAACTGGAAGCGTTGCTCGCGAGCTTCACGCTGACGTTGCAACGATGAGCAATTCTGAAGACGCTGTCGCGCGAGGACCAAGCGCGTGGAAACGCTGGCCGCGCTTCGCCTGAAGAGGTCACGAACGATCATCGCTCGAGAGCGCGCGGTTTCGGGACGAGGAAGAGCGTCAGCGTGTCTCGAGGACGACTGACCTCGTACCCCGGTAAGAAGCAGGAGAGCTTCTCGAGGTGTTGGGCGTCGATGCCAGCCGCGTAGTCGAGACTCTCACCGTTCAAGAGTATTTTCTGTATCTTCTCGCCGAGAATCGTTATCGTGCCCATGCCGGGCGCGTAGTACCACGAGCCGAAACGACTCGGGTGCGTGTGGCCGTCACGAAAGCGGAGCATCTCGGGACGTTGCCGTGCTGGGTTGAGGAAGGGGTCGTTGAGCATCTGCTCAAGCAGGAAGCCGTTCTTCAACGCGCCCATCCCGATGCCGAGGAACGGCCGCGCTGTTCCTTTCGGGTCGAGGTAGAGTTGGATGACGGAGAGCCCGGATGCAGAGAAGATACCGGTCTTGACAAACCCGTTCACGTCATACCATCGAATCGGCGATTCCGTTGCTGGGTGGTCGTTCATGAGCTTTCACTGTCGGGTTGAAGGAGAGTGAAGAGGAGAGTAAAGAAAAAATTTTCGTTCACGTCTCAGCGCGCGTTCCACGTGCCCCAGCGGTAGGCTTCCCACGCGGGGTTGCCGTAGCTGCGGTACGGGTAGCCGTAATACGGCCGGTAGGCGTTCGAGAAGTGCGTGACCGGGTATTGCGGGTAGACCGCGTCGCGGACATTGCTCACGGAGTATTGGTGGCCGAGGCCGGTGAGCGCGATCGGGGGACTGACGTAGTCGTACATGCCTTGCGCGTAGCCGAACGAGCTGCCGTACGCGCCCATGCGCGTCTCGGCGTTCCAGTATTGCTGGTTCGGGTAGGCGTAGCCGTAGTAGCCGTACGAGAGGACGCTCGGGAGCGCGATGAGCGCGGCGAGCACGAGCATTGCGCACAGGAGGAATTTCTTCATGAGGAGTACCCCGCAATTATGTTATTACCGGGTAGTGATTATATCATATTTAAAGCTTTCGTTTCCGTCGAAGAGAAATATGTTCTATATAGAAAATATTATTTCCAAAAAAAAGAACTTTTACACGATATCCTCTTCAGCCACGACGAGGAAGTCGCCCATCGCCATGACAGCCGAGAACGGGATCAACTGCTCGCCGTCCTTGGAGCGTTCCAGGTCGAGCTTCTCCGTGTACGGCGTCGGGTTGCGCAAGACGATGTGGATCAACTCGCCGCTGCTCGTCTCGAAGATGACATCGCCGACCTCGCCGAAGCGCTTGCCCGTCTTGCTCACGACGGTCTTCCCGATGATTTGACGCGAGAGCTTCTTCTCCTCTTCACCCATGATGAATCACCACGCGATTTTGATAACGGAGCCGACGCAGGCCGGATATTTAAATCTTTTCGTTCCGAAGACGAGAGAAAGAGCGTTCTACCCGAACATCCCGATGTAGTCCTTGCCTTCATTCTCTTCCGAACGACGCACCTTGACGATCGCCTTGAAGAAATCCGACTCTTTGACGATGGTGCGGTTCGCGCGGATGGCGAAATAACCGGCTTCAGTCACCGCCGCCTTGACCTCCGCGCCGCTGAAGTTCACCATCTTGTCGAGAATCTTCTCCGTGTCCGCCTTCCGCTCCAATTTCATGGTACGCGTGTGGATCTTGAAGATCTCCCGCAAGCCCTCCTTCGACGGGTGCGGCACCTCAATCAGACGGTCCAAGCGTCCCGGACGGATGACCGCCTCGTCGAGAATGTCCCGACGATTGGTACACCCGATGAGCTTGACGTTGCCGAGACTCTTGAAGCCGTCAATCTCCGCGAGCAACTGCATGAACGTGCGCTGCACCTCGCGCTCTCCCGAAGTGCCCATGTCGACGCGTTTCGACGCGAGCGCGTCGAGCTCGTCGATGAAGATGATGGACGGCGCCTTGTCGCGCGCGAGCTGGAAGATCTCCTTGACGAGCTTCGCGCCCTCGCCGATGAACTTCTGCACCAACTCCGAGCCGACGACTTCGATGAACGTGCTGTTCGTGCTGTGCGCGACCGCTTTCGCGAGCAGCGTCTTCCCCGTACCGGGAGGGCCGTACAGCAAGATCCCTTTCGGCGGCGTGATGCCGACCTTCTTGAACAACTCAGGACTCTTGAGCGGCAACTCGATGACCTCTTTCAACTCCTCGATCTGCTGCTGCAAGCCGCCGACTTCCTGCCACGTGACCGTCGGTTTCTCGAGGATGACGAACTGCTCGACGGGGAAGCGCTTCGTGCTCGAGACTTTCTCGACGACCGTCAGGTTCTTCTGCTCGACGAGGACGCTCTCGCCCGGCACCAAGTCGCCGATGCCATCCGCGACTTCGACGTAGAACATGTTCCCGTTCGGCACCTTGATGACGATGTAACGGCGCTCGTGCTTCCAGACGACGTCGCCGACCTCCGCGACGAGCAAGGCGGGCCGTTTGAACTTCTCGACCTCGTTGCGCAACTGGTCGACGGTCTCGCGCAAGAGCTTGTTCTCCTCCTCCAGCTCGTTGCTCTCGCTTGTCGAACTGTAGGAATAGACCGCCTTATCGAGCTCCTCTTTCACCATCATACCCTCGGAAGAGGCCAGAGAAACGGACCGGAGGTATATAAATCTTTAGTCGAAAACGACGGGAAAAAGGGGGTGGCGAGGAAAAACAAGGGAGTGAGGAAAAACGAGGAGCGAAGAGGAAAAACGGAGAGCGGCTCACCGAGAGTGACGCCGCAGAGGGGCAAGTAGTTTTTTATAGGCTTTCGCGTTCCGCAACTTCGCCCCGCGATGAGGAGGTGAACACCCGAGCCACGCCCTTCGGGGATGATGGCTGGTGGAGTAACTGCCGAGCGGGGCGACTTACCTACTGGGTTCGGAACGCGGGGAGCGGAACGAACAGGATACAGAACGCGGGGAACGGCCACGACGGGGTTCAGAGCGCGAGCGTTCAGTCCGCGGGATGCGGGGTTCGGCCCCGGAACGTCGCCTTTTCCAGAACAATTTTAAATCGCGAATTCTTGAAGGGAGGCATGACGCGCAAAACAGTCCGCCGTATCGTCACACTCCTCGCTCTTCTCGCCATCATGCTTCTCGTCCTCGCGTTCACGCTCGCGGCGAAGCCGACGACGCCACCGGGAAAAGAGAAGCCGGAGACGAACGCCGGAACGGAAACTTTTCCGACGCCGATCGGCGTGACGCCGATCGTCATCAACAACACGGGATCGGGAGGGACGTCGAGCGACACGAATTGGGACATGGTTGGCGCGATTATCGGCATCATCGCAATCCTCGGCGCCGTAGTCGGCTGGTGGCTCAACCATCGCCGACGCAACAAGGTCGGCGGGTACTTGAAGGAGATTAACGACGCGCACGCCGAGTACGACGACGCGCCGTCGAAGAGCGAAGCGAAACTTCTCTTGCTGCAGAAGAAACTCGAACAGGAGTACGCAAAAGGCCACCTGGACGAAGCGAATCTTGATTTCTTGCAGCGGAAGATTGAGAAGTACCTCCGCGAAGTCCGTACGGGGAAGGTCGAGTCGCTGCAGATCTCCGACGAGGCGAAGCGCGAGCTACGCAAGATGCTCAAGGACGGCAAGGTCTCTCGGGAAGAGTACGACGCGTTCGTGAAGAGCGGCAAGTACTCGAAGAGAGACATTGAGGCGGCGAAGAAGGAGCTCTCGCGGTGGCAACGCGAGGACGAGGGCGAAGAGAACTCTCACAGGACTTCGAAGTCCGCGCAGACGCGGTAGAGCCGCGGGGAGTGCTGGCCGCACGCGACGACGCGCAAGATTTTAATCTGACGTTTGTTCCGCTGGGCGCCGGCCTCGGCCTTCGCGGCCGCCTGGTCGAACTCGCCTTCCTTCTCGAAGTCGTACAAATGAATCATCGTCCCGGGATGCGACACGGCGAACGCCTCATCGAGGAAGTCGCTGCCGGTGTGCGGCAAGGGCATGACAATCCTGTCGAATGAAATTCCTCGTTCCGCGAGGACGGGCGCGGCGTGCCGGACGTCATCGTTGATGAGCACGACGTTCTTCAGCTTGTTCAGCCGGACGTTCTCGACGCCGAGCGCGTGGCCTTTTTCATTCAACTCGATGCCGACGACCTCGGCGGCCTTCGTCCGCTTCGCGATGACGACGCAGTACGGCGCGACGCCCGAGAACATGACGAGGACGCGCTCGCCCGCGCGCACCTGCTCGGCGACGCGCAACCGTTCCGACGCGGTCCGGACGGAATAGTACACCTCGTCGACGTTGACCCGCAGCCTGACGCCGTTCTCCGTCACGATCGTCTCGCGCGTCTCCTCGCCCGCGAGGAAGACGGTGCGCTGCAAGCGCAGTTCGCCCTCGTGGCCGCCGCCTTTCTTCACCACCGTCGTCACGGCAGGGTTCTTCTCGAGGACTGCTGCCGCGATGACGCGCTCTTTCGCCTCGAGCGACGGGTCAATCTCGATGATGGCGATCGTGCCGACGAGGTCGTAGCTCTTCGCGAGCCGTGAAAGCTCCTCGTCGGTCAACGCGCCGCGCAACCGCTCTTTCAAGTCGCCTTTGTTCGGGACCGCACGCGCGTCATGCTCGACGAACGTCGCGTGTGCCGTCGGGAACTTCTTCGCGACAGGATAGTAGATGTGCGTCGCGTCCTTCACGGAGCGCCAACCATCCAAGCCGGCGTGGTGCTCGACGAGCTCGCGCTTCACGCGTTGCGCATCCGAGAGTTTCGCTTTCGCGCACAGGACCATGACGACGAGAGGGAAATGACGGAAGTTAAAAAGTTGCCTGTCGTCTCAGAGGATGATGAGGACGACGCCGACGACGATGAACGCCGAGGCGGCGAGCCGCCGCCAGACGTGCTCTTCGTGGAAGAGCTCGCCGCCGACGAACGTGATGAAGATCGCCGCCGTGTACTTGATGCTCGAGACGAGGCCCGCCTTGCCGTTCGGGAACGAGAGGGCGAACCCGTGGCTCAGCCGCATCGCGACCGTCAAGAGTCCGATGATGACGATGGGCAGCCAGGAGGAGGAGAGGCAGGATTTCAGGTCGCGCCACGCGTGGTGGAAGAAGGCGAGGTAGAGCATTGAGATGATCGCGGCCAGGACGTTGACGATGGCGAGGTAGTGGAGGACGGGGAACGCGAGGCCGCCGGACGCGAGGGGCGCGAAGAGGTAGCGCTCGCCCACCATGCACGCGCCGAAGAGGAGGAGCGCGCCGACGAGGTAGCGGACGTGGACTGCGCTGGCAATCTCGCGCAGGTCGCGGAGGAAGGTGACGCCGTGATGGTGTTCGAGCACCGCGACGCCGACGACGATGAGGAGGAGGCCGAGGACGGCAAGGAGGGAGAGCGACTCGCCGAGGAGGAGGAACGCGATGATCGCCGTGACCGCTGGTTTGAGGGAGATGAGCGGGGCGGAGATGGAGAGGGGCGAGTGCCGGACGCCGCGCGCGGTGAAGAAGAAGCCGGTCGCGAGGATGACCGCGAGGATGAAGAGGAAGGCGAAGAGGGAGGGCGTGATGCGCTCCCACTCGACGAAGAAGAGGAAGGGCGCGGTGAGGAGCGCGTTGACGACGGCGAGGGAGGCGGAGAACTGCATCGCGTGCTTCTCCAGCAGCATCTGCTTCTCGAGAATCGAGGTGGCGGCGACGAGGAGCGCCGAGATGATGCTGAAGACGATCCACGAGTGCATTTCGTACGACACCGTTCTTACAGGAACTCTCCGAGACCTCGCTGTTGCGCCGCGGCGCTCGCGCCGAGCTTGGCGAGCGCGGCGGCGACTCGTTCCTCGCTGAAGTCGTGCTGGACGACGAGGAGTTCGCGCAACGCGGCCGCGTCCGGTTTCGCCCAGGAGAGCGCGTACTCGTCCGTGACCGGCATCTTTTTGAATGTTTCGACCAGGACCTTCCACGGCAAGTCCGGGTAGTGTTCGCTCCACGAGACCGCGTCGAAGAGCGCGGCAAAGTCAGCGCCGTGCGCTTCCAAGAGCTTGAGGGCTTTCTTCGGCCCGATGCCGCGGATGCCTTCCCGATTGTAGTCGGTGCCGACGAGGAGCGCGAGGACGATGAGCTGGTCGCGCGTCAGGTTGAGCGCTTTCAGGCTGTCGTCGAGGCTCAGGAGTTCTGGATGGATGGTCTCGTACGCGAGCGCGCTCGTCTTCTTCCGCTTGCCCGAAAGGTTGAGGTTCTTCACGACGCGCGGCGCGCCGAAGAGGAAGCTGTCCGCGTCCTGCGAAACGACGGCGTACGCGTCGCCTCTCGCGCAGACGTGCGCCGCTTGCGCTTCTCCTTCGCTCGGCGCCTGGAGGACGGGGATGCCGAGCGCGCGCAGGAGTTGTTTCGCCTCGTCGACCATCTCGGGGGAGAGGGTGGCGGTGCGTCCGGCGTATTTCTTCATCTCCGCGACGTCTTCGCGCGCTTCCGCGCTCTTCAGATGCAGGAGGGCTTCTGCTTTTACGGCGGCGCGGCGTTCCCGTTCTTTTTTCTTCAACGCTGGCGGCTCCCCGTCGAAGACGAAGGCGAGCTTGACGCCGTCCGCCATCAACGCCGTCGTCCTCGAGAAGAGGCCGATGAGGTGGCTCGTCACGTTGCCCTTGCTGTCGCGCAACGGCGTGCCGTCCTGCATCCTGATCGTCGTGAGGAACTGGTAGAGCATGTTGAACGCGTCGACGGCGAGGATCTTGCCGCGCAAGTCTTCGATGGATATCTCCTTGCCTTCGAGGAGTTCGGTGATCGCGACGCCCATCCTCTGCGAGGAGAGCGCAACACTTAAAAGGGTTGCGGGAAGTCGGGAGACGAAAGAGATATAAATCAATACTCATTCACAAGTGGTAACATGGGCACTGTCGTCTCTGGAGAAGAGAACCCGCCACGCGTCAACCTCCTCTACCACGCCGACCTCTCGCCCGAAGCGATCACCTGGTATCGCGCCATACGCGAACACTTCGGTCGCGAAAACGTCCGACGTCTCGTCATCCACGGTTTCGGCCAGAACGCGCGCATCATCGAACCAGCAGCGAAGCACGGTGGCGAAGCCCGAGAACTCCCGACGAACAAAGATCTCGAAGAGACTGTCGCGGACATCCTCTTCTACAGCGTCGAGGGAGGGATCGCGTTACGCCGCAACACGACATACGACCTGCACGCGTACGTCGGCCAACAGTACAGCCTCCTCCTCGATCACGGACTGCTCGAACCATGGCTGGAAGAACATCTCAAGAGCAAGTTCTCTTTCGAGTGGACGCACGAAGACGGCACCGCGCTCGCGCGCGAGCTCGGCAGCGCGCACGTCACCTGCGAGGAGATCCGACGGAAAGGAACGCGATGGCACGACTACCTCGCCATGTTCGTGAAAGAACAACGAGGAGCGTACGCGTTCCTTCCAGTGGAGAGGAACTGCATCGACAAAGAAGCGCCCGCGATCTTCCGAGCGCTCTTTCCATTCCAGAACGTCATCCAGATCGGCTTCGACTACGTACGCATGAAAATCTGGCCGGGAGCGGCCTCGGAAGAGAAGAAAGGCTTGGGCGACATCGTCACCTTTCCGGAATACCGCGAGTCCCTCGCCACCGGACAGAACAAAAAATGTCCCGTCCTCCCGTTCAGTTCTAGACCTTCCCGATAAGCATGCCTTTACACGTCGTCGAGAGCAGGTCGAGCGCTTTCTTCGCGACCTCACCGTTCGACAGATAGAGGACGGGCAGGTGGCGCGTGTTCCCTTCCAGCTTCGCCGCGATCACGTCGGCTTCAGAGCTCTTCTTCTTCGACTTCGCCTTGCAATAATACGCCGTGGGGCCGAACGGCGTCTGTAATTCGATGAGCAGGTCGAGCTCGGCCTCTTTCTTGACGACCTTCCCTTCAAGGACTCTCGCGCCTCTCTCTTCGAGGACGCGCTTGACGTGGCCGTAGAAGTTATCCTCGACCGGCTCGGCGGACGGTAATGTCTGCTGGACGCCGAGGATGGCCGCGGTTCCCGTCACGGGAGCGCCCGCGGTCGCCGCGACGCTCTTCTTCCGTGATTGCCGTTTCGGCTTCGCGGGAGCGGGAGCTGTTGTGACGTCAGCAACCGCCACGCTCGGCGACGGCGGCGAAGGAGGAGTTACTGACGTTGCAGAGGGGGTTAACGACGTTGGAGGCGGACTTGCTGTTGAAGGAATTGGCGACGATGTCGCGCTCGTGAGGGGTTGCGGCGTCACGAGAGTCGCGGCCGGTGGTGGCGTCGCCGCGCCATCAATCCCGAGCCGTTGCCGGATGAGCGGTACGGCTTCGGCTTCCGTGACGAGGTAGTACCGCCAAAAGGAGAGCTGGACGCCGTCAGGCGTCGTGAAGGGAACATTGATAGCATAATCCTTGATGTTGCGCAACGACACTCTCGTCAACGCGTCATGCTCATCATCCCGGAGGACCTTCGACTCCTTGAGCAGGTTGTACGTCCGGTAGTCCTTCTCGTTCAAATTCGAGGCGGCCTTCTCGATGGACTCCGGCTTCTCCGGGTCGTAGTAGTAGGGGCTCCCCCCGAGCTTGACGTGCGTAATCTTCACGAGCTTGCGCGCCACCAGTTCGCTCAACATCGCGCCCAAGAGGAGGCTGTCGCCTTGATTGAGGGCGCGTTTCAAATCGAGAGGCAGGACTGGACTGCGCTCCTTGACGAGCTTGAGGAGTACCTCTCGGTCGATTGGCTGGAGCCTCATACGACTCGTTGAGAGAAGGCTATTTTTAATGGTTGCGACGACGCTCGCTTCAGACTGCCCGACTCGTGTGAAGAAAAACGTTTATTAACCCGTGGTGCAGTTCTCAGGGCGTTATGACGCGTCACAAGGATTATTCGGGCTGGATGCCGTTCCGGTTCTTCCTCCTCGTCTGCCTGTGGGCGTACTACGCGCTCATCCCACACATCCTTCCCGAGAGCGCGCTCCTCGTCGTCACCGTCGTCCTCGCCGGGTACGCCGGATGGGTCTTCACGCGACGCCAAGACTACCTGAACGGCTCGCTCATCGTCCTCGCCGCGATCCTGAACACGCTGCTCATCACGATGCTCGAGAGCAGGCTCAACACGATCTTGACGACCATCGCCATCTTCGCCATCCTCCTCTTCGACCTCGCGACGAGCCCGAACAAGCCGATCATCTTGAAAGAGAAGCAGTGAATTCGTCTTGGCTCGAAAGATTCTGGCTGCCGCGTCAGCGAACGCCGGCCCGGATACCGAAGCGCTCGCTCATTGAAGAGTGCGCCGCTCCTTCGGCCGGCTCCGAAGGTGAGCGAGGACGCGGGAGATTTCATCGAACGTTATATGCTCGCGTCGGTCGTCTCGAAGACGTGTTCTTATATCGGCGAGCTGGTCGTCCGGTGATGCGACGTGCGGCAGTATCGCGTCAATCTTCTCTTTTGGCAGCACACGCCAAAGTGGGAGCTGACGATGCTCAATGAGCAAACAGAGATGATTCCATATCGTGCCTTCCGTGAAGCCGCGACGACGCGCGATTTCCTCGATGCTCATTCCCCGCAGGAAGAGCTGCCGCGTCTTGAGCCTGCTGAACGGCATGGACGCGGCAGCCATCTTCTTGAGGAAGTTCTCGCGCTTCCGCGGATTCGAGACGGTCACGTTCGGCCGAGCGGGGAACGAGGTGTTGAAGAGCCGCGTCGCGTGGCGACGGTACTTGTATGTGTCAGCGTTCGCCGCGTACGAAAGCCAGCCCTCGAACGACTCGACGATTTTCTCGCGCTCGAGATCTCCCTGTTCGTATCGTTCTCTGAACGTCCACAATCGTTTTTCGAAGCGACGCAGGTTCTTCCGGTGCAGGAGACGGTGGCGCGGGAACATCCGGAAGCCGAGAAAACCGACGCCAGCCGCGAGACGGCGCACCGAGGACTTCTCTCTTTCGATAATCTTTTCTGTATGGAAAAAATCTATATCAAGGGAAAACTTTTAAAACTATTGCCTCTATAGTATCTATAGAAACGAAGGTGATCGTCATGAAAGACGCCGTAGAACTCCAGATGCAGCCCACGACGCTGTGGATCAAGAAAGGGACGAAAGACTTACTGGACGAATTCGGTGAAAGGAAAGACACGTACGACGACATCATCAAGAAGCTCGTCACGCTGGCCCGACAATATCGTGAAGTGGCAACGGAGAACAGACTCACCATCAGCGATGAGAAGAAGAGAGCGTCAGTCTCCGTGTTCGGCGACAGCAAGATTGAGTACGTATACGCCGTGCCGCCATCACAGATTCCGATGGAGTTCCAATTCCGCATCGCGTACACGAAAGTCATCTACAAAGGCGGCGAGCGGAAGCTGACGGAGAAGTACGCTGACGCGAAGACGATGGCGAAAGAGTACCTCAACATCCTCGCGGACATCATCAGGGCACACGTCGACCCGCTCTTCAGGATCCAAGAGAAACACGTCTTGGATCTCGGGTGGTGGAAGCGGAAACTTCATAATCTCGGCCTCGACCGCGCGTACGAACACGACGTCGAGTTCGAGCTCATCAAGCTCGGCATCCACCCATGAAGCCATTCCTCAACATCCAGGAGTTCCTGCCGTTCTTCAACCAAGAGAACCTGGTCTCGACCGGGACGGCGGGCAGCGTCACGGTCAAGGATGAAGACTACACGGCGTCGTTGGCGATGCGCGGCCAGCAGAGCCTGAACGAGAACCACACCGTCCGCTTCACGCTCAAGTTCGAGCACAAACGGCACCTGGCAGAGCAGGTGTTCCAGCGGGAGTTCCTCATCGAGCATCACCATGACGAGCGGCACGGCGGCCCGCACGTCCAGGTGCACATCCACGGTCCCGCGCCAGAGCACAAGGTCGGCGAACTGTGGATGACGCTCCCGCTCGCGACAGAAGAAGACTACACGCGATGCATCAAAGGGTTCTTCAACGCGCTGGAGCCAGTCATCGAGTCGTGCCAGCCAGGCCTCGTCGACGAACTGCTCAACCGGGAAGAAGTCGAGCGATTGACTAAGGAACGCGCTTTCCTCGTGGCGAAGATCAGCGAGAGCTTGCGCAACAAAGGCATCGAATACAAGGACGCACGAGGAAACAAGACGCTGCTCGCGCCCGCCAACGTGGAACGGCTCATACGCCGGGACGCGACGATCGAACCGCTTTTCCTCGCCGACAAATAAACGCGAACAAGCAGTCTTGAACGCTTCTCGAAGGAATGAGAAGAAAAAAGAGTTCTTGAAAAACGTTTTTCGAAGCTCTAATCCGCGCTGCCCACGGCGTTGATGACGATCGGCTGGGCGATCGACTCGCCGTAGCGGTACTGCAGGTTGACCGTCAACAAGTCAGTGTAGATGCGCGACGCGCTCGCCGCGTCCCCGGTGAGCGTGCACGTCACCGTCTGCGGGGCGCCTTGGAACATCGTGATCGTGCCAGCCGCGTCGCCGCCGAGCGTGCTGCACTGGATGTTCAACCCCGGGTCTTCGCTCGACACTGCGACGTCCACCCGGTACTTGTTCGAGTTGGTGATCGTCGGGTCGCACGTCTCGCCGGCGGTGCGGCCGTAGAACTCTCCCGTGCCCGCGTGCTCGATGACGAAGTTCACCATGACCTTGTACGGGGCGAGCGGGTTCTGGACGACGCTTGTCACGTGCAACGGCGCGCCGCTATTCTGCGGGTACTTCTCGCCGGTGAGCGTGCAGATCTGCGCGTCCTGCACGTTCTCGATCATGCTGTTCTTGAAGCAGATCGGGACGGTGGCGATGCTCTCGTAGTCGTAGCAGAACTTGATGAGGAACGTGTAGACCCTGTTCCCTTGCAAGCGCTCCCGATAGTTGAGCGGGGAGAAGACGAGGTTGTGCATCTGCCCGGGCAGGATGCTGCCGTCGAAGTTCTTGTGCGCGCCGAGCAGGGGCCGGTCGAGGTCTTGCGACATCTGCGCGGGCGTCATGCCGAACGCTGCGGGAAGGAACCCTTCCAGGCTGACGCGCGCGAACGGATTGTCCGTCGTCGGGCCGAGGTCGGACTCGCCGACGTTCTCGAGGACGACGCCGACGCCGAAGTCCATCCTGCCGCCATCATAGACCGCTGCCGGCGGGACGCCGTTGATAAGGCCGATGTTCACGCCGCCGTTCCCGCCGATGAACGAGACGGTGCGGTCGTTCCGCGCTTGAGGGCCGCCGCACGCGGCGACGAGCAAGGCCGTGATGGCGATGAAGACGATGATGGTGTTGCGCTGGTTCATGGTTTGTCGACCTCCGGGATCGTCCTGTGACGGACGTTCAAGTTTTCAAGTGTTTTTCAAGTTTCAAGCGTTTCGTTTTTCCCGCTCGCGAGCGGGCGTTTCGCGGCTCACGAGACGCGCTTGACGAGGACGTTCCGTTGCGTCGTCGTCGAGTAGCCGTACCAGAGCTCGATGACGAGCGGGGTCTGGTACGCGCTGTTCAGCTCCGCGTACTCGATCGGGTAGACGCAGGTGAAGCTCGCCCTGTTCCCTTGTAGGCGGATGTAGTTCTCCGGCGTGCACTGGAGGAGGCGGTCGCCGATGCGCACTTCGCCAATCCAGATGGCGTTCAAGTCGTTCGACTTCGCGCCGCCGGGATAGTACGGACTGCACTTCTCGAGCGAGCCGGCGTCGAAGACCGTGCCGCCGCCGCTGTTCGTCACTTCAATGTGGAAGACCGCGGTGCGCGGCGTGTTCTCCTGCGTGATCCTGCTGATGGAGACGGGCGCTCCTTGGCCGGACTTCCACGTCGCGACGGAGGGAGTGCAGACTTTCCGGTTCTCGCTGTACGGTTGCGGGTCGATGCAGACTAAGGGCGCGGCGAACGTCGTGTACATGTAGCAGTTCGTCAGCAGGAACGTCTGTTGGATGTCGTCCGTTCCTTGCGGCCAGTTCGCGATGTGGCCGTGATACTCGATATAGTCCATCTCGCCGCCGGGATAGTCGTACGTGTCGCCCGCGAGCAGGTATTCTTGGCCGAGGAAGGCGCGGAAGCTGAGGCCGGCGAGGATGGCGATGAGCGCGATGCCGTGCTCGCGAGCCTCGAATGTCCAAGCGTCCCAGTTGAACGTGATGGAGTCGCCGCGGTTGTTGCTCGTGAAGTCCACGAGGAGGTTCTCCAACGGAGTTCCTTTGAACCACGTCTTGCCGTGCACGCTGATACTCTCCAGCCAGTTACCCTCGTGGCCGCGCCACGAGAACGAGTCGCCGCACTGGACCATCATGCCGAACTTGTTGAGGCTCCAGTCGCCGATGCGCAAGGAGCACGCTCCCGGATAGCTCAACGCGATCGGGACTTCATCGAACTGGATGAGGTTCGGGTCGTACCCGCTGAGGAAGACGGCGCCGCGCGTGTAGCTCGCGCCTTTGTTCAACACCGCGACGCTGAGAGGGAAGTCGTTCGCCGCGCTCGCCTCGGCGTTCCCGTAGTAGAAGAGTTTCTGCGGGACTTGGTCGAACCGCGCGTTCACGCCGTCATACCCTTGGTAATACTTGGCCCGTTCAGCATTGTAGTACTGGTTCTCGTTCCCTCTGAAACCGCCGCAGCCCGCGAGGAAGAGCGTGACGAGCGCGAGGAGCGCCAACAAAGCCAGGACTCGCGCAGACGGTCGTCTCATATATGGTCTCCTCCAACCTCGTGGTTTTTAAACTTTTTGACGGTGAACTCCTCTGAGAAACCCCTCTGGAGTTCTCAGGGAATGAGCGGGAATGCGAACGCTGCGAGCGCAACCAACTCAACCGGCGACGCAGCAGTAGTTCGTGCCGGGGCACCAGGAGCCGCCGAAGACGCACTTCCCGTCCTTGCTCTTCTTCAAGCACTCCTTCTCGCCGCACGTGCACGAGAAGAGCGCGGTCTGGTTCACGTCGGCCGGCCAGCCCGCGCACGCGGGATCGTTGCGGTTTCCGCCGCTGCAGTACTCGCACCGAGGGATGCCGTTCACATACCCGGGCGTCTGGTCTCGTTCCGCGTACGTCGCGTCTTCAGAACGCAACGTTTCGGGAAGGCGTTCGATCACGATGTCGGCGGCGATGCCGTCGCGGTAGAGGTACCCGACCGTCGCGGTGAACGTGGAGAGGTAGTTCGCCGTCGCGACCGCGCCCACCTGCTCTTTCGGAAGCGTGCAACTCGTATATCCCTTGTCGTCTCGGAGAAGCAACGGGTTCGGCGAGCACTCGAGGGAGAGGTTGCTCAAGGTTGCGTTCACGAAAACCATGCCGAGCTTCTCTTTCGGCACGCGGAGCGCGCACGCCGCGACCTGCTCCTCACGCGTCGTGGGCGGCGGCATCAAGACGGTGCCGGTGCCGACGTTCTCCACGTGGAGGATGAAGCGCGGCTGGACGATGTCGTAAAAGCCGCGACCTCCTTCCGCGGGGACGCGGATTGGCGTGGGCAAGTTCTCGACGCTCGTGATCGCGACCGGGCCGCCTTGGCTGCGGAACGTCATCGTCTCAGCGCTGCAGACTTGGCGTTGCCGGTTCGCGCTGAACGAGTTCGAGTCGACGCAGACGCTCGTGCCGAGCGTGCTCTCGTACGGGTAGCAGACGCTCGCGTAGAGCTGCGTCGTCGGCTGTTCGCGCAAGCCTTGGATGCGCTTGACCGTCATCGTCGGCTCGAGGACGAGCGACTCGCCTTCCGGGTAGCCAGGACTCTTCCCGTGCAGGAGGTCTTTGTTCAGCTCTTCAGGAGCCGGCGGACCGGTCTGCCACGACGAGTCCATCGTCGTCAGCACGTAGAACGGGTCGCCGGTGAGCGTGAAGATGATGTCGCGATAGTCGACGTCCGCGGCGCCGCGATTGAAGAGTTCGACGGCGAGGGCGACGTCCGAGCCTTCATACACCATCTTCGGCGGCGTGTCGTACGTGAACGCGAGCGTGAGACCGTCGTCGCCCGTGTGGTAGTTGACAGAGTACGGGTTGTTGTTGCACGCGACGAGCAGGAAGAGCGCGGCGCAGAGGACGAGGAGGAAGACGAAACTAGTGGTTTTCGAGCGAGTGGTGTTGCGGGTCATGAGTAGTCACTTCTCGACGCGGAACCGCGTCTTCTTCTCCAACTGGTAGGTGTACGTCGTGAGGACGACGAACGTGACGGGCGTCTTCTCGCCGAACGCGAGGACTTCTTCGGCCGCCTCTTTGCTGTCGAGGGCGAGCTTGCACGTCACGGTGCGGTAATCGTACTGGCTGTCGAACTGCAGCCCGTCGCGAGAGAACGTGTAGATCGTCGTCTTGTTCTCAGGAATCTGCTTCACGGCGGGTTTGGTCGGCAGGCAGTCCTTCAGCAAGAACGGCGCTGGCACGATGACTTTCGCCTCCCGTACCTCCTGGATCTCCCCTTGGCTCCAACGGTTCGTGAGCGTGAACCCGAAGCGTTGCTGGATGTAGTTCTCGTCTTTCGCGTCGGGGTTAATCGCGATCGGCTGTGAGTCCGCGCTGATGCCCAACGCGACCGGACCGCTCGTGTAGACCGCGCTCGTCGTCTTGTCAATCGCGAGCTCACGGTTCACGTCCCGGTCTTGGATGAGATAGTTCTGGATGAGGCTTTGCGCGACGAACGTGTTCGTGATGTACGCCCACGTTTGGAAGTCGAACGAGAGGCCGAGCGTCGCGTCATACTGGCCGGTCAACGCGTCGTCAGGGAGGTCGTACGTGCAGATGACATCGCTGACGAGATTGTAGTTGACCTGCATCGGACCTTCCGGGTCCGCCCTGCCCAGGATGGCGGGCTTGCCCGGCTTCTCGAGACGACAACTCGGGTTGACGATCACGCCGCCCGGCACGAACGTCTTCGCCTCGATGCGACCCATCGTGACAGGATTGACGCCAGTGCTGAGGTACACGGTCGGGTAGAGCGGTTCGAGCTTGGTGATGTAAACGCCGAGCGGCGCCTCCTTATTCTGCTCAACCTCGCCAGTGTAGAACTGCGCGTACGGGTTGAACGTCGAGTTGAGACGCTGACGCCAGCAGCTCCAGCAGAAGACGCCGCCTTCGACGAAACGCTCCTTGATACGGCTCCACGCTGCGCCGATATCCTCGAACGAGTGGCGGAGCGAGACGCCCATCATCGCGCCCGTGTCGCCGCTCGTGAAGATGTCCGGCATGCTCATCGAACCGAGGAGGAGGATGAACGCGATGATGATGAGCACGAAGACGATGATCTTGCCAGTCCATTGGAGCCATTTGTTCTTCTCTGCGTGGAAGCTGACGTAGAGGAACCAGACAGGAAGGAAGGTAAGGATAAAGATGAGGAAATCGAGCTTGTTGAAGTACGGGAGGAGCCTGAGGAGCGGCAGGCAGACGGCGATGAGACTCAGAACGAAGAACCGTCCGCTCGCCGTCGTGAAGCCGGTGTTGTAATAGAACAAGGCCGCGTACAGGGCGATGAACGTGTACGCGGTGATCATGAGGAGCAGGTTGCTGCCGCCTCGATTGAACCCGGTGCTCGCGTCGTACGCGTGAACGAGGAGGCAGACGAGCGCGAAGATCCACGCGTGCGCGTGATGGTCCATGAAGTCGACGCTTTTCTTCACGCCGATTGCGACGTTCCGCTGCGCTTGACGGAAGCCCTGGTCGGCTCTCCGGTAGCCATCCTTGAACTTCTGCAAGGCGCCCGGACCGGACTCTTCACCACCATCGCCATCGCCCGCGTCCCTGCCGTCATCGCCACCGCCGAGGCCGAGGCGTTCTTTCGCCGCCAAGGCGACCGCCGCTTCCGGGACGACGGCGGCGAGGACTTCTTCTTTCAGTTTTGAATAGTCTTTGAAACCGTCTTTGTACTTCTTGCTGCTCCGGCCGCTCTTCACATGGGCCGCAATCTCTTTCCGTTTCTCGGCTTCAAGACGGGAGAGGTCGTCGAACGGTTCGCCCGCGACCTTGCGGGATTCAATCTCGAGCTCGATGACACGCAACTCTTCGTGCAGACCGCGGAGTTTGTCTTTGAAGTCGTCAGCCATGGAGAACTCTCACTCTCTTCTCGCTCCGTGGACGGCGGTGCGACTCTTCGCTGCCGCCCACTCGTCTCACCCGAGCATCTCGATGCGGACTTCGGGGATGTGCAGCGCGCCGCCGACCGGGATGACTTGGATCGAGTTCGCGTTCGGGACGAGGATGTTCGGGTCGAGGGTCGCTTGGTAGTAGTAGCTGTCCGTCTGGAAGCTGTCTTGGAAGCCGTTCACGACGATGCTGCCCGTCTTGAGCGTGTTTCCTTCGCTGAAGCGGAGCGTGAGGACGACGCGGCCGGCGAAGACGTTCGCCTGCTGGAACAGGTCGGGCGGCAGGTTGAAGTACAAGACGGGGTAGTCTTGCTCTTTGAGCGTCGAGACGAGCTTGATCCGGTCGATGGTGTAGCCGCCCGAGCCACTCGTGAACCCGATGCGGTTGTCGCCGATGACGAGGGACTCTTTCGCGACCTCTTGCCGGGTGAGGATGCCGCAGTCCATATAGCCCGCGTAGAGGAGGTTGCCGTTCAGCGTGATGCTGAGCCGTCCCGTCTTCTTCGCGTCGCACTCGGGGACGAACTCGAGCTTCGCGGTCTCGAGCTTCTCGTGCTCGGCGGGCGTGATCGTGAAGTGTTGTTCCGCCGCGGCGTTGTCGTACCGCGTCACGTCTGCGCTGACGAGGACGTTGCGCAACGAGTACGTGTTCGACTTCCAGAACGCCCAGCCGGGCGTGCCGGCGGTGAACGTGAGCGTGTTCTGCGGTTTGAGGAGTTCTTGCGGGAGCGTGATTGGCGCGGGCGAACGCGTCGTGATCTCCCTGCTGAAGATTGGTTGGTCGTTCAGCGAGATGGTGAGGGGGCCGCCGTACTCGTCCACGTTGAACGTCAACAAGTGGTTCTTCGCCACGCCGAGTTCGACGTTGAACGTGAGCGTGGCGTCTTGGCGCGAGAACGCGCTGCGCGAGACGCCCATGCTGTCGACGAACTTGACCTCTTCCGTGTTCGTGCTCGTGAAGACTGTGGTCGTCGGGATGGCGTGCTCGACGCTGCCGCTCGACTGCGGCAAGAGCGTGCCGAGGTACTTATCCATGACGACGACGCCGGCGCCGCCAGGAGTCAGAACGCCGCCCCCTGAAGAACCGCCGCCAGGCGTGGTCGTGCCGGTCAGGAGCGCTTCCCGCTCCGCGGGAGGGAGGAAGAGGATGTAGAGGATGATGACGACGGCGATGAGGAGGACGACGAGCGGAGAACTCATCCGGAACTCTTGACCACGACGCCGCATACCTCTCACCCCACAAAGATTTATATATAAAGGTTTCTCTTTTCCCTCGAGAGAGTCTTCGACGGTAGAGAACCTGAAAACAACTGCTTGAGCGCCGGCACCGTCCTTAAGGGCGAGCGACGGAAGCGGTACAAGAAGCGGTTGCGGTGGGGGACGGTCGCGACGCCTCGGAGCGACCTGGGAGGGGTGTGCCCGACCACGCCCCGTCCGGGGGGAACCGCACACCACGTTCTCAACGGAGAGCGAGCAGGACGGTGCGGGCGCGAAGCCGGTACCGGCGCAGAACGAGAAATAGGTTGACGAGGAAAATATCATGCGTTTATTCAAGAAGGATTGGCGGGACGGCGAAGTGCGTCTGAGAGTGGAGACTGCGGACGACGTCTGGACCTTGCGCTCCATCATCGCGCCGGGCGACGAGCTGGAAGGGAGCACCGAGCGGAAGGTGAAGGTCGGCAAGACAGATGAGAAAGGATCAGTTTCGAAACGCAGAATCCGGCTCGCCATCAAGGTGGAGAAGACTGAGTACGCGCCGGACGGCTCGTCGTTACGAGTCCTCGGCACTATCATCGACGGTCCTGAAGACATCCCGCGCGGCGAGCACCACTCGTTCGGTCTCGAGCCTGGCGAGGAAGTGACGTTGCGGAAGGCGTCGTGGCCGTCGTATCTCATCGCGAAGCTTGAAGAGTCCACGAAGAACGAGCCAGCCATCCTCGTCGTGTTGTTCGACCGCGAGGAGGCGAAACTCTACACGGTCACGAAACGCGGCATCGAAGAGGTCGCCCGCTTGAAAGGCGACGTGCCGAAGAAGGCAGTGGATGAGAAGAAGAGCGCCGCGTTCTTCAAGGAGATCGTCACCGAGATCTCCGCGCGGGACGAGCGCATCAAGTTCACGAGCATCATCGCGGGCGCGCCCGCGTTCTGGAAAGAGTACGTGGACAAGGAGTTGCCGCCCGCGTTGAAGAAGAAGACCATCCTGACGTCGATCAGCGCGGTCGAGAAGACCGCGATCCGCGAACTGTTGAACCGTCCGGAGGTCGAGCGCGTCATCAAGGAGAACTCCACGCTGCGCGAGATGAGCCTCGTCGAACAAGCGGTGGCGGCGTTGTCAAAAGGGTTGCTCGCGTACGGGCCGCTCGACATCAGCGAAGCCATCGCGAGCGCGAACGTGGCGTTCCTGCTCGTCACGGAGGCGGCCATCGGCCGGTCGCGAACCGAGAGTCCGGAAGCGTCCGCGAAGCTCGAAGCGCTGCTGCGCCAGTGCGAGAGCGTCCGTGGCGAAGTCCACGTGCTCTCCGCGAGCGAAGCGGCGTCCAAGATTGAGCACTTCGGCGGCGTCGTCGCCGTGAAACGATGGTAGCTGCGCGCGTAGCGCAGTCCCGTGCTGGCGCGGCAAAGAGTCATAGTCAAAGTGCGAAGTCGCACGAGAACGCGACGCACACGGACGAGGAAATCCGTGCCGCGCCAGCGAGAACCCGCCGGTGGCGGGCGTCCAATCGCTTCGCGGCCATGATGGTTGCAATGGTGTACACATGATCCCAAACATCGTCGCGGGGATTAAAGCGAAACGAGAACTGTCGACGCTCGACGACAAGTTCGTCCAGGAAAAAATAGAAAAAATTCTGCAACAGAACAAGAAGTTAAAAGAAAAAGTAAAAAACTCTAAGTCGTTCAAGGAGTTCTCGCGGAGTTCGGAATTTGAAGAGCTCAAGAAGCTCGTCCGCGCCGAGTTGCGGAGCGTCTACGGCGTCTTCGACCTGGACGAGAAGAAAGGGCGCGGAAAACTCCTTGACGAGCTCGAGAAGAGACCGCATGACGCGGAACTCATCAAAAAGCTCCTCCTACTCCACCAGAGCTCGAAAGAACGAATTTCATATTACAAGGAAATCTACGCGAAGATATTTAGTATAACGGGCGTTCCTCGCGTCGTTCTCGATCTCGGGTGCGGCGCGAACCCGTACAGCTACGCATTCCTGGGATGCAAACCACTCTATCTCGCTTCCGATTTGCCGAGCACGCAGCTCGACGACGTGAAACGATTCTTCCAGATTGAAGGCATCGATGGCGAGGTCTTCCCGCTCGACTTGGTGAAGCACCACGACACGTTGCCCGTCATCTCGAACAAGGACCTCGCGGACGTCGCCTTCCTCTTCAAGCTCCTCGACACGCTCGAGGAGGCGAAACGGAACATCAGCGGGAAAGTCCTCGATTCCATCCCCGCGAAGTGGCTCGTCGTCTCGTTCCCGACGAAGAGCCTCGGCGGCGGCAAGACGATCAAGCACGAGCGCCGCGCGTGGTTCGAGAAGCTCGTGAGACGAAAAGCTTGGGCGTTCGAGAAGTTCGCCATCGGTGATGAGGAGTTTTACGTCGTTCTGAAAAAACCGTCTGAGATCGTCGAGAAGTTTTATTCCCGCAACGCGGAACGACTCATCAAGAAGTACGACACGTACACGATGGAAGCGGAAATAGACTATTTCCGCCATTACGTTCCTCGAGGCAAGATTCTCGACGTCGGTTGCGGGAACGGCCGCGACCTCGCCAGTTTCGCGAAGCGAGGATACGATGTCGCCGGCGTCGACCGGGAGAAGAAATTCGTCGTCGAGGCGAAGCGGAGAGTTCCCGACGGAAGGATTGTTATCGCGACCATAGATTCTTTGCCGTTCCCCGAGAATGAGTTCGATGGGCTCTGGGCGTGCGCAGTCCTCGTCCACTCGCGACCGACGGAAGCGGAACGGGCTTTACAAGAGTGGCAACGCGTCCTGAAATCGAGCGGTATCGCATTCCTCACGCTCAAGGAGGGCGACGGTGGAGAGCTCGCCGAGCGCGAGGGCGTGACGCTCTACTTCCATCACTACACCGCGGAGGACGCGCGAAGTCTCCTCGAACGAACGGGTTTCCACATCCTTCGAGAGGACCGTTCCGTCCACCAAGGCGGCTCAGCGATGGGAACGTACATCAGATTCTGGGTTGAGAAGCGATAAACGAGAAAAAAGAATTGTTAGAAAAAAGTTTTCTGAAGTTCCTTACGCTTTAATCTTCTTCATCTCTTTCCACGCGAGCTCGAAGAGCTCTTCGAGCGCGGCGGCGAAGAAGGGCGTGTTGATCCAGATGCCGATGTCGTACGTCGGGTGGACGTCCGCGTCGTCCATCAGCATGAAGACGACCTCCTTGCCGTCGACGACGACGAAGCGCGCCTTCGTCTTGCAGTCGCGCACTTCCGCGACGCCCTTGAGCTCCTTCTCCGCCTCTTTCGTCTCTTTCGAGAGGGGAGCGGCGATGCGAACCTTGACGCCGCGCTTCGCGACCTCCTCGAAGACCGGCTTCAAGCCCTCGACCTTGCGGAGCATGCCGCCGGAAGTCGTGATGATCGTGACGGTCTTCTCCGCGCCACGGATCGTGAGCTCCAAGTGGTTGTAGAGGTTGTGCCTGCCCTTGAGCGCTCCCGTCAGGTCGGTCGGCTCGACGAGCTCGACGCCTTGCGTGTGCAGGTTGCGCAACTCATTGATGACGTCCGTCTTCTTCAGGTCGTCCAGGCGCGTGACGCGTTCCTTCGCGTCGTTGTGGACGTTCTTCTTCACGCGTTCCACGACCTCTTCGGGCGGCACGGCGATGTACTTGATCGGCTTGCCGATCTTCATCACGATGAAGCCCTTCTTCTCGAGGCTTTCGAGAACGTCGTACGAGCGCGAGCGCGGCACGTTTGCGATGTCGCTGAGCTCGCCGGCGGTGCTGACGCCCCGGCTGAGGAGCGCGGTCCAGATCTTGACCTCATAGAGGTTCAGTCCGAAATACCTTCTGAGCTTGCTCAGAAATTCGTCTCTGACTATCATTGTCCTTCAACCCCCTCACAGGGATCCCGCTGTCCGGGAAATCACCCCTTTTTAGTTTCGATAAGCGGTGACTACTTTAAAAATATTCTGGTTGTGTTGCCGTTATGCGATAGTACCTGAGAGTTGCTCTGCGCGAGGTGTGGAGTTTTTCTCGATGCTGACGTGTGGTTCTCGTGAGAATTAAAGCAATATAATGACCATATTGTAAATAATTCGTTGTTCTCATGAGTTCGAGTCGTGAAGCAAAAACCTCGCAAAGGACTCGTAAACCAGAAATAATATAAAAGCGTCTCGGCGACGAGACCGACATGGCGTCTGACGAAGCGCGGAAGATCGCGATGGGCTTGCACCCGCTCGAGCGGAAAGTCCTCCCGCACCTGAAAGACTCAGGATTGTTGTCAGACCTCGCCATCGAGTCCAAACTACAAGACGTCGAGGCGACGCGAGCGCTGCAATGGCTGGAAGGCAAGGCGTGCGTCAAGCTGGAGAGCGTCGAAGAGGACGTGCTCGCGGTGACGGAGAAAGGCAAACAAGCCTTCCTGAACGGGTTGCCGGAAGAGCACGCGTTGTGGGCCTTGCAACGCCAGAAAGAAGTCCTCGTTGATGACCTGAAGAACATCCTCCCCGCGTACGACAAGGACGCGACCGGCGCGGTCATCGGCGCGCTCAAACGGTTGCACGTCCCGTTCGGCACCACGAAAGACGGCAAGCCGAAGTTCACGTGGGTGGACGGCCTCGTCTTGGACGAGCCGCTCGCGAAGCGGGCGTTGGCCGCGGCGGGAAAGACTGAGTGGAAGCTGCGCCTCGCGAAGCTCGACGAGCGAACGAAGCTCGGCGTGCAAGACTTGCTGAAACGCCAAGGGTACGCGGCCTTGCTGAAGCGCCGCGACAAGAAATACGTTCTCACGCCGCTCGGCAAAGACGTGACGAAGACGAAGGAAGCGACGACCGCGTACGAAGAACGATTGACGCCACAGATGTTGAGCGACGGCTCGTGGAGAAAGAAGAAGTTCCGCCCGTACAACGTCGCGATCAACGTGCCGAAGAAGACGGGCGGCAAGGCGCACTTCGTGAACGACGCGATCGCGGACATCAAGCGGGTCTGGCTCGACATGGGGTTCGAGGAGATGGAAGGCGACCACGTCCAGACGGCTTTTTGGGACTTGGACGCGTTGTTCGTCCCGCAAGACCACCCCGCGCGCGAGATGCAAGACACGTTCTACTTAGCGAATCCCGAGAAAGGAGTGCTGCCGAAAGAGGTGCTTCCCGCAGTCAAAGCGGCGCACGAGCACGGCGGCACGACGGGCAGTCTCGGCTGGCGCGCGCCGTTCAACGACGAAGAGAGCGCGAAACTCCTCCTGCGCACGCACACGACCGTGCTGAGCGCGCACACGCTCGACGCGATCCGGCAAGGCAAGGCCAAGATGCCCGGCAAGTATTTCAGCGTCAGCACGATCTACCGGAACGAAGCGTTGGACTGGAAGCACTTGTTCGAGCTCCACCAAGTCGAAGGCATCGTCGTCGATGAGAGCGCGAACTTCCAACACTTGAAGGGTTACTTGCGCGCGTTCTTCGGCAAGATGGGCTTCTCTGACGTGAGAATCCGACCGGCGCACTTCCCGTACACTGAGCCGAGCGCGGAAGTGGACGTCTGGGACGACGCGCGCAACTGCTGGGTCGAGCTCGGCGGCGCCGGGATCTTCAGGCCAGAAGTCACGAAGACGCTCATCGGCAAGGAAATCCCCGTGCTCGCGTGGGGGATCGGCATGGAGCGCACCATCATGCGCCACTACCAATTGGATGATATTCGCGTGTTGTACAATAACGATTTGGAACAGTTGAAGAACATGAAGACGTGGATGAGATAAATGCCGACCATCAGCATCAGTAAGAAAGAGCTGCTGAAGACGCTCGGGAAGAGACTCTCGGACGACCAGCTGAAAGACCGTATCGGCATGCTCGGCACCGCGCTCGAAGGCATCGAGAATGACGACATCCACGTCGAGATCTTCCCGAACCGACCGGACCTGCTCAGCCAGCAAGGGTTCAGCCGCGCGCTCGCCAGCTTCATCGGCGCGAAACCCGGACTGCAAGAGTACAAAGTCAAGAAGAGCGGCAAGAAGGTCATCGTGGACAAGAGCGTCGAGGAGTGCAGGCCGCACACGCGATGCGCCATCGTCACGAAGCTGAAAATCAACGACGAGAAGCTGAAAGAGATCATCCAAATCCAAGAGAAACTGCACGTCACGTTCGGCCGAAACCGGAAACGAGCAGCCATTGGCATCTACCCGATGGAGCACATCGCGTTCCCCATCACGTTCAAAGGGTTGAAGCCTGCCGACGTGAAGTTCCAACCGTTAGAAGCGAAAAAGGCGATGACGGCGCAAGAAATACTGGAAGCGCACCCGAAAGGGAAGGACTACGCGAGCCTCGTCGCGGGATTGTCTCGCTACGCGTGCTTCCTCGACGCGAAGGGCAACATCATGTCGTTCACGCCGATCATCAACAGCGAGTTGACGGGCAAAATCACGGAGAAGACGACGGAGGTCTTCATCGAGTGTTCCGGCTTCGACGAGCGCATCCTGGAAGAGTGCCTCGCCATGATCGTCACGGCGTTCGCAGACATGGGCGGCGAGATCTCCAGCGTCGAACTCGAGTACCCGACCAAGAAGGTAACCTCTCCGGTGCTCGAGCCGCGGAAGATGAAAGCGGACGTGAAATATATCAACACGCTCCTCGGCCTCGACTTGAACGAAAAGACGGTGAAGACTCTCTTCGAGAAGATGGGTTACGGGTACGAGAAAGGAGTCGTCTCTATTCCCGCGTACCGCACCGATATCTTGCACCAAGCGGACTTCGCCGAGGACATCGCGATCGCGTACGGCTTCGAGCACATCCCGGAAATCCTGCCGAACGTCGCGACGATAGCGCGCGAAGCGCCGTTCGAAATTTTCGCGGCGAAAGTGCGCGAGCGCCTCGTCGGGCACGGACTCCTCGAAGTGAAGAACTACCATCTCATCAGCAAGGAGTTGCAGACGAAACGCATGAACCTCGAACTCGACGTCATCACGCTCAAGAGCAGCGTGAGCGAGGGCTACGACTCGTTGCGCGCGTGGCTCACGCCCTCGCTCGTCGACACGCTCGGCCGCAACAAGCGTCACGAGTACCCGCAGACGATCTTCGAGATTGGCAAGGTCTTCACGAAGTCACGAGAGAAGACGGAAACCGGCGTGAACGAGATGTTCAGGATTGCTGCGGCAGTGTCTGGCGAGGAAGCGGACTATACGCGCATCCGGCAACTGCTCGACTCGCTCTTCGCCAGTTTCGGCGTGACGCCGACGTACAAGGAGACCGAGCACGCCTCGTTCATCCCGGGCCGCGTCGCGCGCGTCAGCGTCGCCGGCGTCGACGTCGCGTATTGCGGCGAGCTCGACCCGAAAGTCCTCGACGCGAACAAACTCGGCATGCCGACCGCGGTGTTCGAGCTGAACCTGACTGTTCTGTACGACGTGCTGCGGAAGAAAGCGTAGAGCGTCATTGAATTTCTTGAAAAAAAGAAATAACGCATAACTATAAGAAAAAATATTTCTAAAAAATACTTTTATTTCTCGAACTCACTCCGTCTTCTTCGCCGCGACTTTCTTCTTGGGAGCGTCCGCCTTCTCAGCCTTCGGCGCTTTGGCAGGTTCG
Source organism: Candidatus Woesearchaeota archaeon UBA153 (assembly GCA_002503705.1). Classification (GTDB taxonomy): domain Archaea; phylum Nanobdellota; class Nanobdellia; order Woesearchaeales; family UBA525; genus UBA153. Next base: position 54,853 of record DASH01000042.1, on the reverse strand, counting down.
GCTTTCGGCTTCTCCGCCTTCGGCGCTTTCGCCTTGACGGGCTGACCGACCGCGCTCTGTTCACCGGCGTCTGCTTTCGCTTTGTGCGCGTGGCGCGGCTTCGTCGTCGCCTTCCGCGGCTTGGACTCTTTCACGTCGACGCCGAGCGCCGTGAACGCCTTCGCGACCGCGTCGTGCGTCGCTCCTTTCTTCACGTCGAGCGTCTCCGCCAACGGCTCTAAGTGCTTGACGTTGCACTTGCGCCGGCGCGTCGCGCCGTCAACGAGCACGGTGTGCGCGTCGAGGACTTCGACGATGACGCAGCGCTCGCCCGCGTCGCGGCCGGCGATCTTGACACAGACTCTTCCGACTTCAAACAATGCCATGGTTCATCTCCTCGCGTTTCCCTCTCGAGAATTCGGGCGCGTCGCCGCAACCCGCGAGAGGCCTGCTGTTTTGGATTGTGAAAAAATTTTAGACTCGCGCTTTCGCGACGAGCCGCTTCCGCGTGCACGCACTGCAGAGCACGCCGCCGAACGGACGTTGCGGCCGCTTGCTCGACTTGGACGCGTGCGTTGCTTCGACGCGCGACATGCGCGGGATGCCCGGCAAAGGCTTGCCGCACTCGCCGCAATGCGGTTGTTTCGGCGTCTTCTCCTTGAAGCGGAGGACTGTCCTGCCGCCCGGGACTTTCACGTGGACGCGACTGAACCGTCCGCTCTTGAACATTCCACGAACCATTGTACTTCACGTTCTCCGCTGCCAAGCGTGACGTCCGAGAACGACGAGGTGTTTATAAAGATAACTGGAAAGGAAAAGATATTATTTTCTATATGGGCAATATTATGTGTTTATATCTGAAGAACACACTCCCGAGCATCATGCGACTAGTCGTCAGTGCGGCAATCATCAACGATAAGAAAGAGCTCCTTCTCGTCCAGAAGAAGACCGTCTGGATTCTCCCGGGCGGGAAACCGGAAGAGTCCGACCTTGGTTGTCTCGTCCGAGAGGTCTCGGAAGAGATCGAAGAAGGAAAAGTCACCAACTGTCGGTTCTACAAGGCATTCCAAGGCATCGCTCCCTTCGCCGGCGACGGCATCAACGTCGACGTCTATTTCGCTGAACTGCAGAACCTAGGAAAGCCGCAAGCGGAAATCTCGGACGCCGCCTATGCGACGTATGAGAAGACGAGAGCATATCCTCTTTCTGACGTCACGAAACAAGTGGTCGAGTCGCTCAAGCAAGACGGTTATCTCTGAAGAACTATTCTGCGCCGTTACCGTCCTGCTCACACCCGCTTCTTCGTCCGTAGGGCGACATTCCCCGGGTGGGGCGTCCCCCTTGTCGCCTTGCATAAAACGTCGTAGGTGTTCGCCCTTAAGGACGGTAACGGCGTTCATTGAGAAAACAAAAACCGCTTCTTTTCACACGACGTTGAACGCTTTCCGGAAGAGCATGCTCAACGCGATGCTCGTGAGGATGTACGCGGCGATCCAGCCAGGGTGCCAGCCGAAGAGGTTGAACGACTCGCCGAACGGGCGGGTGGGCTTGTTGCCGACGAGGATGGACTTCACGCCGCCTTTGTATGTCTGCAACGGCGCGTCGTAATGACCAGGCTCGGAGGTGATCTCGAACTCTTTCTCGACGTGCGAACCCGCGAACGTGACGATGGCCTTGTACGCGCCAGCGCTCCCGCGCAACGTCCACTCCACCACCCCTCCTTTCTCGCCGGGAGGAATCGTGACGAGCGCGGTCGCGTTCGAAAGCAACGTCAAGCCTTCCGGGAGGAGAGAGAGGTTTGTCGTTCCGGTGACGCCGTCGGCGTACGTCGCCGTGAGCGTGAACTCTTGATCGGGCAGCAACGGCTGGTACGCCATGTGCGCGTTCAGCCAGACGAAGAGCAACAGCAACGGGATCATCGTGTACAAGGTCGGCTTGAAGCTGTGCTTCATCAACTCGAGGTTGTACTGCATCGCCTCCTGCTGGAGCTTCATCATCTTCTCCGGCTTGTCGCGAGACTTCTTGATCTTCTCCTGGTACTCCTTCACCGTCTTCTTCAGCTCACGCATCCGCGCCTGGTTCGTCGTATATTTATACAACAACGTCGTCGAGAGCGTGATGACGAACGAGACGAGGAGGATCGCCCAGAACGGCGGCCACGTGAACAAGAAGCCGAAGAGCATAGCCGTTCACCGCTCACCCATGAACTTGCGCATCATCGGGTTCATGTCCATCATGTGCTGTTGCGCGATCGTCTGGTACAAGTGGTAGACGATCATGACGGTCAGCAAGATACCGGTACCAGTGCCGAGCGCACCCGTCAAGTCCGCGACGGCGGCGAGGAGGCCGACGGCGAGGCTGCCGACGACGCTCAAGGGCCAGATGTACCGGGAGAGCATCCGCTCCAGGACGCGCTCGTCCTTCCGGAAGCCGGGGATTTGCAGCCCGGACCTCATGATGTTGCGCGCTTGCGAACGCGGGTCGAGGCCTGCCGTCTGGACCCAGAAGAGGCCGAAGATGAGGCTGCCCGTCATGAAGATGAGGATGTACAGGAGCGCGGTGAAGAAATCAGTCCAGCCGAAACTGCTCGTGATGATCTTCTGGACGATGTTCGGCTGGTTGACGAGCGGCGTGATCCACGACAGCTTCGGGATGAGCCGCCCCAGCAATTGGATGTTCGCCAACAACGCGGCGACGAGGATGACGGGGATGTTGCTCGTGTAGAAGAAGTTCAACGGCCACCGCATGCCTTGCCCGCGGATCCGGCCGAAGCTCAAGGGAATCTCGACCTTCATCGCTTGCGTGTACACGACGACGAGGAAGACGACGATCGTCGCGAGGATGATGGACGCGGCGACCATGAACGTCGTCATGTCGCTCGCGCTCAACGATTGGAAGAGCTGGAAGAAGCGGCCGACGCTGTACTCGCTCGTCGACGCGCCCGCGACCTGCTCTTTGAACGGACTGAAGAGGGTGACGAAAATCCCCTTCGAGACGCCCGCGGCGATGAACAAGGAGATGCCGGAGCCGAAGCCCCACTTGGTGACGACCTCGTCCATGAGCATGATGAGGACGCCGCCGAGGAACAATTGGAAGACGAGGAACCACGCGGGGATGCCCGCCATCGGCGACAAGCCTCCCGTGATGACGTAGATGATGCCTTCCAAGATGACGAAGCCGACGCTCAAGAGCTTCTGGATGCCTTGAAAGCGCGCCTTCCCCTCATGGCTAGTCAAGTCGAACTTGACGATGCCCGAGCCGTTCAACAACTGCAAGACGATACTGGCGGTCACGATGGGACCGATACCGAGGGTGATGATGCTGCCGAACGACGCGCCGAGCACCATCTCGAGGAATTCGAACTGCTGCAGCGCGCTCGGGCCGAGGCCGAAGAGCGGAATCAAGCCGAGAACGAAGTAGAGGACGAGGACGATGAGCGTCCACTTCAACTTCTCCTTGAAGCCGAGACGCTTCTCCGTCGGCGCCTTGACTTCCGGAAGGTTGTTCAGGATGCTATCGATGAACGCCATACCCTAACCCCGACTCCGTGTTGAGCATCCTCAAGTCGAAACGCCCTCGGAAACGACGACGAGTCCGTCGCGGGGGGACGCCCCCTCCGGGGACGCAGGACCTGCGACACTCGCATCGAGCGTTTCGAAGATGCTCAACACGCGCCCAGCAGCGAGAGAGCACACCAACGATTTATAAAAGCTTTGATAGGTGATTGAGAGAAGAAAAGAGGGTTTTACGCTTCGTCAGCCACGGGCGCTTCTGCGTCGTCGCTTTCCGCTTCCGGTTCCGCCGTCACGGTGACTTTGCCGCCCGCCTTCTCGATCTTCTCGATCGCTGAGGGCGACGCGCGTTCGACCGTCACGTCCATCGCGACGTTGACGATGCCGCCGCCGAGCAACCGCTCGATGCGCAATTTCTCGAGGTCGACCGCGTACCCCTTCCCGCTCTTCTCGGCGAGGCCTTGCGTGACGAGCGTGTCGATCATGCTCGACAAGTGCCCCGCGTTCATGACGAAGCCGACCGCGGGCCGTTTCGACGTGAACCCGTGCTTGCCGGAGAAGTTCTTAATCTTCCAATAGGAAGGCTTCTTCGCGTCGCCTCTCTTTCCGGAGCCCGCGTTGCCGCGGCCGCCTCGGTGGCCGGCGCCGCGGTGCTTCTTCATCGCGCCCCAACCGTGCGACGTGCTGCCGCGCTGGCGGGTGTTCTTCTTGCGTCGTTTGAGACTCATTGAGCATCCCTCATGTTCAGACCATCCGCCGGATGAGGTCGTCCATCTTCGCGCCGCGCTCACCGAGCGCGCCACCTTCGGTGAACGCCTTCTTCACGCCTTTCCGGCCGAAGCCGTGACGGGGCGGGTTGAGACGGTAGAACGGCTTGAGCGTGCCGTCGGCTTTCTTGACGCCGCGCTTCTCTTCAAGCAATTGTTTCGTCTCGTTCGTGATCAAGCCGTACGTGATGTAGTCTTTGCACTTGCGCAGTTGCCCACGCCAGAGCTTCGTGTCAGGGATGAGGACGCAGACGTTCGAGCGTTGGAGGCGCAGGCATTGGAGCGCGAGTCGGATCTCCGTCTTGATGCCCTCTTCGCCGCGGACGCGGACCGCCGCGATGAGACCGGCATTCTCGGCGCTGGGGGCTTGAGGCGCGACAACAGTTCGTGGAACGCTCGGTTTGGCAGCAGCTTTCGGAGCGCTGCGCGCAACTGTCGCGCCGCCCTGCGTTCTGCTCGCCGTCACGGTGGATTTCACCGTCGACTTCGTACTCGTTTTCGCTTCAGGCATCAGGAATCAACTCACTCTTTCTTCTCTTTCGTCTCCTTCTTCGGACCGCGAACGCGGCGGACAGGGCGGCGTTCAGCGCGCTTCGGTTCGCTCGCGGAGGAGGCGGCCGCGGCCTCTTCGGACGAGTCAACGCTCGCGTCCTCGCTCTTCTTGACGCTGCCGTCCGCGATGGCGAGCTTCTCCACCATTTTGTCCGGCACTTTCGTCGTGCTCAAGTTGCGCAACGCGAGCTCGAGCGCTCGGATGAAATTGACTTTGTTCTTCGTCTGGCCGTACGTCTTGCTCCAGACGTTCTTGATGCCGGCCAAGACTAAGGCTTTCGCCGCCTCTTTCTCGACGACGAGCCCCTTGCCTTTCGGCGCGGGGATGAGCTTGATGAGGACGCTGCCCGTCTTGCCGGTCACGCTGAACGGGATGGAGTGCGGTTCGCTGCTCGCGTCTTCCCACGAGCCCGTGCCGCGACGGATCTTGAACAGGTTGAGCTTGGCTTTCCGGACGGCTTTCTCGCGCGCCGGCATCGTCTCTTTCGCCTTACCGAGGCCGAAACCGACGTGGCCGTTCTTGTCGCCGATGACGACGAGACAGGAGAACTTCGGTTTGTTCCCCTCCATCGTCTTCTTCTGCGTCTGGCGGAACGTGCGACGCTGGCCGCCGCCGAACTTGCCCTTCGCTTGGCCGATCAACAAGAGGTCGGCTTCCAAGTTCGGGAGGAGTATGTCGATGATTTCCGGCTCGAGGATGGTGCGACCACTATCAAGGATTTCGTCGATGTCGAGGATCTCCTTCGCCTTGACTTGGCGCCCAAGCTCGGTCTTCGGGTGCCAGTTGTCGAGGTTCGCGCTCACGACGCTCTCCTTCCGTGCTTCTCTGCGTGCCATGGAGTATCAACCTTCACTGATTTTCACGAATCGACGGGTTTTTTACCGTCGGCTTTCTTCTCGCCTTTCGGTTTCTGCGCCGCGGGCGCGGGCTTGCCGTCCTTGCCCTTCGCGGGCGCGGCGTCGTGCTTCGCCTCTTTCTTCGGGGCGGGAGTCGCCGCGGGTAACGTGACGCCGAGCTTCTTCGCGACCTCGGCGACCTCACCGGGTTTCGCCGTCGTCAAGTGCGCGCCGTTGATCCGGTCGCCGGGCGGGAAGATTTCCGCGCCGACGGGAATGGCGACACCGCCGTCGACGACGCCTTGGAGCGCCGCGCAGATTCTCGTGCCCGGACGGTGCTTCTGGAACCCGAGGTCGAGGATTGCGTTCGTGCGGCGTTGCTCGACGAGCTGTTTCGCGAACAAGCGACCGGCAAGGTACGCTGCCGGGATGGACTTGGTGCTGTGCGTCCAGCCGTGCTTGGCGAGCGTCTTGCTCGAGAGCGTCGCGAGGACCTTGTCCCCGTCAGGCTGGTACATGACGAGCTGGAGGAGGAGGTGCTTGTTGCTCCGGCGAATGACGAGCCGGGGGACTCCGGATTTGAGGAGCGCGAGCCGTTTCTTATAGTTCGTCTTCCCTTCGCGTTTCCGATGGTAGGGGAGGACGTGTCGTGTGCCAGTCATGGATCATCAACTCTGTTCATGCGTGTCTTTTCGTGTCTGCGGGTGGACGTGTCTGTCGCGTCTTCACTTCTTCTTCACTCATAGTTTCTTCGCCGGCGCCTGCCACAAGCGACGATCGTCGAGGTAGAGCTTGATGTGGCGTTGACTCCTGAAAAAACCGCCCTTGCTCTTCCGGTAGACGTCGCGGAACGTCGAAGGCGACAAGAGGCCTTTCTCGCGCAACTCCTGGATGAACGCGCGCTGGCTGCGCACCGCGGCGACCCAGCGCGTCTTGCCGTCGAGCGACGCGTTCGGCGTCCCTTTCTTGCTGCCGTGACCGCGACGGAGGCCTTTCCGCTTCTGCGCCTTGATCTTGCGCGCGCGCGCCTTGCTCACGCCCGCAACGGGACGCGCGCGGACGATGCCGTCGCTGATGAGGAGGCGCATGTCCGACTTGGTGATCGCTTCCTTGATGTCGTTCGCCCGTGCGGGATCGAAGACGACCCTGTCAGAGCCGCATTTGAGGAGCGAGGCCGCGATGCGCCGTTGCGTGTCGAGTTTCATCCGAGTGCACCTTGCAAGTCAATGATTCGCTGTTGTTACGTCCGTTTCGTCAGGACTTTCTGCTTCTCTTCTCTCTCTTCCTTCTCGTGCGCAGTCTCTTCCGTCGTCTGCACCGTGCTCTGAACGTCCGGCTCGGACTCTGACGACGACGCGCGCGCCGCGCCCGGAGTCGTCGTCTTCTCTTCGAGCGTCTTCTTCTCCTTCTTCTCGCGCTCGGCGGCCTTGGTGGCCTTCGCGTCGTGCCGCTTCGCCTTCAGCGCCTTCCGCTCGGCGAACTTCGCCGCGACCGCGGCGGCGTCCGTCTTCACGTTCAAAACAGTGATCTTCTTCGTCGCGGCGTGCGCGAGAAGCGTCTCGCGAAGCTTGCCGCCGATTGTGCGCTTGAGGACTGCGCCGTCGCGCTTCACGTCCAAGCGGTCGAGCTCGGCGACTGTCGCGACGAGCACTGGCTGCAAGCCGCTCGCGTGAAGGCCGCGCGCCTCGAGAGGCGCACCGTAGCCGCGCGAGACGGGCGTGTTGTAGCCGCGCTTGCGGACGCGCATCTTGCTGTCCGAACCTTTCGGCTTGCGCCACGATGGGGTCAGCTTGACTTTCTTGTGCGCGTCCTGTCGGAGGAACGCGGGCTTGCGGCCCTTCATCCGCCGTCGGATCGCGAGGGAATCATTCAACGCCATGGTACATCACGGTTTGTTCTTGTCCTGCACATGCTGTGTTGTTCAGACGACCTTCTTGCCGTCCTTGTCGATGATGAAAATGCCGTCTTGGAAGATACGCGTGTCGAAACCGGGGCGGCGGCTCAACTGCTCGATATCCGCGGCAGTCTGGCCGACGATCTCCTTGTCCGTTCCCGTCACGACGACGCGCTCGCCGTCGACCTTGACGGTCGCGCCCTGCTTGAGCTTCAGCGTCCGCGGCACTTTCTCACCGATGAAATTCTTGATCTCGAACACGTCGCCCTTGACGCTCACCGCCATGGGAAAGTGGCCGCTGCAAATCTTCAGCGTGTACGTGTACCCTTGCGTCGCGCCGCGCACCAAGTTCTTCGCGTGCGCGACGAACGCGTACAAGAGCTTCTTCTCGCGCATCGTCGCCTTCTTCGTCAGGAACGTGACGGCGCCGTCGGTGACGCCCATCGCGACGCGAGGGTCGGCGATGACCTTGGAGACGCAGCCCTTCGGGCCCGTCACGGCCAAGACGCCCGTCTTTTCATCATACGTTGCGACGACTCCCGCGGGGAGCTCGATGCGTTCGTCGAAATTTTTGGCTTCCATGTGAACATCAATCCTGGTACGAACCGTGTACGTTCCTCGTGTGGACGTTCCTCGTGCGATTCTTGTGCAATCCTCGCGCTCAGTAACAGTAGCTGATGAGCGTGCCGCCCACGCCGAGCGCCTTCGCCTGCTCGTGCGTCAGCAACCCCTTATTCGTGCTGATGAGGAGGACGCCGAACCCGCGCGCGGGCAGGAACCGCTTCTCGAAGCGGACGTACTCCGACTTGCCGATCTGATAGCGCGGCTTGACCACGCCGACCTTGTTGATCTTCCCGACGAGCTTGATCGTGAGCGTGTCGCCGCTCGACGCTGGCGCGACGCTGTACCCGGCGAGGTAACCTTCCGCGACGAGCAGGTCGAGCACCTTGCGCAGGAGCGTGGAGTTGTGCTTCGTGACGACTTCACGGCCGCCGCGGCGCTCCGCGTTCATGATTGCGCTGAGGACGTTCGCCAAAGGATCGTTCATGGACATCGTGCATCTCCTCGTTTCAGTTTCTCATCATGCACTGCGTGTGCGTTGTGCGTCTTCAACTGTACTTCTTGAACCCGAGCTGGGTCGCATACTGCCGGAAGCAACGGCGGCACAAGTGCAAACCATACCGGCCGATGTGGCCGCGCATGTTCCCGCACAATTTGCACCGGTGCGTCTGCGCGCCGAACGCCCGAGCTTTCGGGACGTTGTGCTTGAGGTACTTGGCGTGCGTTCCCGGCTTCTTGCCGATCTGCTTGAGGACCTTGGTGTGTTGGGACGTTGTCATGCGGACTCCTCGTACTCCTCTCACTCCTCTTCAAACTTCGTCTTGAACGTGCTCGTCATGAACTCCATCGCTTCCTCGCGAGTGAGCCGGTGACGCTTGCCCGGTTTGACGTTCTTGCAACGGCGGCGCTTGACCCGGTAGCCGGGGCGTTCGAGCGTGAGGCACGCCTGCAAGCCGAGGATGCCGATCTCCGGATTGTACTGGATGCCGTCGATGTCGATATACTCGGGAATGCCGAAGCTCACGTTGCCCGCCTCGTCGATGTTGCTCGGCTGCAACTTGTTGCCTTTCGCGGCGAGGAGCCGCGGGATGAGCTTGAGGACGTCGCTGCCACGCAAGGTGAGCTTGACGCCGATCGGGAGTCCGGGACGCAAGCCCCAACCGGGGATGCGCTCTTGCGTCTTCGTCTTGACCGGCGCGACGCCAGTGATGAACTTGATCAGCTTCTCGCCCTTGTCGAGCTTCGCCTGGTCCTTGCCAGCCCCGATGTTCAGGGTGAGCTTCTCGACTCGGATGGTACGCATCGGATTCATGAGGATCAACCGTTGTTTTCTGTGATTCTGCTCTCCATGCTCTGCTGGGTACTTTATTCCGCCGCCACCTTGACCGCGGCCTTCTCCTTACCGAGGACGAAGACGTGGCGCTGCGCAGTCTCCACCGTGCCGCCGGCGGCGTTCTGAGCGCCGCTCACCGTCACGGTGGCCTTGCCGTCCTGGATGCCGACGAGGACGCCGGTCGTGCCGACGTGCTTGCCGCCCGTCAGGAAGACTGTCGCTCCCGGCGCGAGCGGCTCGTGCCCCAAGACGTTGTTGTCAAGCCCGAGGAGGAGCGTGTCGCCGACAGCGTACGTCTCCGTCGTGAGGAGGGTACGGCCGTTGTGACAGCCGACTTGGAGCTTGCCGCCCGACAAGACCGTCTTGCTGAGGATCTTGGAGGGAATCGTCGTCGCGTCCTTGCCGGTCACGGGAATCGCGACGAGCGTGTCACGCGTGTTAATCGTGAGGCGGAACGTGCTCTTCGTGAGGGGGAAGCTGACGACGTCGAACAGCCCCACGGCGGCTTCCGGACGCCGTTCGCGACGACCGTTCACGAGGACGTCCTGGTGGTTGAGCACGTATTTCGTGCTGCGCATCGACGCGCTCGCGCCGACCATGTTGAGGAAGAGGCTCAGGGGCAACGTCGCGGCCAAGGGCTGCGCGCCCGGATGCGGGCGGATGGTGAACGTACGCTCCTTTCGCGCGAGGCTCCACGTGCGGGGCGCGTTGATCCGTTTCAAGTGACGCTTGACCATGGGAACATCAATGCCTCATTGCTTCTTCTCTTCTTTCTTGACGGGGAACCGTCGCTTGTCGTGCGCGAGGCCCGTGAGGAGCAGGTTTGACGGTTGCAACGGGTACTTGGCGACGCCGCCTTGCAGCTTCTTCACTTCGACCTTGTCGACGATGACGCGGCACCGCTTCATCTCGATACGCTCAACCTTGCCTTCCTTGCCCTTGTGCGTGCCGCGCGAGACTTTGACGGTGTCGCCGACCCTGACGCGCAGGGCGCGGACGCCGTACTTCTGCCGCAACTCTTTCGACAAGTGGACGTGGAGTTGGCCGGCGCGGAGGTGGAGCGGCGCGTTGTAGACGTACTTGCGCTGCTTGCGAGGCCTGATGCTCGACTTCCACGCCGTGCTGAACTTTGATTTCATGAGTGTTCACATCACCATCTTTCTTCCTACAGGACGACGCCGGCGATCTTCGCGACGCCCGGCCAGCGGATGCACGCTTCCTTCGCAATCGGCCCTTTGAAAATCGTCCCTTTCGGGTTGCCCTTGTCGTCTTTCAGGACGACCGCGGCGTTGTCTTCGAATTTGACGCGCGTACCGTCCGGGCGTTGGAACGGTTGGCGTTGACGGACGATGACGGCGAAGACGACCTGCTTGCGCATCTCCGGCCGCCCTTTCTTCACGCTCGCCATGACGAGGTCGCCGATGCCCGCGGCAGGGTAGCGCCCTTTGCGCGTCTTCATGCCGACGACAGTGAAGATCTTGATGAGCTTCGCGCCGGAGTTGTCGCACGTCGGAAGATAGGATCCGACTGGGATCGCCCGCGTCATGTTCGCTTTAATCGCTTTCATCTTGTTTCACACAGGGAATTTTGCGTCTACACTGCCCTACGCTGACATCATTGCGCGCGCTCATGCTTCTTGATGACGATGAAGTTCTTCGTCTTGCTGATCGGCCGCGTCTCCTTGATGGTGACGAGGTCGCCGACCTTCGCGTCAATCTCGACAGGATTGTGCGCTTTCACCTTGCTGTACCGGCGCTCGTACCGCTGGTACTTCGGGACGAAGTGGCGGCGCTCCCACGCGACCGTCACCGTCCGGTACATCCGGTCGCTCGTCACCGTACCAGTGAACGTGCGCCCGTGCGTCGTGTACCGAGCGCCCGCAACGTTCGGAGCGCGGGGCGCAGTCCCGGTCTGCGCGCTCGCTGTCGCGGTTTTCGCGCGCGTTTCACTTGCTTTCTTGGCTGCCATCATGCATCACATCGTCCGTTTGTTCGTGTTCATCCGGTGATCGTTCTTTCGTCCTGTCATCCTTTCATCGACGGCCGTAAGGACGCGGCCCTTGCCGCCGGTCCTGCTGCACATCAATCGTGTCGGCGCTGAAACCGAGCTCGACAAGCGCGTCCTTGACCGAGCGCAGGTGGTCCCCTTGCAGGGCGATCACGCCGTCTTTCCCAGTCCCGCCGCACGCGAGCTTGTTCTTCAGCTTCTTCGCCAACTCGCCCATATCGACTTCGTGTTCATTGATGCCGGTGACCGTGGTGTACGCCTTGCCGAACTTCTTCCGCTCGATCATGACGGTAATCCGTTGGCTCTCGCGCGCGATCTGGTCGCAGACGCAGAGGTCCTTCGGGAGCCCGCACGTGGTGCACACCGTCGTCATCTTCAGCAGTATCCTCCGAGTGTCACACTTGTTCTCGTTTGTTCTCGTTTTACTTCCGTTCTTGCGCGGTCTGGAGCGTCTTAATCCGCGCGACCTTCTTCTTCAACGTGCGCAACTTGCCCGCCTCTTTGGCGGCCGCTCCGGTCGAGAGCTGCGCGGAAATCTTGATGAGCTCGAGCTTGGTCGTGGCGAGCTCCTTCTCGAGTTCGCTCGAGGTCTTCTTCTTCAGCTCGACGTATCGCTGGGAAACCATGAGTATCAGTTCTCGGTTTTCTGAACGCTGAGTTCAGGTTCTTGAGCGTCAGGTTCTTGAGCGTCAGGTTCGGCGTCGCCCGTCGGCGCGCTCGGCACCGAGGCACCAGCGGCGGCAGCAACATCCTCAGCGACCTCGTCGCTCACTTCCTGTTTCTCGCCCTTGTTTTCAGCTTTCTTCGCGTCATCTTTCTTCAGGTCATCTTTCTTCTCGTCTTTCTTTTCGCCCGTCTTCGCCTCTCTCTTCTTGCGCGGAGCGCGCGACTTCTTCTCATCCGAGTCAGCGCCGCCTTGCTTACGGCGGGCCTTCCCTTTCGCCTCTCCGGCGCCAGTCTCTGCCGAACCTTCCACGCCATCCACGCCTTCGAGGCCATCGAGGCCTTCTTGCACCCCAGTCTCGAGGAGCGCCGCTTCCGCACCCGTCACCTCTTCAAGCGTGGCGGGGTCGGGCTGCTTGACGAGGATCGTGTCGGGGAGTTTCGTGTCCGGCGGCATGATCGACACCTTGATGCCGACGACACCGGTCTTGAGGACCGCGGTCTTGTACGCGACATCCACCCAGACGACGGCGACATCACCGCACTTCTTCAGGTAGCCCTGATAGAAGCGCCACGTCTTCGCGCGCTGGCTGGGAATCTTGCCGCTCAGGAGTATCTCGACGCCCATCGCGCCCGCGTTCATGACGTCCTGCAAGGCCTTGTGGCCGACGCCCTTGAAGCGCGCGCTGCCGAAGCGCTCGAGCGAGTTGGCGATCATCTCCGCGATGATGTTCGCGTCGAGCGCGAAGTTCTGCACTTCCTCGATTTCAATCTGAGGGTTCTCGAGGTTGAACTCGGTCTTCAACGCCTCAGTGAGCTTCTGGATATTGCTGCCCGCGCGGCCGACGACGAGGCCGGGCCGGGAGGCGCGGATGAGGATCTTGTCGCCGAGCGGCGTTCGCTGCAGCTTGATGCTGCTCAAGCCGACCCTGCTGAGCTGTTCACCAACGTACTGTTTGATTCGGAACTCCTTGACGTTCTGGGCCACGAATTTCCGCTCAATCGCCATGCTGCAGTCACATCCTTATTGTTTCAGCGCCGTTATTGTTTCGGCTCCGGCTTCTTCTCTGCTTTCTTCAATGATTCGGCTTTCGGTTTCGGAGTCGCGGGCTTGGCCGTGACGGGCTTCGCCGCAACGGGTTGCGACGCGACCGGAGTCTTCTCCTCGTTCGGCATCGTCGTCTCCTTGACGTTCACGTCGGCCTTCACCGGCGGTTTCTCCTCGACGACCGGTTTCGCATCCTTCTTCTCCGAATCCTTCTTTCCCTCTTTCTTCACGCGCTTCTCGCGCTTCTCGCGACGCTTGCTCTCCTCAGTCTCGGCGAGGACGAGTTCGACGTGCGCGCGCTTCATCACGAGGCCGCGCTGGCGCCCATAGTGCGCGGGCGTCGCCGCTTGCTGGGCAGCGAGGTGAACGATCTTCAGGGGCGTGCCGAGGCCTTTACTCTCCGCGTTCGCCACGCACTGCGTGAGGAGCGCGAGGAACACGCTGGCGGCCTTGACGGGATATTTGCCAGGGCCGAGGTGGCCGCGACGGTGACCGACGTGGTCGCACGCTCTCGTGAACGGGACCGCGCGGCGGAGCGCGATGACCTCTTTGAGTGAACGCTCAGCCTTGTCGCTCATCGCGCCGCGGAGCCACTTCGCGATCTCCACGCTCGTCTTGACGCTGATCGGAGCGTCGCGCGCGGCGGCGCGTGCCATGGTGGCGCTGTCGTACTTGGTGAATGCGTATCCGGCCACAGTGTTCACGTTTTTGATGGTGCTTTTTTCAGCTCACTTACTTCTTCTTCTCGGCGCCCTTCGCGGGCGCTGCCCCTCCGGCCGCGGGCTTGGCCGCGGAAGCGGACTTGCCAGAGTCGCCGCCGCTGCCCGCTTTCGCCGACGAGACGCCGGCCGCGGAGTGGCGGACGAGCTTGCGCGTGAGCGCGAACATCCCGAGGCGGTGCGAGACCATCTCAGGGTTGATCAGGACAGGGGCGTACTCTTTCCCGTTGTGCACGAGGATGGTCTTGCCGAACATGCTGGGAAGCACGATCATCTCGCGCGCGTGCGTCTTGACGCGGTCGCGCTTGGCGAGCTTCTTCAGCAAGCTCTTCTCCGCAGTCGTGAAGCCGCGCTTCACCTTGCGCCGTTCGCGGCTCGGCATGAGGAGGGCGAACTCGTCGAGGCTCATCGCCTTCAGCTCGTCAGCCGTCCGTCCCCGATAGGTGAACTCTTTGCGTGCCATTGATCATCACTCCGTTGAACCCTGCATTGAACCTTGAAGCCTACATTGACGCCGACAGTGAACCCTACTTGTTCCGGCCCGTGTGGCGCGGCCTGATCATGCCGACCTTGCGGCCCGGCGGCGCGTTCTTCGGCGCAATCGTCGGCCGGCCTTTCCTGCTGGTGCGCTTGCCGCCGAACGGGTGGTCGACCGCGTTCATCGCGGCGCCCGAAACGATCGGCCAGTACTTGTGCCGCGCCTTGACGCGGTGGAACTTGATGCCCGCCTTGAGGAACGGTTTCTCCGGGCGGCCGCCGCCCGCGACGATGCCGAGCGTCGCCTTGCACTCAGGATTGAACAAGCGGCGCTTCTTGCTCGGGAGCTGGATGATGACGCCCTCGCCCGTCTTGCCGACGATGCGACCGACGCCGCCTGAGGCGCGGACGAACGTGCCGCCGTCGCCCGGCTGGGCTTCGATATTATAGACGAGGCTCCCTTCCGGGAGGCTCTTCAAGGGGAGCGTGTTGCCGGTCGCGAGGGGGGCGTCGCTGCTGATGAGGACGCGCTGGCCGACGCGCACGCCTTCCGGCGCGATGATGAGTCCGGGAGCGCCGTCCTCGTACTCGACGCGCGCCAACGGCGCGGTGTGGAACCGCGAGTGGAGGAGCGCGAGGATGGTGGCGCCGCCTCTGTTCTCGACGCGCGCCATGCCGGGCGCGGAGAGCGTGTGACGCCGGTACGTGACCGAACCTTTGCCGCGCCGCTGTTGAATTAAATTTTTACCCATGGTTGCACCGTGACTGTGATAGTTACATCAAACCGAGCTTCGTCGCGACGTCGATCGCCGGCGTCTCCGGACTGAACTGGACGACCGCGCGCTTCGTCGCGCTCGGGAGGATCAATGTCCGGACCTTCACGACCTTCGCGCCGAACAATTTCTCCACCTCGGCCTTGATGGCCGCTTTTGTCGCGTCGCGCGCGACGGCGAAGACGAGCGAGTTCTCCGTCTCGATGATCTTAATCGTCTTTTCCGAGCTGATCGGGTGCTTGATGATCGCGCCGTCGTTCATTGCGACTCACCCTTCACCGTCTTCGGTTTCGGAGCGGAAGCCGCTTTCAACTTCACCGCGGGAACGGCTTTCGCCGCGCGCTCTTTCGTCGCGTTCGCCGCGCTCTTCTTCTCCGCCTTGACCGGCGTCGCTTTCGCCGTCGCCGCGACGGGCGAGACGACATGATCCGTATACAGCCCTTCGTTCGCGATTCTCGCGAGCGCGCCATTCGTGAAGAGCGTCGCGCGACCCGCATGCGTGCCCGGCGCCAAGAGTTCCGCGTTGAGCACGTCGACAGGAACGATCGTCAAACCAGGCAGGTTCGCCGCGGCGAGCGCGAGCTTCGCGTCACGCGACGAGGTCACGAGGAGGAGGCTGACGGGCTTCTTGCGCTTGCGACCGCGCATCGACGCCTTGCCCGCCTTGATGTTGACGACAGACGCGCGCGCCATCTCCTGCTCGAAGCCGAGGGCGCGAAGCGCCGCCTTCACCTCCTTCGTCTTCGCGAGCCGCTCGAACGAGTCGTCGAGCGCGAACGGGTACGCTTCCGGGACGAGGTGGCCGCGCTTCGTGACGAGCTCTCTCGCGACGGTGGCCGCGAGCGCGCTCCGGATGGCTTTCCGCCGCTCGCGGTCGTTGATCTTCTCCTCCCAGACCTTCTCGGCCTTCGGAGGGTGCGCGCGACGGCCGCCGACCGTGCCGGGGGCGAACGCGCCGACGAAGTACATGCGCGTGCCGCGACGGTTGAGGACTTTGCGCGGGACGCGGCTGATGCCTTGACCGTAACTGCCGCGGTAGTTGCGGCGGCGACGCGAGACCTTCGAGCTTGAACGCTTGCCCGCGCGCGGGTCGCTCCCGTACGGCTGGCGCTGGCCCGCTTGAAGGGCGTGGACGGCGCGCTTGATCAAGTCGCTCCTGACCGGCTCGCTGAACTGGACCGGGAGGTCGACGTCACCGGTACGCGCCTTCTTCGCATCGAACACCGCGAGTTTCATGAACAGGACACCTGAGGGTTGTTTCTAACGTCTTTGGAGCGAGTCAACGCTGATCTTCTCGATCGTCGGCAACGAGGCCTTGACGTACAGCTTGACCGGCTTCGTGAGCGTGATCATGCGCTTCTTCGGTCCCTGAATACTGCCCTTGACGACGACATACTGGTTCTTGACGAGGCCGTAGTACGGGATACCGCCGGCGGGGTTGACCAACGCGGGGTCGTCGCCGATCTTGAGGATGAAGTTGTTGAACTGGACGCGCCGGTGATACCCCATCTGACCGGCGTGCGCGACGCGGTACATGAAATGTTGCTGACCGCTCCAACCGCCGAGGGTGGCCGGGGCGCGTCTGCCTTTCTCGCTCTTGTGCGGCTTGAGACTGATGCCGAAACGCTTGACCGGGCCTTGAAATCCGCGACCGGTCGTGATGCCGTGCGCGTCCGCGTAGTCTCCCTCTTTGAAGACGTCGGTGACCGCGATCTCCTTGCCGACGTGGTCGTTGATCCACGCCAACGCTTGCTCGTTCGAGCCGCCGACGCCAGCTTCGAAAATCTGCGGCTTCTTCTGGCCGATGCCGGTCTTGGACGGTTGCGTGAGCAGAACAACGGTGATTCTCGAGAATTTCTTCGGGTCGAATTGTTTCAACGCTTCCTCGTCCGTCTTCTTCGTGACGAGGGCGCGCCACAGGTGCTTGTCCTTGCCGACGACGACTTCCGCGGCGGCCTTCTCGCCGTACGCGTCCTTCGTGTAGCCGCGGACACTATAGATCTTGACCGGCGGGCACTCAAGGACAGTCGCGGGGATGACAATCGTCTCGCCCTTCGTCTGGCTGTTCTTACCGGTGTCGGTGGCGATGACGCGCGTCATGCGCGCCTTGTACGCGGGGAACGCCAAGAGGCCTTGCTCTTTCACGTTCCAAGAACGGACGCGCGCAGTCTGCTTCTTCGCCCGCTTGCGGGGCCAGACGCCCATGCTGCCGTGCCGAGGTGATTCGCGCTTACCCATCGTTCGTTACTCGTGGTTTCGTGCTCTTCTTCCGTACTCGCTTGGTCTCCCTTGCTCTCAGGAATGTATGAGGAAAGCCGTTTTCAGGAGGGAGTGGCGCTTGCAGAATACCGTGTCTGAGTCGGTACTGAAAAGCGTCATTCCTTTCCAGGCCTTCGCGCTGGCCGCCCCGGTGGAGCCAACCAGCAGTGCTTCCCTGCAGTTCGGGAACTCGCGAGAATAAGAGGTCTTTTATAAAGCTTTGCGTCCGGCAACAGCCAGTCTCCGACGACAATAGGGAAAAGAAATGCTACTGGAGGCGGTACGTGTCGATTTCCTCTCTAAAAGCGGACGTGGAGGCTTCGAAAGGATCGGTCCATGAAGTGTGTTGGAGAGGGTGGAGTGGCGCGACTGGACGCCCGATAAGACGTTCATCGACGACATAACTAACGCAGTAGTTCGAACGCGAAGAATAAACGACAAGGTTATTACTTGGAACTGATTCCTGAACCGGGCCGGACGGAGTGAGGAGCGCAACCGTGAGTGCGAGAGTCCGAAGCGAACGCTCAAGAGCCATAGGATGGGTAGAGACGTTCGTGTTAAAGAAGCTTCCCCGAAAAAAACCGGAAAGAATACGGATTTTTTGAAAAGTTTTCAAGGTTGTTGAGATGAACCGCCTCTGTACCATCATCGCAATCACAAGCTTACTGACAACAACTGGAGAGAGCTTCGCCCAGCAAACAAGTTCTCCTCGGGGAGCGGTCGTTGTGACCGCGAACCAAGATGGGAGAATCGATTCTTTTCAGCAAATCTTCGATATCACGACGAAAAATTATGCGCCAATGAGTAAAGAGTGTGAGCTTTTCGGAGAGCGCGTGGTGGGAACGGCATATGTCATCAAAAAATCTGACAAAAGACTAGAATTGATGTTTCGGCACATACAGGCCGACGGCATCGCCTATGCAGAACACGACATCATTGTCGTCTATCAACCTGAAGTCGAACGTATGCGCGCGCTCATTCGAAGAGCTGTGCAAACACCGGGAACGAACGAAGCCGAGTTCGCTCGATACGCTTCAAGCCCGATAGTTCCGACATCCATCGACAGCATCGTGACAGACCGGCTCATCCACGAATACGGGCACTTATTCTTTCGAAAGAAAGAGGCGGCACTCGGTGTCATCGCCAAAAGCGATATGGAGGAAGAATATTTCGTCAGGGCGACAGAGCTCATCTACAGTAACAACCCCAACTACTCATTCCTGGATAATATCCTCCAGTATATGCAAGAAACACCTTATGCAGAGTACCTCATAAACAACGCGGGCCGCACACTCAATAGAGATCTCACATTCCACAAGAATTTTCCAACAGAAAAAGAAATCAGAAAGATTGGTTGGGCCCTCATTCTTAATCATCCGACATATCGGAAAATGATTCCGGAAAAAACGATAAAAAATGTGACTTCTTCACTCTCGCGTTGATTGCCGCGTGCGCAGCCGCCAAGCGCGCGATCGGCACGCGGTACGGGCTGCACGAGACGTAGTCCAGGCCGGCGGCGTGGCAGAACGTGATGCTTGCCGGGTCGCCGCAGATGCCGACTTTCAGGTCTTTCTTGACGCTGCGACCTTTCTGCACGGCCATCGTGACGAGCTGGCCGACGCCAGTCGCGTCGAGGTGCTGGAACGGGTCGTACTCGAACAGGCCTTCTTTCAGGTAGCTCGGGATGAACTTGCCGGCGTCGTCGCGCGACAATCCCATCGTCATCTGCGTCAAATCATTTGTCCCGAAGCTGAAAAACGCCGCCTCCGCGGCGATCTCGTCGGCGGTGAGCGCCGCGCGGGGCACTTCGATCATCGTGCCGACGGTGAACGCGACCGAGGCTTTCTTTTCTTTCAACACCGCAGCCGAAGTCTCCAAGATGACTTGCTTCTGGTGCTGCAGCTCGCGGCACACCGGAGCGAGTCTTCAACGAGAACGAGCGTCGACCACCACTATATAAATTTTGCATTCCTCGACGAGAAAATTAAGGATTCGACGGTTCTTTCTCCTGCTTCTTCTTCTCCCGGTACGCCTTCCGCATCGCTTTCTGCTCGTCGGTGAGCGTCACGCGCGGTTTGTCGATGGGTTTCTCCGCGCTCAAGAGTTCCGCCTTGAACTTGGCGTACTGCGCCGGGTTCTTGATGCGGCCGCAGAACTGGTCGGGGTGGCAGACGCCGAAGTCTTGGTAGAACCGCTTGCAGTTCGGCGGCGGGACGATCTCTTTGCGCGTCTTCTGGTAGCGCAGGTGGCCTTTCAGGATGACTTCGCGCAACGGCTCCGGATTCTTCTTGTTCCACTCTTCGAGGCGCGCGGACATCTGCTCATGACCCCAGCCGCACGTGCGGAAGAAGTTGGTGAGCGCGAACAACGCGCGCTTCTTCCCATCGGTGAGCCCGGTGAGCATCTCCTGCATGCACGGCGGGAACAAATCCTCCGGCACCGCCTCTTCCGGCACGGCGAACTCGCGCTTGCCTTCCGCTTTCTGCTCGGCGAGCGCCGCCTGGCTCATCGCCGCGGCGAGGAGCTTCGCGCCTTCCGCTCGCGACGCTTTCGTGCCGTCCAGGAATCGCGGGAAGCTCGTGATTTTTTCCGGCTTCGCGTCCTCCTTCTCGAACGTCATGACGCTCGTTGTCGGGATGACGACGCTGACGAGGCCGCTCTTTTCGTGCAACGAATACGGGGTGCGGAACAAGTGACGCGAGGCGAGGAGGATCGTGTCGACCTCGATGAGGGCCTGCACGTTGAACTTGCTTTCGAACTCGGTGCTCCCGCAGCGCTCGCACCGACCTGATTCGACGATGGGTTGCGGTTCCATGACGCCGTTGCACCGCTCGCACTTGAGGTAGTCGGCCTGTTCGGCCTTGCGCGAGTGGCCGCAGCTCCCACACAGGAAGACCGCGAGGTTCGAGCGCTCTTCTCGCTCGTGGCGCGTCTTGCACCGCTTGCAGAACTCGCTCAAGAGGCCGGTCGAGTCCTTGCCGGTGACCTCCTTCAATTTCTCATAACTCACCTTGTGCGTCTTGTCGAAGACGATCGTGTTCGCCGTCACCGTAATCAGGTTCGAGGCGATGTAGTCGACGAGGTACTTCGCGATGGCGCGCGGCGCTTCCGGAAACAACGTCCGCGTCTCGACGTCACCGTGCAGTTCCGGGAACGCTTCCCACGGCACGCCGACGTGGAACCCCTTGCTGCCGCTGAACTTGACGCTCACGCTCTTGATGCCGTGGTCTTCCAACGCGCGCACGAACAAGTGCGCGGTGAGCTTCGCGAACAGCCAGTACGGGCAGTCCACGTCGAGGACCAAGTCCCAGCCGGCGCGGAGGTCGTCGAGCTCTTTCCGCGAACCGCCAGTCTTCAACTTGAGCGGGTCGCTCCAGCGCTCCTCGCTGCAGTGGAAGCTCGTCGCCTTCCGCTTCGCGAAGCTCAGCACGTCCGCGGGATAGAACAACGCGTCGGGGCGCTTGCCGAACCCCTGCCCGTACCGCGGCGAAACCTCACGCGACTCGCACGCCACGAGGATTGCTTCTTCGACGTCGCGCCGCTTGTACCACTGCAGCGCTTTCGCGAAGAAGAACGGATCATCCATCGCGAGCTTCGCCATCCTCCCAGGAACCCCCGAAGAGCTTTTATGTGTTGTGCCGATACTGCTGGACGCCGTCCAGTCGATTCCGCAATTGCCCAGTCGAGCAGTGCTCGAACGTGCTGGCGCGGCACGGAAGTACTCGTTTTCGCGCGTCTCCGTACTCGACGTTTTCGCACGACGACAACAACTTTTGCCGCGCCAGCGACGTACCCGCTGACGCAGCGGCCTCGCGTTCGTCTGACGACGAGCAAACATCAACGCGCAACCCTACGCGTTCGGCTCGTACTTCTTGCGCACCGCGTCGTGGATCGCTTTGGCTTTCTTCTCGCCGACCTTGTCGACGCGCTGCAACGACTCCGGGCTCGCGTCCACGACCCCCTTGACGCTGCCGAACTCCTTCAACAAGGCTTTCGCGAGGCTCGGGCCGACGCCGGGCAGACTGGAAATGATGAACTCCTGGCGCTCCGTCTCGGTGAGCGGCTTCTGCGTGTGCGCGCTCGGCTCCGCGCTCCCGCGCTCGCGCTCCTTCCGCGCGATGAGCGCGAGCAACGACGCAGTCTCTTTCGGCGTCTTTGTGAACAAGACCGGGATGTTGTAGCTGACGGTGATCGCGGCGAGCATGCCGAGGATCGCGTTCTGGTGCACGTTGCGCACGCTGTAGATGTCCTCGTCCCCCTCGATGATGATCAACGGTCGCGGGTAGCTGCGCAGGCCGCGCAACTGCTGCAGCAACCGGCCGTCGACGATGCTGTTGACGAAGTCCGGGACTCGTTTGTACTCGACGACGACGCGGTCGCTCAGCCGGTAGTCGCCGACGTCCAACTGCCGCAAGTCGATCTTCACGTTCATGTCGATGAGCTCCTTGAGGACGCCGCTCGTCTTCTCGCGATGGTCGGCGATGATGACGTCGGCGTTCTCCTCGTTATTTTCGTTTAACGTCGTCTGCGCCTCAACTTCCTCGCCCTCGCCGGAGAGCGTGCCTTTCACCTCGCTCAAGACCCGGTACATGCGTTTCTCCTTGTGGTGCGCGGCCCACTTGTGCGCGACGTCGCGCGTCCCTTCCGTGATGAGCATGATGATCTTGCCTTTCTCCAAACGGCCAGTGCGTCCCCGACGCTGCACCGTCCTGATGGCGCTCGGCACCGGCTCGTAGAAGAGGACGACGTCCACCTTCGGGATGTCCAGGCCTTCTTCCGCGACGCTCGTCGCGATGAGGCAGCTGAACTCGCCCGCGCGGAACGATTCGAGGATGCGGTGCTGCTCCAGCTGGGTCATCCCGGTCTCGCCTTTCTTCAATTGGCCGACGAAGATGTTCGCAGAGACATTAATTTCATCCAACGCTTGCTTGATGCGCACCGCCTGGTCACGGTACTGGTTGAAGATGATGATCTTGGCATTCTTGTCGGCGTACAGCGTTCTGAGCACCGCCTTCTGCAACGCCTTCAGCTTCGGGTGCTCGACGTTCGCCTCCTTCAAGGACGCGACGAGCGCCGCGCCCGCCTTGAAGTCGACGTCAGCGACGAGGTTCTGCACCGCCTTGCTCTGCTTCGCCGTCGCCTCCGCGCGCAGCTTGCCCAAGTACTTCTCGAGCGAAGCGACGCCTTGCGTCTCCAACAGTTCGATGCCATGCTGGAGCTTCAACGCCTCCGCGAGCAGCGACATCGTCTTCAAGGCCTCGTAGCTCTTCTCGCCCTTCGCGCTGCGCGCGTACAAGCCGGCTTGCGCTTTCAGCAGCAACGTCTTGTTGTGCAGCGCTTGCCGATTGACGACGCCGAGCTCGACGACATCGTCCAATCTTCGCTTCAGGCAGCGTTGGAACGCGGCGTGCGCCCCCTTGAACTCAGCCGGCATCGGCACGGTGAGGTACTCGACGTCGATGTCCTGGATGTACGGCTTGACGTCCGAACTTTCCGCGGAACGCGACTCGATCTCCTCGATGTGGAGAACTTTGCAGACCTGCTCGATGCTCTCCTTGTCGCTCCCCGGACTCGCGGTGAGCGCGAGGATACGCTCGTGCGTCGCTTCCTTCTTGTATCTGTCCGCGATGAAGACGTAACTGTAATCGCCAGTCGCCCGGTGGGCTTCGTCGAAGACGAGCAAGGAGACGTCTTTCAGCGAGATCTTGCTGCCGACGAGGTCGTTCTCCAGGCCTTGCGGCGTGCTGAAGATGATCTTCGCGTTCTTCCACAACGCGGCGCGCTTCGCCGGCGAGACGTTCCCCGTGAACATGACCGCCTCCTCTTCCGAGAGCGCGAGGTCTTTCCTGAACGTCGTCTTGTGCTGCTGCACTAATGGTCGTGTCGGCGCGAGGATGAGGACTTTACTGCCCGTGTAGTGTTCGAGACGGTGGACGGTGAGCAGTTCGGCAATCAACGTCTTCCCCATCCCCGTCGGCAAGACGACCAACGTGTTCTTCAAAGAGGCCGTGGCGAAGATCGTCTCCTGGTACAACCGCGGCTCGACAGACGGACGAAGCATAAGTACTGCGAGGGTCGGGACGTTTATAATGGTTTTCCGAGGATGTCCAGTGGAACGCGCCCAGTCGGACGCGCTTATTTCTTTGCTTGAACGTTGGTCCTTTTCAGAGGATGGTTATAACGGTACGTGCCGATGAACCTCCCCGGACTCAAGCCATGAGAGAGTCACATGAGAGAGTCACATAATTGAAGGAAGAATAAGAAGAATCAAAAATCGTTTACTGTCGTGCAGCTTTAGCGGCCGCGGGCCATCTTGGCGCGCGAGACGTCGCCTTGCTTGTCGAGGAAGTAGAGGTAGCCCTTCTCCTTCCGGACGCCGGCCTTCGCGACCTTCTCGGCCTTGCCGCGTTTGACGCCGCCGCGAGCCATGGGGGCTCGGCTGACGTCGCCTTCTTTGTCGATGAAATACAGGAAGCCCGGTTGGCGTTTCACGCCGACTTTCGCAACCTTCTCTGCCATGTCAATCCACCTCGAAGCGTGACACCCCACGCGTTAGACCACTCTCCGACGATAGGGAATTATAAATGTTTCGACGAGTGACCGACGAGAAACTGAAAAAGAAATAAATTCCATATGGTAAATATTATATTTGCCAAACCAATAAATAAGAAGTCCGACTGCCGCGCATGGTGAGCCTCCTCGTCAAACTCCTCGGCCTCGTCGACCTCACCGCGGCGTTACTCTTACTCACGGCGAACCTCCACCTCGCGCCCCAGAAAATCGTCCTCTTCGTCGCGCTCTTCCTCGGCATGAAAGGGCTCCTCTTCCTCAGCGACCCAGTCTCCAAGTTCGACGTCTTGATCGCGGGGTACCTGTGTCTCACCCTCCTCTGGAACATCACCTTCTTGAGCGTGATACTCGGCGTCTACCTCATACTCAAAGGACTCTACAGCCTGGTCTGAAGGGCTTTGTGAGAATTCGCTTTCGCGCGGTCACCGGCCGCTCGACGTGTCGTGGGAAAGGCTCGACGAGTGAGACTGAAGGGCGGGAACACGGCGACAATGCAGAGCGTTCAAGACACAACACTACCAGTTCCGGTGTTCCGCGATCGTCTTCGCGTACAAGTGCATCGCCCACCAGCCGAGAATGATCGCGATGAGCAACGCCCACGTGCTCGGGCTGAAGAACCACGCGATCGCGGAGAAGACGATGAGGAACCCGACGAGCAAGCAGTAGATGCCGGCGGAGTGGTAGAAGACGTCGAACCCGGGCAGGTTGCCTTCCAACACCTCAATCCTGCTCATGTAGACGGCGTACGGGTTCGCCGTCGGCAAGACGGGAATGGGCAGCATCGAGTAGATCGCGATGAGCGCGCAGACGCCGATTAAGTGGTGGAAGAACGGCAAGCCAGTCCCGATGTGCAACGCGTTCAACGGCACCATGGCGAGCAACGAGGCCAACGGCCCGGCGGCGGCGATGAGGGCGATCTCCCATTTCTTCGGCAGCGTCGCGCGGAACTTGCCGACGCGCAGGTTCGGGATTGCGGTGAAGGCGAGAGTCCCGGTCACGAACAACGGCCAATAGCCGAAGCTGAGGAAGGTGACGAACAACCCGATCATGAGGCCGAGCAAGTACTTATCATACACGACTTTGATGCCGTAGTAGACGCCGACCGCCTTCTGCGCGGAGAGGTGGAGGAGGAAGAGGAGGAAGAACGCGACGACCTCGATGCCGTAATTCTTCAAGCCGAGGAGGAGGTCGAACGTCTCGCCGCCCCAGTTGCGGAAGCTGAGCGCGAAGCCCGCGAACAGCGCGGTGATGAGGACGCCGAGCCACTCTTCCTTCGCGAGGAAGAAGTAACGCCGTAAATGGTAGACGAAGCCGACCATGCGTCTCCCCCACCGCCTTCACGGTTTAAATAGGTTGCGAAGAGCATGGCTCTTAGGCAAATGGATGGTCGCCAGCGTCAGGCGAGCGTCAGCAGAGCCGCAAGCGAGGGCGTTGCGAGGGGTCGCTCCAGTTGGGGAGGGAACCATCCCCAACTTCCCGGCGACGTTCCGTCGCCGTGACCACGGGAACGCAGCCCTCGCCGTCCAACAAGCGATGACGCGAACTGCTGGCGACCACGCGAAAGCGATTTGCCTAAGAGCCGAAGAGCATCGGTGAGATGGTCGCGACTGATGCTTTGCACGATGAACGCCCGCCACGGCGGGTTTCGGCTGGCGCGGCCCGGTTTTTCTCGTTAAAGTTCTCGCGAGTACGTCCGTACGACTGAGAACAACTATGACTTTTGCCGCGCCAGCACGGGACTGGACTGCGTCCAGACAAAAACGGGAACGAAATGCTGCGACGATGAGGAGCCGTTCGTCACATTTTTATAACGACTGCTCCAGAGAGGGCTAGTGAGGTGAGCGTGCGCGTGCGGAAGAGTGTCAACGTCCTGATTCTCAGTCTCCTCGTCACACTTCTCGTCGCGACCGTGACGACCGCGTACTGCGGCCCGGCGGACGCGCCGAAAATCGCGCTCGAACCCGCGACGAGCGTTATCGGGCTCGACCACACGCTGAACGGCACGTTCACGACGACGAGCGACGCGACGCTCGGCGCCACGTTCATCGGCGACAGCGTGCCGGGCTTCGCGTTCGACGAGACGACGGGAGCGTTCACGTTCACCCCGACGGGAACGACGACGTCGACCGCGAGAATCCTCTTCTACGCGGTCACCCCGCGAGGGTGCGTCGCGACGAGCGTCGCGGAGTACGCGATCCGCCACCCGCCGATTGTGACGACGACGCCCGCGCCCGGCGTCGTCACCGCGCGAGAAGGGAGGCCGTTCCTCTTCACCGCGAAAACAGAGAACGCGACAATCACGTGGCGCCTCGACGGCGTTGACGTCGCCAAGGAGAACGAGTCATACCTGTATTATCCAGATTTCAACGCGGGGGGCCTGCACACGCTCGAACTGCGAGCGACGAGCCGGGAAGGATTGACGACGGTGCGCGTGTGGAACGTGAGCGTCGCGAATGTCAACCGGGCGCCAGTCCAAGTGACGGAGTTCATCGACGTCACCCTGCCGCGCGGCGGGACGTTCACGCTCAACCTCAGCCTGTACTTCTTCGACCCTGACCGTGGCGTCTTGACGTTCACGCTCGAGGAGACGGGACCGAGGCCGGAAACGAAGATGACTCGGGCAACGGTCACGCCGAGCATCGAGGGAGAGTTGTTCACGCTGAAGGCGGGCGAGCCCGGCGTCGTCTATCACGCGTACACCGCGACCGATTCGAGCGGCGCGACCGTCACGAGCCGGAACGTCAAGTACACGGTCCTGAACGAGACGGTTGTCGGCGTCCGCAACAACTATTGCGGCGACATGATCTGCATCGCGCCGGAAGAGTGCGCTTCCTGCCCGAAGGACTGCGGCGCGTGCGACGAACCAGCGTGCGTCCCGCGTTGGGATTGCACCGATTGGGGCGAGTGCATCTTCCCCGGGTATCAGGAACGCGTCTGCATACCGTTGACTCCGTGCGCGAACGAGACGGAGAAGCCGGCGACGATGCAGGCGTGCGAGCCGGACGCGACGTGCGAGGACGGCGTGAAGAACGGAAAAGAGACCGGCGTCGACTGCGGCGGACCCTGCGACGCGTGCCCAACCTGCAACGACGGCGAACAGAACCAAGGAGAAGAGAAAACAGACTGCGGCGGACCCTGCGACGCATGCCCAACCTGCAACGACGGCGTCAAGAACCAGGACGAGAGCGATCTCGATTGCGGCGGCGTGTGCGAGGCGTGCGGCGACGGGATGCGGTGCCGGAACAACGGCGAGTGCGAGAGCGCCGTGTGTCTCCGCGGCATCTGCGTCGGCGTGACGTGCGAGGACGGCGTGAAGAACGGAAAAGAGACCGGCGTCGACTGCGGCGGACCCTGCGACGCGTGCCCAACCTGCAACGACGGCGAACAGAACCAAGGAGAAGAGAAAACAGACTGCGGCGGACCCTGCGACGCATGCCCAACCTGCAACGACAACGTGAAAAACCAGGGGGAACGGCTCGTGGATTGCGACGGACCGTGCAGGCCGTGCGCGTGGAGCGACTACAAGCCAGGCGTCATCAAAGGGGTCGTCATCGCGCTGCTCCTCCTCGTCTTGCTCTTCGCGGGCTACTTGGCGCGCGCCGTGTACGCGTCGCGGCTCGTCTTCCTCGTCACGCACGGCAAGACCATCCACTTCTTCTATGAGGACTCGCTCACGTACTCGCTCCTCCTCGGGTGGAACTCGTTCGCGAAGCACTTCCGCGTCCACCGTCACGAAGAGTACGGCGACCTCGTCAAGCAAGCGCAGTACGAGATCGGCTCGTTGCGAGGACGCGTGCCGGAAGAGGCGTTGCGCGACGCGACCCGAGGGAAGCTGCGCTCGCTCTACGCGGCGATGTTCGGCCTCTCCGCGAGTTTCGAGTTCGACGCGCTCGTCACCGCGATCAAGCACGCGCGCCTCCCCTTCCCCGTCCGCGTCATCCTCTTGCGCAACACGAAATTCTTGGCGCTCCTCGAGCTGACGCGATTGTACGGCAATGGCGGCTACGCCGCCGACGAGGCGCTGCGCCGCCTCGAGGAGCTGAAGAAGGCGTTCTGAGAAATCTGCCGTGCAAGGTCGACAGCGTGCTCTGGAGCAGCGTATGTCCGCGGGAAATGTGGACGATGACTACTGCGTCTGTATCGGCGTGAGCCGTTCCAGGTAGTTCGCCAGCCCTTCGATCTGGCGCAGGTCGGTGAAGTGCAGGAGTTGCCGCACGCGGTTGTTCACCTTGATGCCGCGGCGCGCGCATTCATGGTAGAAATACTTGTACAGCCCTTGGCCGTGCGAGTCCAGGTCGGTGAGAATCGCGACCTCGTCGCCGTCAATCTCCTCGATGATCCGGTAGAGCGGACGGTCGAGGGTTCTGATGTTGCGGAAGCCGAGGCGTTCGAGCGCGCGCTTGTCGTTCTTCCCCTCGACGATGGTCAAGAGGTCCTGTTCCTGCTCGATCGTCTCCCAAAGAAGCTCGATGGTCTCCGGGTTCATGGCGTCATCCTCCGCGGGTATCGCGTCAAGTCCCTATAGCCGTTCTTCGTCACGAAGAGTGTGTTCTCGAGCCGTGCACCTCCGATTTTTTTGTAATACAAGCCGGGTTCGATCGTGATGACCATGCCCGCCTTCAGGACGTCCTTGCTCCCGTTCCCGACGGTGGGCGCTTCGTGAATCTCCAGGCCGAGGCCGTGGCCGGCGCTGTGCAAAAACCCTTCTTCGTCCGTCGTCGCGTAGCGGCGCTTCTTGAAGACGTCGTCAATCGCCTGGTTGAGCGCGCCGCATCGCGTGCCGGGTCGAATTTTCCTCAACGCGGCGTCCTGCGCCTCTTTCACCGCACGCCACAGCCGCCGGTATTCATTCGACGGCTTGCCGACGACGACCGTGCGGCTCATGTCGAACCAGTACCCGCTCGTCATGCTCTTCGCGAAGAAGTCGAACAGCACTGGCTCGCCCGCCTTGATCGCGCCGCTGCCAAGCTCGTGCGGAAACCTCGTCTGGAGCCCGTGGCTGAGGATGAGTTCGGGCGCTTCGCACTCGCGCTCGAGGAGAACGTGGCGCGCGGCGCGCTTGAGCGACTCGGAGGTGACGCGCGCGCCGCGGTACACGAGTTCCCCTTTCGCGTTCGGCCGGCTCGAGCGCAAGATTTTCATGCAACAATCGAGGGCGGCGACGGTGGCGCGGCCGACCGCGATGATTTCTTTCAACTCGCGCGCGGTCTTGACCGCCCGTTCCGGGTAGAACCGCTTGGTGCCGAGCTCGACATGGATGCCGTGCTCGCGCAGCGTCTCGACGTGCGCGGCCCACGCGTTCGGCGGCATGACGACCTTCCGGATTTTCTTCTCACGAAGGTACATCGCCGCGATGAGCGCGAGGACGTGACGACGACGGACCTTCCCCTTCTCGCCGCGCTTCGCGAGCTCTCGCTTGACCGCGTCATAGTACGGGTCGAAGAGGACGACCTTGTGTTTCGGGCTCTTCGCGAGGATCTTGCGCGCGAGACCGTACTCGAGACGAGAAACGAGAACGTGACGGCGCTTGCCGTCATCGAGAAGAAGGAACGGGTCCGGCGCGGCAAGACGGGTCGCGTACCGCATCGTCGCGTCTTTGCCCGGCGCGATGACCAGTCGAGGTAGTTGCTGTGCCACGGAGTCCCTCGCAACGAACCTTTGATTCACGCGTATTTAACATTTCCGGTCGAGTGGGCTCTTAGGCAAATCGCTTTCGCGTGGTCGCCAGCCGTTCGCGTCATCGCTTGTTGGACGG
>DASH01000042.1:0-25049 GCA_002503705.1 Candidatus Woesearchaeota archaeon UBA153 | reverse complement strand
CCATCCATTTGCCTAAGAGCCGGTCGAGGGCCCGCCACAGGCAGGTTGGAGGCTGGCGCGGCAAGAACCCCTTCTCGAAGTCAATCGCCGTCCGCGATGACAGTCCCGGACGAGAAACTCACGACGGACGAAGAAATCACGACGGACGACAACGAGAAAACCCGCGCCGCGCCAGCGCAGTCGAGCGATGCTCGACGCTCACGTTCTGAGCGACCGACCCGTGCTCGGCGATACGTCTAAAGAGTCTGCGTCGCCGTCTCCAACAACGCGCGCAACCCAGCGCCGTGCCCTGCGCCGATGACGACGAGAATCTTGTCGTCGGGCGCTACGCGGTGGTGCGCGAGCAGGACGCGCGCCATGTGCGCGTTCCGCTCAGAGACCAAGACCTTGTACGGCCGCGGGTAGCGCTGACGGACCATCGTTAAGAGCTGTTCGACGACCTTGTCGTCCGGGACGTCGCGCAAGTCGAACTGGACGGTCTCCCGCTTGAAGATGCTACACCAGAAGTCCTTCAAGAACTGCTTGAACTCCGGCCATCCCATCGCATTGTTGAGACGATGGAGGGTGATGCGCAAATCCTGGTCCGCTAAGAGAAGGGGAAGGCGGCGACGACGCGCCTCATCATGCCCGACGAGCATCTCCGCGCCCGGCACGAGGTCCATCTTCGTCGCGAGCTTGCGTTGCAGCATGCCGGCGATGAGTGCGAACAAGGCAGCCTTGACGCCGACCACTCGGCTGAGCGCGAAGAACGACGAACGCTTTCGCTTCCCTTTGGTCGCGCGCTCCTCGAGGAGGGCTTGCAGCCGGTTCCGGTCGAGCTCGATCGCCACCACGTTCGGCTGGAACTCTTCGAAGGCCTGCTTGACGAGCTTGGCCGATTGCGTCGCGACGTGCGACGTGCCGACAAGACGATACCAGGACATGCGACGCGGAAAGGAGGGAGAGTATATAATTGCTCACCTTCTCGACGCCGCATACTTTAAAAAGTCCCGTGGAACTCTCCCCTCTCATGGAGTACGAAGCGTTGCTGGACCGCGCGAAGGAGCAGCTGCCGGACGAGGGAGTCTCGACCGAGCGGTTCCAAGTGCCGAAAGTGAAAGGGCACCTCCAAGGCGTGCAGACGATTATCAACAACTGGTTTGAGATCGCGAAAGCGCTCGACCGGAAGCCGGAACACCTGCTCAAGTACGTCCAGAAAGAGCTCGCCACGCCCGGCGAGATCATCAAGCAATCCGTCGTCTTCGGCACGAAGATGAACGCCGCCAAATTGAACGAGAAGATCGTCCAGTACGCCGACGAGTTCGTCTTCTGCAAGAGCTGCGGCAAACCGGAGACGAAACTCTCAAAAGAGGGCTCGGCGATCATCATGACCTGCCAGGCGTGCGGCGCGCGCAACCCGGTGAAGAGCAGGATCTGAGATGCGGATCGAGAAGAAAATCTGGCCTGAATTCTTCCAGAAAGTCCTTGATGGCGAGAAGACGTACGAGCTGCGACTCGCTGACTTCCCCTGCAAAGCCGGCGACGTCCTCGTCCTGCGCGAATGGGACCCCGCGACGAAAGCATATACGGGGCGCGTTCTCGAGAAGAAGGTGACGTACGTGGGCAAGACAA
This sequence comes from Candidatus Woesearchaeota archaeon UBA153, assembly GCA_002503705.1. Lineage (GTDB taxonomy): Archaea > Nanobdellota > Nanobdellia > Woesearchaeales > UBA525 > UBA153. The sequence goes on along the minus strand of DASH01000042.1, from coordinate 23,438 downwards.
AAAACCAGACGTTCTGGTCGAAAGAGGACGTCGAGAAACACGGCTTCCAGATCATCGCGTTCACGTGACGAGTGCGTGACGCGTCGAGACTGAGAAACACAACCTTTTTTAATCGCGGTTCTGAAAGAAGAGAGGCAACGTGAAACGCAAAGTGACGCTCTGGGCCGAAATCAGCTTCGCCTTCGCCTGTTTTACAGCGCTCCTCTTCATCGTCCCGACGAAAACAGGCCTGGTACAGAACGACAACCTTCTCGTCGTCTCGACTCTCCTGTTCGCCATCCTCTCCGGCTTCTACATCGCCGCGACGCTGACGAACTATTCCAAACTCCAGGAGTTGGTGGCGGAGGAGACGGGAACGTTGATAGCGTTGAGCCAGACCATCCAATCAGCGATACCGAAACTCTCACGGGAACTGAACGACAAGATTGACGCGTACCTCATCACCTCGTTCGATTATGAGCTCATGGACTCGGTCGAGGATACGTGGCAGGAGTTCAACAACATCCTCCGAGTGACGGACAAGATTCGGAAGAAAGACACGAACATCTACGCGCACATCCTTGAATTGCGACGGAGCCTCACCCGGATGCGCCAAGAGTTCGACCTCACCGCCCGTCGCATCATGAGCTCGCTCGATTGGTTGGTGATGCTCACGCTCACCATCCTGACATCATCCTCATCTACGTGAACAGGGACGTGACGTTCCTCTCGTCACTCATGACGGTATTCTTCTCAACAGTCTTCATCATCCTCCTCCTCCTCAATCGGCTCGACAACAACACGCTCGCGGAAGAGAAGCTCTCTTTCAACATCTACCAGCGAGTCTTCAAAGAGATAGGAAAACCGCCATACTACCCTGAGCACATCATCAGCTCGGGAAGGGCGCACGCACCGAGACAAGAATACCGAGTTGGAAAACAGAATCGGAAGACCGGAGAACGCAAGATAGAACTCGTCGCGTCAGGAAGCCGCTAACCGAACCACTTTCCCAGGCCTTCTTGTATTTCAGCGTCCTTGCCGAACATCGACTCGATTCTGCGCTTCGTCAGTTCCAAGTCTTGCTTCAAGTACGTCGGCACGTTGAACTTGTTCGCCAGGCTGATGCTCGGCTCGAGATACTTGACGACGCTGCCTTCGCTGATGGTGAAGATGACCCTGCCGCCGCACGACGTACAGTGCCCGCGCAAGGGGGGGCGGCGGTATTTCTCATTGCACGCGACGCACCGGCACTCTTGCTGGCTGAACTTTCGCAAGTTACCCTTCGTGTCCCTGATGAAGTGCTTCTCGATGACGAGGCGCGCGACATCGCTCGCATCAACGGCGCGGATCTTCACCGCGAGCTCCATCTGGCCGAGGAGCTTCTCCTCCATCGACGGGAGCAACTTGTACGCGCTACACCTGACGCCGGCGTTCAGGTCGGTCGTCTCGTGCGTGTACCCCATCCCTTCATACTGCGCGGGCGTTTCCAAGACGTCTTTAATCTGCGGCACGGAGACCTCCCACGGCTTCTTCTGCAGCAGCGCCGCCTCGTAGAGTTCAAGCGGGTAGCGCCACGGCGTGTCGACGTGGAAGACCATGTCGTCCACCTCGGCGGGCGCCAAGATGGACGTCAAGACGAGGGGCGCATCCATCGTGCTCCCTCTACTTTCGGGCAAGTACTTGCGGGAGAAGTTCAGGAACGCGTCCATCAAGAGGAGGAAGCAGCCCTCATCCCCGTCGCAGTCACGTCTCATGGCGGCGTGGAAGTACGGGTGCGCCATGAACCCTTGCGTCTTCGAGAACCCGACGATCCGGCCGAGGATTCCGGCGGAGGTGTGCGGCGCCAGGCCAATCATGAGCTGCCCAATCAGATCATCCCTGCTCTTCGCGTGGAAGAACGCGGGCTGTTGGTAGACCTTCTCTAACAACTCATCCACGAAGGCGGCGGCGCGCAGGAAGATTTTGTCCGCCGGCTCTTCAGGGTTCTCCGGGCAGCACGGCAAGACGAGGTCTTGCGGCTTCAGCTCGAGGACTTGCTCTTCGTGCATCAAAGGGTCGCCGCGGACGTCCACGTCGTACCCGAGACTGCGGAGCTTCTCCACGCTCGCGGAGACCTCTTTCGGCTTGAAGTGCGTCAGCGTGATCTCGGAAGCGTCGTACCGTATCGTGCCGTCCTTGTTCACCGCGAGCTCGTGCTTGGCGCGCAGGATGCCTTTCAGCATGTGTTCGGGGATGTGCTCGTGGTTCGACGTGCCGCGAACCCCCTTGATGAGGTCCGGGTAGATCGTCGTGTTCAAGATTTTCAGGCAGTCGTTGAAGACGCGCTTGATCTCGATGGCGCGGACGGTGCTCGGCACGGCGTCGTGCGGACACTCCTTCACGATGCCGCACGTCGGGCAGTGCTTGAGCCGTGCCGTCATGCCTCCGCATCCTTCACAGCGGAAGAAGGGGGTTTCGCGCTTGCAGACTGGACAGTAGCAGACGGGGAACGCGCTCGTCACCTTGCCCGCTTCAAGGGCTGATTGGAAGCTGCGCAGCCTGCCGCCTTCCTCGCCGATCGGGAAGAGCGTGTGCGGACTCCCCGTCATCTTGCGCATCTTCGCCTTCTCCGGCCGCCCCATGCGCGAGCCGATGAACGTGCCTGACGTGTCTCGCAGCGCGACTGGCGACTGCGTGTTGATGAAGTCTAAGGTGTTGGTCTCCGCGCCCTGCGCGCCAAGCACGACGAAGAGCTCGTCGATGGCGGCGGGGAAGCGTTCGCGCGTCGTCTCGTCCAGGCCGAGCGGGAAGAGGAGTTGACGGACGTGTTCTCGCTCCAAAACGATATGTTCCTGCTCGACGAGCGAGTGGTCGACGGCGAGCGTCTCCAACGCGTGTTTCGCCGCGGCAGCGTCGGGGTTGAGCGCGTTGAACGGGAGGACGAGCCGGCCTTCTTCACGCGTCGAGCGACGCAACGCTTTCAGGAGCGCGGTGAGGTCCTCTTTCGTGAGGAGGCGCCAGTAGAGCGAGTGGTTCGGGTGCAATGGTGTTTTCGTCGCCTTCGCGATCCGCGCCGATTCAGAGAAGGAAGGGGTGTTCTTCAACGGTTCTTTCAAGTACAACTCAAGACGCTCCTTCTCAACGCCAGTCAGGACGTGGAGCTTCTCAAGGTCGAGGATGGCGTTGAGCTCCATGGCGGCCTTCTCGAGTTCTGCCGCCCACCATTCCGGGCAGTAGCCGACGGGGACGAGGGGGTGCGCCCGGTCGAAGAAGTCGCCGTAATTCACGAGGACGTCGCCCAAGTAGAGGATTTCTGAGACGTTGGGTGAGAGCTTGCGCGCCTCCTCTTCAGTCTTGACCCGCTTGACGCTCCCGTCGCGCAGCTTGACGACCGGGCCTTCGAGCGTGTCGCAGGGCGTGAACGCGGCCGCCTTGCCGGGGCGTTCGACTTTCAACTGGGTGCCGGTCGCGAGGAAGCCGAGCAGGACCGCCATGGAGGCCGGGTGGACCGCTTGGCCCGAGTATCCTGAAGCGCGACTGCGGCCATAACGAAGGCGCCAACCACCCGGGCGGAGAGGGTGGCCGAAGACCGGACGGCCGGCGACGAGGTCGTGGATGTACGTATAGTCTGGCTTCAACCCCGCGCTCGCTTCCGTCTTGCCCTTCGCCTTCATCCGCTTCTGCAAGGCGACGAACTCTTTCAGGAAGCTCCAGTGCTCCAGAGCGAACTCTTTCCCCCACTTCTCCAGTTTCGCCCACAACTTCGGCGCCTTGAGGGGGATGCAGCTGCTGTGGAGGAGGCAATACCCGCTCCGCAGCTTGTTCGCCTTGATGCGCGGCAAGTCTTTCAGGTTGATATTGCTGACTTCCCGATCCTCGCTCTCGTCGCCGTCAATCTCGATAGGCAAGTGTTCAAGGAGGAACTCCGTCTCTTCGACGCTCGGCGTGTATTGCAAGTTCGTGACGAACGTGTGATAATCCTCGAGTTCGGCGTGGCACCGTCGAATCTCCTGTTCCGTCGGGTCGTACGTGGCGAAGCCGAGGCGGACCCTGACGTAGTCCGCGATTAAGACGCTGACCGCCGCCGCCGTGCCGCCCGCGTTCCGGATGGGGCCGGCGTACCAGAGTGAGAAGTACTCCCCCTTCCCGTCGTTCCGCTTCTTCAACTCAAGCTTGGTGAACCCTTCCAACGGCGAGCTGACGACGCCGACGGTGACGTACGCGAACCCCATCCTGATGCCGACCTCGATCGCCTCGACCTGCGTCGCGAACGAGCAGTACTTCTGCTGAGCGACCTCTAAGGCTATCTGGAAGGCGACGCGCCAGTCGAGCTTGCCGTACTGCGCCTCCAGCTCGAGGATGCGTTCGACGACGCCGCTCCCTTTGACTTGCGGCGCCACGATGCTGATGAGACCGATGACACGCTCGGCGAGGTTGGACGCGAGCTCGACCTCGACCTTGACATCAGGGTCGAAACCGAGCGCGCGGGCGCGTTGCGCGATCGCGTGGGCCTCATCCACCCCTTTTTGGAGCTTGGTGAAGTACGCCGCCATGGCGGGTGAACACTCAGGAAAAGTGCTCTCTTTCCTCTCCGGAGGAGAGGCGAGGGGTGAGGGGTTCGCCAAGGGGGCGTTCGGCGCGGGGCTCGGCGTCAGAGAGCTCATGGTTTCACCCCTCGCTGCTGCGCCTTGCCAGTTCCAGAGTAGAAGTTGATGATCTTCACGTCTCGCGTCTGCAAGTTGATGAGCGGGAGCCTGGCGGGTTGCGGTTCGAGACCGCGCTTCTCCTGGTCTTCCGTGATATCGCCCCACGTGCTCGCGTTCACCATGGTGACGCCGCGGTACGAGGCGCTCGCGACGCGATGAATGTGACCGGTGATGAAGAGGTCGGGGACGCGTTCAATCGTCAACGGGTCCTCTTCCGGGTCTGGAACGTACGTGTTGCTCGTGTGGCTCGGCGCGAGGTGGCGGCGTTGCAGGAGGAACTTCATGATGAGTTCTGACCGTTTCTGGCCGCCGCGCTCACGGATGGACGGGACGTTGTCCGCGTAGTACGGCAGGCTGTACCCGTGGTAGAGGAGGAGTTCCAGGCCGGGAAAGCCGGCGGCGAGGTCGACGGCCACCATGAGCGTGCTCGGGCTGCTGAGCAACGTCACGTTCTCCATCGCGTACAAGTCAGGAGCGTAGTCCTTGTAGATGGCGGGTTGCGGTTCGGCGATGCGCCCCGCGTCGTGGTTGCCTGGGATGATGATAATCTGGATCTGACTCGGGATACGACGCAAGTAGGCGGCGAAGGCCGCGTACTGCTCCTTGATATCCTTGATCTCAAGGTCGTTCTCCTGGCCTGGATAGACGCCGACGCCTTCGACGAGGTCGCCGTTGACGACGACGTAGGTGACGAGGCTGGCGATGCGCCGCTGCTCCTCACTCCCCGTCTGGCCGTTCAACCAGGAGAGCATCTTCTCGAAGTCCTTCTTGAGGAACTCTTTGCTGCCGATCTGCGGGTCGCCGATGACAGCCAAGTACTCCTCTTTCGGCGCTTTCTTCGTCTCGTGCGTCATGGGAATGTCGGGCGTGTACAGCGCGTCCACGAAGAGGATGCCGTCGCCCAACACGCCGGCGGCGCCGAGCACCTCGTCGAAGACGACGTCGCGGGCCGCCGCCGCGAGCTCGGGCTTCTTCGTCGTGACGAGGAGTTTCAGCTCGCCCGTCTGGTCCTCGATGGTGATGATGGTGTTCCCGTGCTTCGTTGTCGCCTTCTCCTTCACCATGCCGATAACGCTGGCGCGTTCGCGCGGCGGCAGCTTCACGACTCTCGACAATGCGGTCGCGCCGGCGAGCTCTTGCCGCTGGCGGAGGATCGCGGAGAGCGCTTTGAAGCGTTGGAGGAAGTGGCTGACGAAGTCCTCGTACGTGTACTTCTTGCTCTTCTTCGTGTAGTTCCTGATAATCTTTAGGCCGCGACGCTCCTTGTCCAGCTCTCCTTCTTTGGCCAACTCGGCCATCTTCGCGTATTCGCGGCCGTCGCCAGTCTTCTCCTCACGGACTTTCGCCTCGTCGAACCGCTGCCAATCCACGCCGCGGTCGAGGAACGCTTTGTTCTCCCGGTCCACGACCATGACGTCGCCGCTTTCCGGCGTCTCCATCGCGTCGAGGTCATCCGCGACGTCCGGGCTGAGCAGGATTCCTTTCTCTAAGAACTCGAGGATCTTCTTCTCCCGCTCTTCCCGACCTTGGTCTGTCATGAGGTCTCGCCTCGCCCTCGGCTGTATCGCTCCGCGCGCAGTCGCCGGGACTGGCTCCGAATTGGTTTAACGCTTTGAATCTGCCTCCCCGCTCGTCAACGTCGGGGGTGTTGCCTTGGGTCTGTTGCCGGGCGCGAGTGTGACGCCGCAGCGTCACGGTTGCGAGCGCACGGGGGGCGCCCGGACCGGAGGGAGGGCAATGCCCCGCAACACCCCGCCATTATGAGTTTAAACCCCTAAGTCTTCCTTCAAAATGTTCGTGATCTTCGGGATGAGCTGTTTCGGCATGTTCAACGCGATCTCGCGCGTCCGGCCGAAACGCCCCTTGCTGATGACTTTCGCGTTGATGAGGCCGAGCATGTCCAGTTCCGCGATGATGTCGCTGACGCGGCGTTGCGTGAGCGGCCGCAGCCCGAGCTTGCCGGCTAAATCCTTGTAGGTGTCGTAAATCTCGCCGGTGAAGACCGGGCCTTTCGCGCTCTGCGCGACCGCGATGACCGCGTAGAGCGTCGCTTGGAACTGTTTCGGCTGGTGTTGGACCACGTCGAGGAAGCGGTCGCGTTCGATCTTCTCTTCCGCCTCATCCAAGTGCTTCAAAAGGATTGTTTGTTCACCGGCGCGTTCCGCGAGCTCTCCCGCCACGCGGACGAGCTCCAAGGCCCTTCGAGCGTCCCCGTGCTCGCGCGCGGCGTACGCGGCGCATTTCGGGATGACCCCTTCGTCCAGGACGGTCTCTTTGAACGCGAGGCCGCACCGTTTCTTCAAGATGGTCTGGATTTGGAGGGCGTTGTACGGGGGGAAGACGAGCTCTTCTTCGGAGAGGCTGCTCTTGACTCTCGGGTCGAGGTCGTTGCAGAAGGTGAGGTCGTTGCTGATGCCGATGATCGCCACTTGGCTCTGCTTCAACTCGCTGTTGATCCGAGTGAGGTTGTAGATGATCTCATCCCCTGCTTTCTTGACGAGCTGGTCCACCTCGTCGAGGATGAAGATGACGACTTGTCGTCTCGCGTCGAGCGCTTGGTAGAAGATAGTGTAGACTTCGTCTGTCGGCAGGCCGGTCGGGGGGATGGCCTTTCCGAGGTGGCGCGCGAGCTCCGCGATGAGCCGGTACTCCGTGTCCGCGATCTTTTTCAGTTTGCAGTTGATGTAGAAGATTTGGAGGTTGATGCCGCGCTCTTTCGCCACGCCGACCATCTTCTCTGCCGTGTATCTCGCCGCGAGGGTCTTGCCCGTGCCGGTCTTGCCGTAGATGAAAAGGTTGCTCGGCCGTTCCAGGCGGAGGGCGGGCGCGAGGATGTTCGCGATCGCTTCAATCTGCTCGTCGCGGTGCTCGATCTCGTCAGGGATGTAGTTGCTCTGGAGGACTTTCTTGTTCGCGAAGATCGAGCCGCGTTCGAGGAACTCTTCGAAGAAACTTGTGAGTCGCGCCATCAGGAAGTTTCCAGAGGAAGTGAGGGTTATTTAAAGTTTCTTATGGAGGAAAGGAGAGAGGGAAGAATCGAGGTAAGAATTGTTATTTTCAAGAATGGGAAACACCCCTTCGTTTCCTGTGGAACTCGAGGATGGAGGTGGGTGAGGGTTCTTTATTTTTTTCTTTTTGTCGTCTCAAAATCTTCCGTTTGTCTTCTGCGTTCTTTCTGTTTTTCTCGTTTTTCTTCTCTTAACTTAACTAACTATTAACTTTCTATATAGTTAATATATATGGTGAAGAAAAATGAACAGAAAAGAAGGAATAAAAAAGAAAAATGAACAGAAAAGGAAAGAACGCAAAACAGAAAACAAAAATAGGAAACGCAAACGACGTCGAGATCTTCGAACAAAGAACAACACGGGAAGATTTTTCTCGACGATGATTTCCATCTGCAACCAGGGGGAGGAGTGAAAAATAGTTTTCAAGAGAAGAGTTATTGTCTTTACTCTTGAATAGTGAAAAAAGAAAAAGTATTTAAATCAGGCCGGCATCCCGACCCTACAGCCATCAGGTGACCAAACCATGATTGTGCAAAGCGAGTTCCTCAAGAAAATCAAGGATTTCGGCCTCAACAGCTACGAAGCGAAGATCTGGACCGCGCTCCTCAGCCGGGGCGTCAGCACCGCCGGCGAGCTCAGCGACATCGCGAACGTGCCCCGCTCGCGTTCCTATGACGTTCTCGAAAGCCTCGAAAAGAAGGGCTTCATCGTGATGAAGATCGGCAAGCCGATCAAGTACATCGCCGTGCCGCCCGAAGAGGTCCTCGAACGCGTGAAGAAGAATATCACTGTCGAGGCGGAGAAGCAGTCAAAGGCGCTCGACGAACTGAAGAAGACAGACATCATCGACGAACTCAAGCTCTTGCACACGAAAGGCGTTGACTTGGTCGACCCGACCGAGCTGACCGGCGCGCTGAAAGGCCGCGCGAACGCGTACAACCAGCTCGACTTGATGTTCAAGAGCGCCGAGGAATCTATCGTCATCGTTACGACGGCCGATGGTCTGCCGCGCAAGATGGACACGCACGGCCGCATGCTGAAGAAGGCGGCGGAACGAGGCGTGAAGATTCTGATTGCCGCGCCGCTGAACGTGAAGAACAAGGCGGCTGCCGAATCGCTCGCTGATTTCGCGGAAGTGCGCGACATGAAGAACGTGACCGCGCGCTTCACCATCGTGGACGGCGAGGAAGTCATGTTCATGCTGATGGACGACAGCCAAGTCCACCCGACGTACGACGTCGGCATCTGGATCAACACGCCGTTCTTCTCCGCCGCGCTGAGCTCGCTCTTCCAGCTCGCCTGGAAAGAGATGAAGCCGTTGGCGAAAGCGAAGTAGAAACTGATTTTTATCTCACAATGAGGAAGGTGAACGTGCATGGCACCCATTGATTCAAAAGAAATCTCGGAAGTCCGTCGGAAGAATATGGAAAATTTTCGGAAAAAGAGTGAGCCCGCTTTGAACTTCTTGTATGCGACCATCGACAATTTCGTTGCAAATCCCATTAATCGCCCTTCTCAGGTTCAAAGCCCGGAGGTTATCTCTTGGAGAGTTCCTATTACGAAGGATATGTATGCAGGGTTGAAGGACCCGACACACCCTTTCGCCGTCTTTGCACCGATTGAATACGGGCAGCTCGGTTGGACGAGTTTCAAACCAATCGATGTGACTCCTGGGCAGCGTGAGGACGTGGAATACTTCTTAGAGATTGGCTATGACGCGACGCTGAGATGATGCACGCGGTGTCTCCACTCGCGTCGAATGAGTGGGTACTTTAAGAGTTTCTTTTCACATATACGGGTTCTTCTTCCCGTTCAGTTTAGAAATCACTGATTTATTTGCGCTCGTCTCGAGGTTTTTCTCGACGAGCTGTTCGCGCGCGGCGATGACCGCGTCGTCCATCGCGATGCGCAAGGGGCAGTGCTGTTCGGCGAGGCCGTTCAGCGGGAACGAGAACAACAACGGCGTGTCGCGCGCGGTCTGGATGAGCACCATCGCGTTGCGCGGCGCGTAGCGCTCGTCCCGCAGGACGGTGAACGCGCTCCCGCCTTTCGCGCACAGGCCGCAACGGATGCACGCCGTCGCGTCCGGTCGCTTCTTCGTATCGTCAGCCAGTATCGTTCACCTCTGTTCGCGTATCGCGTCGTTGTTCTTCTCGTCGTCGTTTTTCGTTCACAAATCCATTCTTATGCAATAACACCCGGGTTCAGCACGAGGTTGTAATCACGTACCTCTTTCAATTTGACGAGGCGTCGCTTGATGCCGTCCGGCGCGTAGCCTTTCTTCGCGCGGCCGTACCCATGGATGCCGACCGGCACCGCGCCGAACGCGACGATTTGCGCGCGGGACGCCTTCGCGGCGTTCTCCGACGATAAGAAGGAGGTGTATATGTCCATTCCCGGGATGCAGTACCAGGGCGCGTTGTTCTTCTCGCACCACGCGGCGTACTCGGTCGCGGATTCCGGCGCGAGCATCGCCTCTTCCGTGAACGTGAATCCGTCGCGCCACGCGCGCAACGGGAGCTCGCGAACTTTTCGCACGACTTCGTCGACTCGCGCTTCATCCTTGTACGCGCCTGCGTCGTTCGCGTACACGATGACGAGCGCTGCTTTCTCGCCGATGCCGGCGAGCTTCGCCGCGTGCCGGTTCACGTACGCGAGCAGCGTCACGCCTTTCGTCACCCGCTTGTTGTTCGCGATTCCTAACGCCCTCTTGACGTCGTCCGTCTCGACGATGTCCGCCGTGCGCTTGTGGCGCGCGGGGGAGAGCTTGACGCGGAGCTTCGTCATGATGCCGGTCGCGCCCTCCCAGCCGATGATCGTCGAGACCGCGTCGTCTTTCAGCGTCAAATGGCGTCCGAGGCCGTCGAAGCACTCGACGAGCGTCACCAATTTATGATAGTCGCCGTACAAGATGCTCTCCGGCGTCACGTGGTTCTGCGCCGCCAAGCCGCCGATCGTCGCTTGGTCGTTCTCCGGGACTAATGGGAATCGGAGTCCGTACGGCGCGAGCGCAGTATTCAATTCAGTAATGGTTACTCCCGCTCCCACATCAACCATGTTCAACTGTCGGTCGAGGTTCTCAATCTTCCGATAGCCGCGCATGTCGAGAACGATGCTGTTCTCCAGAACGGTTCCGCCCCGTATGCCCGTGCCCGCGCCTCGCGGGACGACGGAAAAGCGATACTGGTTTGCATGGATGAGAATCCGGCGGAGCTGCTCGTCGTGGCGCGGCTTGAGGACCAGTAAAGGCTTTCCATACAATCCTGAGGCGTCGTACGCGTACGCGGCGACGCTCTCCTCGTCCGCCAAGTAGTCGTGTTCAGCGACCATCCGGCGGAGCGTCCGTTCCATCCTTCAGACCTCGTTCAGCATTTCGGCAACGTCACGGACTTTCGCGTGGTGCCGCGAGAGGTGGACGTTGCAGTATGGGCAGCTCGTCACGACCACGCCCGTCTTGAACGCTTTCACGCGGCTCGCGGCGATCACGCTCGCGGCTTCAGGGGCGTTCCGGGCGAAATCATCGCCGACGCTCCCGCAGCACTTCTGTTCTTCAGTCTCGTTCGCGACGTGGACGTTCGCGCGGCGCAACACCCTGACCGCGTCTTTCTGTTCGAGGTTGAGCGCGCAGAGCGTGCACGGGTGGTGGTAGTCCACCGTGCGAGAGTCCGCTTTCTTCACCTTCTCCAAGTGCTGGCCGACCGTCTCCAAGAGGTGTTCGGTCGCGACGCCGTACTCTTTCGCGAACGTGAGCGCGCAGTGCGGGCACCCCGTGATGATCTTCACGATTCGGTGCTTCTTCAGGACTTCCTTGTTGCGTTGCTTGATCGTGTCGAACGTGTCGCGATAGCCGGCCCGCCACGCGGGGTGGCCGCAGCACTCGAGCTCGGGCAACGCAATCGTTTCGATGCCGAGTTCTCGCAACAATGCCTGCTGGGCTTTCACGACGCGTGGGAGCTTCGCCGACGCCAAACAGCCCGGAAAGTAGAGCGTCTTCCCCGGCAGCACCGTCGACGCTTTCTCGAACAACGCCATGCTTTCCCGTCAAGGCGTCGACGGTTATAAAGATTTGGGTTCGTTAGTTAGAGGGGTGTTGCGGAGCATTACCGCTCGTCCCTCGCGGCAAATCGCGATTTTGGCCCTGCATGAATCGGGCCAAAATCTGAACTGGCTCCAAGGCAACACCCCTATGGTCTTTTCTTGCCCCTTACCAGCCGAGAAAACCTTTATATAACCCCCTCTTCAAAGAGTGGGGTATGGTGCTCGAGTCGCTCATCACGCCGGTGAACGCTGAGAAGCGGCCAGCGCAGATGCTGATTCTCGGGTTCGTCTACGCCACGGTGGGCGTCTTGCTCGCGTTGTGGGTCTTCAAGACGGAGAGCAGTCTCGTCATGGTCTTCTTGACGTCGATGGCGGCCATCCCGCTCATCTTCAACACGATCAACCTTGAAGAGGAGAAGGATTTGGAGGGGATGGAGGAGTCCTGGCTGCTGAAGGAGCACGGGAAGGCGTTGGAGGCGTTCGTCTTTCTCTTCATCGGGATGACATTGGCGTTCGCCCTCTGGTATGTCGTCTTGAGCCCCGCGCTCGTCTCGATAGTCTTCAAGACGCAGGGCGCGACGATCAAGACGATCAATCCTGGCGCGACCGGGTTCGCCGTCAACGGCTTCTCCACGTTCACGAAAGTCTTCTTGAATAACGTTCGCGTGCTCATCTTCTGCATCTTGTTCAGCTTCCTGTACGGCGCGGGCGCGATTTTCATCCTCGCGTGGAACGGGAGCGTGATCGGCGCCGCGATCGGCAATTTCATCCGGACGAACTTGGCGTACGCGGCGGACCATGTCGGCCTCGCGAAGGCGGGGCATTACTTCAGCGTCATCAGTTTCGGGCTGTTCAAGTACGCCATCCACGGCATTCCGGAAATCCTGGCGTACTTCGTCGCCGGACTCGCGGGCGGCATCATCAGCATCGCGGCCATCCGTCATGATTTCGGCACGCAGAAGTTCGAGCATATCCTCTTGGACAGCGCGGATTTGCTCTTGCTCAGCCTCATCATCCTCTTCCTCGCCGGCGTCCTCGAAGTGTGGGTGACGCCCGCGATCTTCTGAGAGAAAGCAGAATCTAGTCTAAGTGTCGCGTGCAGTTGTAGGTGAGGATTTCGTACCGGTCCCGACCGACGCGGAGCGTCGTGACGCTCGTGTTCCCCGCGTGCGGCGCCTTCTGGAGCTCTTCAATCGGCGCGTTCATCGCCGCGCTGCACAGTCTGAGGTTGATGAAGTAGTGGCCGACGAGGAGGAGGTGCGCGTCGGTGTGGTCGCGCTCGAGTTCGTCGAGGAACTGTTTCGCGCGCGCCGTCACCGCTGTTTTCGTTTCACCGTCGAACGGGTTACGTTTCTTTATCTCGTCTTTACGAGCGCGCCAGTTGCTGATGCCTTCGTGGCTGCCGAAGTATCGTTCGCGCAAGAATGGCGTCACGGTGAACGGGGTCGAGGGGTGGTAGCGCGCGACAATCTCTGCCGTTATCAGCGCGCGGGAGAGGTCGCTCGTGTAGATGTGGTGGAATCGCTCGTCCTTGAGCCGTTCCGCGAGGCGTCGCGCCTGCGCGAACCCTTTTTCACTCAACGTTCCGGGTTGTTGTCCTTGCAGGATGTCGAGGGTGTTCTCGATCGTCTCGCCGTGGCGGACGATGGTGAGCGTGTTCATTCGAGCACCTTCACCCTGCCCGGCTTGATCTCGAAGATCTCCCCGTCCGCGAGCAAGTTCGTCAGGATCGTTTCCGCTTTCGCGCCCCCGCTCTCGATGAGGACGTCGTCGACCGAGGCGCCCTGACCGTCGTCGAGATCGCGGATGATTTGCAGGATCCGGTCTGTTCGCGAGACGACGTTCTCCTCTGCAGCCGCGGGTTTCGGGACGTTCACCGTCGGTTTCATCGTCGTCGGCTTCGTCATCTTCGTCGTGTTTTTCTCCGTCATCGTCCCTGTCATCGTTGATTTCCTCATCTCCGTCGTCGGAGCCGTCGTTTTCGTCTTCATCGCAGTGGTTGTCTCAAGACTGGTTATTTTCGTACTACGAGGAGTTCCGGGACGGTCATCGTTTCGTTCAACTACTGCTCCGTCCTGCACCGCGGTTGCCGCGAGTTCCGCTTTCCGATACTCGAGCCAGCCTGGCGAGAGCTTCTTCGCGATCTCCGCGACGACGTAGATGGCGTTCTGGTACGCGCGCGGCTTTCCGACGAGCAAGACGACCTCGCCAATGGTGCGGTGCTCGAAGAGCGCGGCGTCGTTGAACGCGCGCGCCTCGATCCGGCCGGTGCCGTCGTCGAGGATAACGGCGTTCTGGCTCGGCTTGGAGACGATGACCGCGATGAGGGACGCGCGGCTGATTCGACCGCGCGGAGTCTCGAGATAGCTCGGCGTCGTGTCCGTCGTCGCGACATACGTCCCTGTGACGAGGTCGTTGACGCTCGCGGTCCGCGCGACCGCCCGGGGCTGTACTGTGAGTGCTGGCACGTGCGTTCACCTTAGATGCGCGAGATGAACCCTTGTCTCGGCGAGAACAGGTCGCCCGCGCGTTTGAGCTTCTCGAGCGTTTCGACCGTCTGGTCCTCGCCGATGCCTTTGATCTCCGCTTCGCGGATGATGTCCTCGACGGGGATGACTTTGCCGACGGCCTGTTCGAGGTCGAGGACGACCTCCTTGATGACGGCGATCGTGCTGCGCTGCGCGGCCGTGACGCCGGTCGCGATGCGGTCGATGTCGAACTTGCCCGTCGTCGGGTCGAGGCCGATCGCGCTCAGGCAGTGGTGCACCAGATCGATGGCGATCTTCGCGTCGCGCTTCGTCGCCTCTGCCGACAATCGCGCTTTCGCGCTCGCTTCGCTGAGGCGGATGAGCGCTTCCAACTGCCGCGCGCTGATCGGGATGGCCTTCACCGTGTTCGGGTCGTCGCCTCCCGACCCGCGCATCTTGATGTAGTACGACTTTATTTCTTCTAACGCTTCGGTCGTGATGCGCGGCCTGACGCGCTGCTTCGCGTAGCTGATGTACTTGCGCAGGAACTCCGGCTCGAGGTCGCCTTCGCGCACCTTGCTCTCCCGGTGCAGCTTGAGGATGAAGCTGGCGAGCTCCTCGTCCTTCTCGCGGTTCGGCAAGTCGCGCACCGGGAAGATGAGGTCGAAACGGTTGATGAGCGTGCTCGGCAAGTCAATCTGCTTCGCGAGCAGCTCGTACGGGTCGAAACGGCCGAACTTCGGGTTCGCGGCGGCGAGCACGGTCGTCTCGGAACGTAAGGTCGCTTGGATATTCGCCTTGCTGATCGTGACAGTTTGCTGCTCGAGTGCTTCATGCATCGCGCTCCGGTCCTCTGGGCTCATTTTATCTAACTCGTCGATGCAGCAGATGCCGCGGTTCGCGAGGACCAACGCGCCAGCTTCCAGAGCCCACCCGCGCAGGAACTCATCCTTGACGACGCTCGCGGTGAGTCCCGCGCCGCTCGCGCCCTTCCCGCTGACGAAGCGCGCCTTCGGCGCGATGTAGCTGATTCTCTTCAGTAATTGTGACTTTCCCGCGCCCGGGTCGCCGATGAGGAGGATGTGGATGTCGCCGCGAGTCTTCGCGTCGCCCGCGCCGCGCTCTTTCGTCACGCCGCCGAAGAGTTGCAGGACGAGCGCCTCTTTCGCCTTCTCCATCCCGTAAATCGAGGGGGCGATGCTATCGACGAGCTTCGCGAAGACGGCGGGGTCTTTCGAGAGCGTCACGATGCGCTCCTCCTCTTCCGGGCTGATCTGGATCTGCGTGTAATCTTCTTGGAGGGGCTCGATGAAGTTCGCTTCGAGCATCAGGTCGTAGCGCACGCTTTGGCCTCCTTGCGGCAGCGGGACGGGGACTTCCTTGATGACGCCCGTCACGCCGACTTTCGCGCCCGGGTTCGTCTGCTTGTCCGTCATCGGGCTGACGAGGTCGTTCTTCAAGAAAACGTTGAGGCGTTTCGGCTGCTCGCCGCCTTCGAGCTGTTCCGGAATTTCTTCTAACACGATTTTTTGCGCGTCGACGAGGGTCTTGCTCAAGAGGTGGAACTTCCCTTTCCGGCCGCACCCGCACCGGGACGGCTCTTTGAACTTCTGGTCGAGTTGGAGCACGGGGATGATGTTGCCGCAGCTCGGGCACTCGAAGCGCGCGCTGGTGACTTGCGGTCGCACGTCGCTCTTCTGGCGGACGATGCCCTCGATCTGGAGGAACCGTTCCAGGTGTTGCGCGCGCACGTCGCGAATCATTGAGTGCTGCGTCTTCGGCAACCCTTTGAAGCGGATGTAGAACTCGCCATCGAGTTTCAGGTCGAACGCCTTGACGGCCATCTCCGCCGCCTTGATCGTCTCGTCCGGCTGGTCGAGCAAGAGCCCCGCGAGGTCGGGGTTGTGCTGCGCGAGCTGGCCGAACTCGACGATGAGGTGGTGCTTGCCGGTCCGCGCCCTCTCTAAGAGTTCGTCGTAGCGCTCCGCTTGGAAGAACTCTTGGAACCCTTTGATCTGGTCGCCTAACTCCACACGAGTGGGAAGTGCGGGATTGTTTAAAAGAAATGTGGTGCTGGAAGCGTGAAGCCTCCATGGTTTCCTGTGGAATTTCCGGCTGAGACGGAGGACGTCTGAGGTCGAGCGTCATCGCCGCGGCCTCTTCTCCTCCCTCCGGTGCGGACAATACCCGGGCGCTCGCAACCGTGACGCTCGAGGCGTCACACTCGCGCCCGGCAATCGTGCCAAGGCGGCGATGACGCTGAAGGAGGCGTTGCCTGTCTATCCGCCGCTAATCACGCTGAGAACCTTGACGTCGTCGTCGCCTTTCACGTTCGCGTCTTCCGTGACGACTGCGTTGTTCTTCACCACGATGACGGTCGAAGGGTTGATTTTGAACTTGTTGAGGAGCCCGCTGATGCTGCCGTCGTACGCGAGTTTCTCCGCGCGCTTCTCTCGTTCGATGAAGAGGGTGACCATGGGCTCGGCGAATTCGTACTCCTTCTTATGAGTTATTGTGGGGAAACGAACTATTAATTTTTCATAATTATTTTCCATATTGTATTATCAGTTTTCTCTCTTTTTAAAATTATTTGCTATATTGTTAATATTCAATCAAACAGTAATTTATTTTCAATAATGTAAAAATTTTCTTTTCCGTCGAAGAATTATTTTCCATAGGAAGTCATGGGGGGTCTTGTTGCGTATGGAACCCTCTAAACACTGCTTACAGCTCCTCAGGCCGTATAAAACGTTTTTCCATAGGAAATGGGGGAGGGGTGTTCTCCTTTAAGAACGCATTTAAACAGATTTTCATCAACAAATAAAAGCATTTATAAATCGTCACGCGTTTCTCTGTTTATAAGGGGTTTGTCCTTTACCGAGAGGGGGTTTATCAACATGGCGAAGGAGAAAGCAGTCAAAGCGGTCAAGGAAGAGAAGAAGGCCGTCGTTCCCGGCGACCGTTCTATCCGCGTCGTCAACATCGTGGTGAGCACGAGCCTCGAGCACGACATCCCGCTCGAGAAGATGGCGGCCGTCCTGTCAAACACCGAGTACAATCCCGAACAGTTCCCCGGCCTGGTCATCAGGATCAAGGAGCCGAAGACGAGCGCCCTCGTGTTCTCGAGCGGCAAGGTCGTCTGCACCGGCGCGAAATCCCTGGACAAGGTCGAAGAGTCCATCCAGCAGATCATCCAGAGCTTGAAGAAGATCAACGTCGAGATCACGGTGAAGCCGAAGATCACGGTGCAGAATATCGTGGCCAGTGGCAGCATCGGGATGGACTTGAACCTGAACAAGCTCGCCATGAAGCTCGACAACACGGAATACGAGCCGGAGCAGTTCCCGGGACTCGTGTACAAGCTCATGCAGGCGAAGGCCACGTTCTTGCTGTTCAGCAACGGGAAGATCGTCTGCACCGGCACGAAGAGCGAAGCCGAGGTCAACAAGGCCGTCGACTTGCTCATCGAAGTCCTCAAGAAAGTCGAGTAAAACCGTTTCAAACAACCTTTTTTCTTCGAGTTTTTCAACGGTAGAGTTCTCGCTTCACGCGACGTTACCGTCCTTCCTCACCGACGTTCGGAATCCGTGACTTCTCCGAAGTCCCGTCTTACGGGCGAACACCCACGATGCGGCTATCCGGGCGACAAGGGGGGACGGTCGCGACGCCTCGGAGCGACCTACGAGCAAGAGCGAGTATGTCCCATCCGGGGAATGTCGCCCGACAAACGAGCACGCGAGTGTGAGCTGGACGGTAACGGCACGAAGACGGCACGAGCGCAGCAAAACATTTATACCCTTTCGAACGAAGACACCACCATGAAGATTATCCTCGTCGATGCGGTGAACACGTTCGTCATCAAGGATGCTGGAATCTCTCGGCCGATACACGAGCTCCTCGACACGTATCCCAACAAGAAAATCATCCTCACGAACGCCAATGACGAACAGATGCAACGGTTCGGCCTCGACAAAATGCCGTATCCAGTCTTCACACTCAAACACGAGCCCGAGAAGACAAACCCGGAGTACTTCAAGACGCTTCTGAAGCACCTCGAGATAGAACCGGCTCAAGCGGTCTATTTCGAGCATAACGAGGACGCGGTCAAGAGCGCACAGTCTGTAGGAATCCACACTCATCACTACGATATGAACAAGAAAGACTTGGACGCCCTCAAGGCATTTCTCGACGAGGAGCTCGGCTCGAAGAGCATGTTCGGTGCCTATCCGCACCTCAAGCCGTGGACGAAGGCGGACCGGGCCAAATCGAAGCAAGACTGACGCCGCCCCAACAACAACTTATTTAAACCGTGAGCGTCGGGAAACCCTTCGGAAAGGGTGGCTTCGGTTTGGCGCGCACAGCTCTCAACATCATTTCAGTACTCGTCCTCCTCACGCTCTTCTCCTCGTTCGCTCTCGCCGTCGAACCGTGCGTCAAGCGAAACGTGTGCGACGCGGGATACGATGGTCGTTTCTCGACCGCCAAGAGCAACCTCGATCTCTTTTACAATGGTCGCGCGCTCCTCCTCTTCAGTCACGACGGGAGCGCGCCGCTCCGGTACGAGGCCGCGCTCTTCAAGCTTTCAAGCGGCAAGATGGCCGACATCGAAGCGGCGAACCAGCTCCTCGCGAAAGAGTTCACGTACGACGCGACCACGACGACGAAGAGTGACGGCAGCGAGGCGTTGTTCCTCGCGTGGACGCTCAAGAAATACGGCGGCGAGTTGACGGCGGCGAACAAGGCCGCTATCGAAGCGCGCCTCGCGAACTACGAACCGCCTCTCCCGCCGGCGCCTCAGGCGCGCGAGCCGGAACGGTTCGCCGGCCTCGTCGCCGATTACCTCGCGAACGGCGACCACGCGACGGACCTGAAGAGCGAGCTGCGCTTGCGCGGCGACAAGGGTTGGGCGATGGCGTACGACGCGACGGCGATGGCGACCATCGTGGACGCGCTCGCCGCGCTCCTCGACCAAGCCTCGGACGACGAGCTCAAAGTCTTGGCGGAGATGCACTTGGACTTGCTCTTCGCGCGCCAAGCCGTGCTCGGCACTGGCGCGTACGGCGGCGTCCTCGGCGGCGCCACGTTCGCGAGCAACCCGTACGACCCGAGCGCGAGCGCGTGGCTCGGTTGGGACGCGCTCCTCTTCAGTTCTGACGGGCAAGGCTCGTTCACCAAGCCGAGTCTTCTCATCGTCAGGTATTGCGCGCACGGCGCGCTCCTCGCGCTGCGCAACGAGCGCGAGAACAACTTAGTCATCACGGAAAGCTTCCCCGAATACTCCTCGTCATTCTCATCGTGGAACGGGAAGGCGTTCGCGTTCACGAACGACAAGTACCTCCTCGCCGGCACTCTCGACGTCGACGGTTTCGACGCGTCATTCCTCCCCGAGACCGGGTATGCGGTGAAGGCTTCGCTCCGAATTCCGGAAACTCCCGCGGCGTTCATCCTCTTCACGACCATCACGAGCGACCGTTCCGACGCGGCAGGCCCTGACGCGGCGGTCGACGACGGCAGCAGGCTCTTCACGACCAAAAACCTCGTTCTCGGCCAGCTCGGCGGCGACTCGTGCCGCGAACCGCACGTGTACGTGAGCGAAGCGTTCTTCTCCGCTGGTGGCGGCGCGGTGACGGGTCCGATCAACTATCCTGTCGCGGGCGCGTCCCACCGTCGCGGCATCGCGCTCCTCGCGTCCGGCGACCAGTTGTTCGCCCTGCAATTCCTCGGCGGCGCCGGACTCTCCTCGTTCAACGAGCGCTACGCCCCGCTTTCGAAGACAGTCTTCAACTCGGTTGAGACCGGCGGCGGCGCGGTCATCTTCCCCGAAGACCCGTCGATTCACGGTCTCGTCGCGTTCGAACGCGTCGACCCGTCGCGCTTCCCTGACACGCTCGACCCGGGCGAGGACCCTGACGCGGTCATCGCGTACGTCAAGGAGAACACCGAGTTCCGCGGCGAGGGGAACTCGGTCGTGTACGAGTCGAGATTGAACAGCAAGAACATGAAGACGTACCGGTACATCCCCCAGACGAGCTTCACGATTGACGGCGTCTCGCCGACGACAGGGTCCGCCCCCTTGCGAGTACGGAACGAAGACGGCACCTACTCGTACCTTGACCAGACGGCATCGCTCTGGACGCTCCAAGGACGCCTCAGCAATGGCAATTACCGTGGAGAGACGCTCTCCTTCCACTCGACCGGCGCTGCGATGAAGACGACGACTCCTGAGACGACGTACGCGTGCAGCGCCTCCGTGCCTCCGTCGGAGGAGACGCCGAGCGTTGAGACTCCTGACGAGCGGCTCGCCTTCCTCGCCGCGTCGCTCTTGCAAGACCTCGATGGCGCGTACGTCCTCGCGTGCGGCCCTCCGAGCGAGGTCTTGCCGAACAGCGAGCCGCTCTTCACAAGCGCGGGCGAGCTCGTCCTCGGCGCGTGCGTCCTCCAGCACGACGACGTCCGCACCGTCGGCCTCGTCTACAACGAAGAGTACGCGACGACGGGTGTCGTCCCGACTCTCCTGCAAAACCTCAGACAATACTTTCCTTTCGCGAGCACGAGTCAAAGCCCGCCAGCGCCGACGTTATGCGACGCGAAGCTCGACAACCCTCCGGCAAGCAACTTGTTCGCGTACGTGAAGTGCGGCAGCTTCGCCACCGGCGGCACGTACGGTTCGCTCTCCGTCTTCGTGAACCCTGAAAGCGGCACGATCGTCTTCAGCAACGACGCCAACCCGTTCACCGACGCCGGGCTTCTCGACGGCGTCATCGACTTCTTCACCGGCCTCTTCGGCGGCGCGACGAGCGGCGCGGTCAACCCCGCGACGACGGGAGCGTTCACCAACGCGTACTTCTTCACTGACGACGCGAACCCGCGCGCAGCCGTCAAGGCGAGCCGTTCCAGCGCGAACGTCGAGATCCTCTTCGAGAACTTCGCGGCGAGCGTCGAGCCCCTCGCGGCCGCGGTCGGCAGCTACCGCGCGGGCGGGTACACGCAACTCATCACTGGCGAGAACGTTGCTGCTGACGCGTGGCGGGCGTTGACGACGGCGTTGCGCGTCGTCGCACAGGGCGAGCCGACAGACTTCACCACGGTGTGCGGCGACGGGACGCTCCAGTACGGCGAGGCGTGCGACCTCGGTCCGAGCGGCGGCACCCTGCACGCGTGTACGAACGGACAAGGTTCGGTGCGCTGCACTGCCGCGTGCACCATCGACGAGAGCGCGTGCATCCCGTCATGCGTTGACGCGGACGGCGACGGGTTCTACCCGGTCGCGGGGTGCAACGACAAGCCTCTTGATTGTTACGATGCCGACCCGGCGACGGTCTTCGGCATCTTTGACGGGAGCGCTCAAGTTTCCTGCGTCGGCGCGCCGTGCGGCACTGTTCCGTACACCGCGTGCCCGCAGTGCGTCTTTCCGGGCGCGGAGGAGAACTGCGGCGACCTCGTCGACAATAACTGCGTCATCGAGGAATGCCCGACGAACACGTCCGGCGGGAGCGTCGATGACGCTGACTACACGTGCGGTGACCGCGTCTCGCCATCGTGCGCGTACGTCTGCAACGCGACGGTCGTCGCGCAGACGCCGGACGCGTCCGGGTGCGCGAGCACTGACGACTGCACCGACGGGAAGACGTGCGTCAAGCCGACGGGCTCGTCGGTCGGCACGTGCGTCGCGTCCTCGTCCGGCGGCGGTGATGGTGGTTGTTTCGCCGCTGGCGCGAGCGTTTTGATGGCTGACGGCTCTCCGAAACCGATTGAGGAGATCCGCGTCGGCGACAAGGTCTTTGGAGCGGACGAGTCTGGCGCTCGTGTCGCGAACACGGTGACGACGCTCTTCGTGCATGAAGGCCCATACGCGCTGTTGCGCATCAACGACGTCCTCCTCGTGACGCCGGAACACCTCGTCAAGACGAGCAGTGGTTGGATTCCCGCGGGCGAACTCGTCGTCGGCGAGACGCTGTACGCTCCGGACGGCGCGCTCGTCCCAGTCACGAGCATCACGTCCGGTCCAATCGAGAGCGTCGTCTACAACCTCGAGACCGTGCCGAGCCACACGTATTATGCGGGCGGCGTCCTCGTGCACAATCTGAAGGATGACGGCGGCGCGAATGAGGCGCAATAGGCGGTTCCGCAACCCTTTTCAACCCATCCCGCTTTCTCGTCACGTATGCGCTGCGCTCGTTGCCGGAAGGAAGCGGTCTTCACGACCCCTGCGCTCTGCACAGAGCACTTCATCTCGTATTTCGAGCGGAAAGTCAAGAAGACGATCGCCGACTTCACGCTCTTGTCGAAGCGCGACAAGATTGTCGTCGCCACGTCCGGCGGAAAAGATTCTTTGACGACGCTGTTCGTACTGCAGAAGTTCGGGTACGACGTCACCGCGCTCTTGATCGACGAAGGGATTGCCGGGTATCGTCCCGTTACCAGAAAAGGGTTAGAAACGTTCTGTCAGGAGAAGAAAATCCCCCTGCTCGTCGCGTCGTTCAAGAAAGAATTTCATTTCACGCTTGACGAGATGATGAAGAAAGGAAAGCATCCCTGCACGGTGTGCGGGACGTTCCGGAGATACCTGCTCCACACATACTCGAAGGGTTTCGACGTGCTCGCGACCGGGCATAACGCCGACGACGAGGCGCAGGCCGTGCTGATGAACCTGTGCCGCGCGAACACGGAACTGTTCACGCGGCTCGGCCCGCGCACGACGAGCCGCGGTCAGGGTTTCGTGCCGCGCGTCAAGCCGCTCTCCTTCTGCACGGAGAAGGAGGTGATGGTCTACGCGTTCTTGAACGAAATAGTCGTTGAGTTCGTCGAGTGCCCGTACGTCGCCGAGGCCTATCGCGCCGGAATCCGCGATGCGTTGAATGAATATGAACGGTCGCATCCCGGAACGAAAGAGCGCGTCCTGCGCCACTTCCTCAAGGTCAAGAAGACGCTTCCCGCGTCCGAATCGACGACGGTGGCGTGCGCCTCGTGCGGCGAGCCGAGCGCGAGCGGCGAATGCAAAGCGTGCCGGTTGCGCGCAGAGTTGTCATTGTGACTCTCGCCGCCGCTATCTTTCCTCTTCGACTCCGCCCGCCACCGTCCTGCTCGCTCTTCGCATGTTTGATTGCGGGCGCGGCGCCTCCCCGTGAGGGACAACCCCCTCCGCGCCCGATTCTTTTATTCGTTTGTATCGCTTGCCCTTAAGGACGGTGGCGGTTGAGCAGCATGCGTCGATGTTGAGAAGGAATCATAGTAATAACTGATGTCTGACATCTGAATGG
>DASH01000072.1 GCA_002503705.1 Candidatus Woesearchaeota archaeon UBA153 | reverse complement strand
GCGAACTTAAATGGTACAATACCGATAAAACCCGTGGAAGAGTGGGTGTTGCGCCAAGCGTTCCAAGCGGTCGCGCGGAACGGCGGACCGTACACCGTCAACCTTTCAGCAAGCTCCTTCAACACGCCGGAACGGCTCACGTACATCGCCGCACTCGCCAAAGAGCTACCGATAGACGCGAGCAAGATCTATTTTGAGATCACCGAGACAGTCGTCAAAGGCCACTTGAAGACCGCCGAGTACATCGCGCGAGAACTCGTCCGGCTCGGCCACCGCATCATCATCGACGACTTCGGAAGCGTTCACGGCAACCACAACATCACCGAACTCGAAGGGTTCCCCATCTCGTACGTCAAGCTTGACGGAGAGCTCATCCGGAAACTCGGCGAAGACCCTGACGCTTCCGACAAGGTGATCGGGTTCACCTCGCTCGGCAAGTGCCTCGGAACCAGCAGTTCTAAAGCGGTCATCATCGCAGAACACGTCGAGAATGACAACGCGAGAAATGAACTGGAAGCGTACGGCATCACCCACCATCAAGGACACTTCTACGGCAAACCGCCATTCCCACAACTCGACGAGAAATGAACCTCCCCGGGCTAAAGCCCAGGGTATCTCGTCGTAAAGCCCGAGGAATGCCGCGGAGAGTTGCTGCTCGTCCCTCGCAGCTAATCACAATTTCGCGCCTGCATGAATCGGCGCGAAATCTGACCTTGCTCCAAGGCGGCATTCCTCCTCGGGCTAAAGCCACGAGGTATCCACGTCATTAATGAAAGAGAAGGAATAAGAAAGAACGCCGTGGCCCGGACAACCTCGCCGAGTCTCGGAGCCCGGGCCACGACCACGAGAACACTCCGTGTTCGAGTACGCCGTGGCCCGGACAACCTCGTCGAGACTCGGAGTCGCGGGCCACGACCACGAGAACACACCGTGTTCGAGTACGCCGTGGCCCGGATTTGAACCGGGAATCCCAAAGGGACAAGCTTTCCAGGCTTGCGCAATACCGAGTTATGCGACCACGGCTGGATGAGTTGTTTTACACGCCAAGGACGTGGACGCGACAGGAGCCAAAGCGACTGTATGCGACCACGGCCTATAACACGTCAAGAACGTCAAATCCTATTTAAAACTGACGACTGGGAGGCGGGTCTGTTCCCGGACCGTGGCGTTCTAGCAGCGTACTGCCGTTTCGCGTCCTCACGGTTCGAAACGTAGCTCGCGCCGTTCGACTCCTTGTTCAAGTACTCACGCGCAATCCTCGAGACCGTGCTCGCGCTCACGCGCATCCCGTACTTCGCGCTCAGCTCAGCCGCGATTCCTTTTAAGGTCTTCCTGCCGTGAGCCCCGCCACCCCGGTACGCTTCGACGACCTCGCGAGCATAGGATTCGTGGTCGGACAACAACGTACGGTCGAAACGTTGAAGTACGGGGTTCGGGACGTTCGGTTCAGGGTCCTGAACGCCGGGTTCAGCCGCGCGCACAACCGCTGCCGCTGCAATCTTCTCATCGATCGTCTCGTACCGCTTGACGCTCTGCCGCACGTGCTCGCGCAACGCTTCGTGATAGACGTCCACGTCGATGCGAAGCGCGGCCGCGCCCTTCTCGTAGAGGTTGTACAACGATTTCGTGTCGCCGTTCCGGTACGCGTCCACGCGCTCGTTGTACTGGTTGACCGCAGCTGTGACGATGCGCTCGAGCGTTCTTCGTCGCGGCGCGTTTTGCTCGACGGCGAGTTCAACGTCTCGTTTCGTGACCGTCAACCCGTACGCGTGATAGATCTCATCGTTCAGGAACGTCGCCGCGATTCTCGCATCACCGATCGAGGCGACATAGTCGCCCGCGACACGCTCCAACGAAGAGCCGGCCGGCAAGAGCGAACCATGATAGAAGGGGAGTGGTCGCGCGCCGGCGTGCCGATGCTGGGTGAAGTTCGCGACGTACCCTTTCAGGCCCGACTCGACCTCTGCAGCGTCCAAGTGGAGGAGTTGGCCCGCGACGTTGATGCTCGACTCGTACGTCGGCTCCGATTGGGACTCCCACGCTTTCGTCACCGTCATCGCGGCGAGCCGTTCGAGCGCGACGGGATTCAAGGAGTTGAACGTCGGACTCTCGACGTTGGTTTTGATAGGCGCTTCTTGACGGCAGTTTTCGTTCGCGGAGGCGAACAATGGTGTTGTGAGGAGACGTCGAAGTGTAGCGGTGGCTTTCTTGAAGAAGTTTCCGTTCTCGACGACGGGGAGGAGGGTGAGCGTCCGCTCGTACTCGGCGAGCTCTGCCGATTCATGAGCGTCCTTGACGTGGAGTCCGCGCAGATGGTTCAGGCGACGCTGTTCTTGACGTTCGAGTGGTCGCGCGGTCCCGTTTTCGCCGAGGCCGAGCTCGTAGCCGGCAATTCTCTGCCCGTCGAGCAGGAACCGCGACGCTGCGGTGAGCGCGTCGTTCACAGCGCTTGAGCGTCGACCGTTCACCGTTCTCGCGAGCGTCGCGTACGCTTCGCTCGAGAGGAGCGCTCGCCGCTCTCTCGTGAGCGCGTTCACGCCGAGCGCGTACGCGCGCATCCGGAGCGTCCGGTGAGTGGCTGGCGTCTCGTTCATGGGTCCACCATCAGGCGAGAGAGCGGGTGTTCCGTCGTCGACTGGCGTCGCGGCTCCGACACTTCCCGGTACAGGCTTGAATGGACGATGGTCGCGCCGGAACGGTCGACCGCGCTCTCCGATGCTGAAGGGTTCTCGATGATGGTTGAGGGGACGTACGTGACGTCCATCGTCAACGGCTCGTACGCCGCGCAGTTCAGGATTCCTGTTTTGATGATGACTGGCGTGCCGACGGCGACGATGCCGCGCTCGACGATGGAGAGGAGGTCTTCGTTGCGGTGGCGGACGCACCCGTGGCTCGCCGGCGTCCCGATTTTGTGCGGTTCATGCGTGCCGTGGAGCAAGAACGGACTGCGATTGTTGCCGTACTGCGCCAGTCTCCGGTCGAGGGTGTCGAAGCGCGCGCCGTACGGTCCGAACGCGCCGCGCACATTGTCGAAACCGTCAATCCAGTCTTGGGTGTTCTCGATGGATTGGATGTAGAACGCTTCGCCGCGGCGGTTCTCCGGCGTCTTGCTGTCACCTCGTCGTTCTTTCGGCCCCGGGTTCCGCCCGGTCGAGATTCTATACGTTTCCACTTTTTCCAACGTGACGCGGTAGATGTTCTCGAGCTGCGCGTCGGGTGAAGGGTCGATGACGACGAGGTGCTGTCCGATCTTCAGTTCGACGTCACGGAGGTGCTCCTCGAGGCTCTTCGGCACCGTCATCTCGTTTCGTCCGAGCGCCTCTTTGCGGAGCTCGACGGACCGTCTCGTCAGGGTGGACAGCGACATATGCGCCGTCCCGTACGTTGTCGTATAAAAATTCGCGAACGTCAGGTACGCACCCATCACGGTCGCGCTCGTCGTGTACGCGAGCTTCCGGGAAAGTGTCGGAAGAAAATCTCGCCACCCCCGTCGCTTCGCGACGGACCGCGTGAGGGAGCGCTCAATCCTATCGAGGTCGCGCATCGCGGCAGCGAACGCGTCGTCAAACGAAAATCTTTCATTGGCGACGATTCCTCCTCCCTCCTCGAGCA
>DASH01000070.1 GCA_002503705.1 Candidatus Woesearchaeota archaeon UBA153 | reverse complement strand
GAGTGCGCCTCCTCCTCTCGCCGAAGTACAAGACGTTGACGCCGGAAGGGAAGAAACGCCTGGCGGTCTCGGTACGGAAGAACCCCGCGATGTACCAACGCCTCGAGGACCAGATCCCCGAGCTGAGCGAACACGACATCCAAGCGCAGTTGGAGAACTACCGGACGCAGCTCGTCGAAGCGGAGAAGCTGCTCTCCGAGATCTGGACTCCGGGAGAAGCGCGCACGCACTATACGCCGGAAGAGGCGAAGAAACTGCGCGTCAAGCAGTTCATCGACACGTACGTCGGCTGGATTGTCGGGAACGAGCACGCGAAGAGGTACGAGGGAGAGCTCCTCCCCTTGGTCCGTGAACGTTTCAAGACGCACACCTTGACCGAGGTGTCGAAGGCGACGGGCGAGCTCGAAGGCCTGGCGAAGAGGGTGGAAGAGAGCTACCAGACGACGATTGACACGCTTGCGGATTGCAAGCTGACCGCGGAGCAGCAGGAGCAGCACATCGAGCTCGCGGAGGGCATGCTCGTCGAGATCGCCGCGGAGATCAGCGAGGTGCAGCAGAAGCTCTCCAGCATGGCGAACCTGGGAACGCCAGAGTACGGTGTGGCGCGGAACCAGCTGCGCGAACTCCAAGGTGAAGCTCGGACGTACCGGACCGCGCGGAAGGACGCCGCCACGGAGATCCTCGTCACCGAGCGGAAAATGAACCGCGCCCGCTACCAGCTCCTGCAGATCGCGCCGATGATCGACAAGATCTACGACTTCGCCGGCGACATGAAGCTGATCTCGGAGAGCATCAAGTTGTACGCGAGCGACCAGTTCGAAATGGTCACTCCGCAGACGTTCCAACGATTGTCCAGCGTGTACGAGTCGGCGAAGCAGACGCTGCAACGCTTGGATGTCGCGTTCGAGAAGACGGCGCGCGCGGTCGGCGACGCCATTCCGGGACAGTTGGCGACGAAGTACAAGACCGGGAACGGGAACGGGCTGGACGGGTACGCGACGAGCGAGCAGTCGTTCCTCGAACGGCAGAACCGCCGCGTGGACGACGCGAAGCGCGCCGCGGCGGCGATGAAGCAGGTCGCCATCCCGTTCTGAACTGGAGGTCGGCCAGCAACACTTTTCCTTTTTTTATTCATGTCACTGAGAGATATTTTTCCCGCGAACCGCGAGTGACGAGCGTGAGAACCCATGAAGAACAGCTACACGATCAAGCTCGACGAGAGCCTCATCAAGGAGAAGCGACGGCTCGTGCCAGGCCACCTGCAACTCACCCTGACGGGCGGCGGTACGCCGGAGCTGAGCAAGCGCGAGAACGACGTGCTCACCGATTTCCTGGCGGTCTACGAAGCGCTCTACGAGACGCTCTCGAAGACGGTGAACGGCGCGTACGCGGCGAGCGTGAAACGGCCGTTCCTGAGCATGTACGCGGTCAACGTCGCCGCGGCGTACGTGCAGCGAGCGCATGCGCTCCCCGCGAACGGCGAGGGAGTCTACGCTTCGGGAAGGTTCAGCGAACAGCAACTCTTGCAGGAACGGTGGCGCGGCGCGTTCAGCGACCAGGTCAAGCAGTACTTGGCGAGTCGCGATGAAGGGGACGGAGAACGGCTCCTCGCCGGGTTGATCGGCGCGTTCGCGAGCAACGCTCGGAACGCCTCGAAAGCCGCGGCGTACGAGGAGATCGGCGAGACGGTCGGCGCGTTCGGCATCGTCATCGGCAAGGAGACGTTCGGCAACTCCGAGACCGTCTCGCTCGAGAAGCGGGTCGAGCAGACGAAAGTCGAGCTCGCGAACAACGAGGAGATCGTCATCGGGAACGAGGCATTGAAGAGCGTCTTGCGCCAATCGCTCGCTCTGCTCGCGGACTACAAAGCGGAACGGAAGAACGGTCCGAGACTGTCCGAGCTGACGGAGACGCCGCGCACGATCAACGCGTACGGGCCGCCGGGGACGGGGAAGACGAGCACGATCCGGAGCGTCTATCAGTGGGCGAAGCGCGTCTTGGAGCCAGGGATGAGCGTGCCGTTAGAACTCCTCCAGATCTCGAACAAGCAGAAGTCGAAGTTTTTCAGCGAGAGCGGCAAGACCTTCGAGGCGGTCTTCGAAGAGATGAAGCAAGGGGAGAAAGCGTACCTGCTCGTCATCGATGATGTCGACATGGTCGTCCACAGCCGAGACAACACGGAGAACAGTACGGAAGAGCAGAACATCCTCGAGACCTTGATGCGCCGCCTCGACGGCCTCGGGGAGAGGCTGCCGGAGAACGTCATCCTCGTCACCACGTCGAACCGGCCGATGAACGTGGACCGCGGGCTTGACAGCAGGATTGCCGAGTACGCGGTCGCGACGCCCGGGCCTGAGAACGCTGCAGAGACGGGCGCGATCCTCAAGCTGAAGCTGGAGAAGGCGTTCGCGAACAAGTACGCATCGTTCAACGTCGAAACTGTGGGCGCCGCGCTGTACGACCAGGGGTTGGCGGGGAGAGACATCAAGGGTGTCGCGCGACGCGTCCAGGCGTCGTTCAACCGTCGCGCGACGAAACACGGAGAGCTCCCGTTCACCGCCGCGACAATCCAGGCCGCGATCAAGAGCGGCGTCTGTATCGGCGAACAGGACGTCCTCGAGGCGTTAGACGAGTACCTGGTCGAGGGGCGAGGGAAAGAGGCCTTGCAGGACGAGGCGGAAGTGGGAAAGATCGTCCGTCGACACAGGCTCGAGGCGCTCGCGCTCGAACGCCTCCAAAGCACGGCACCGGCTCCTCGACGGCCGGTGAGGCCGAAAAAACAATAATTCTTTTAAACCCGGTCGGGGACCTGGACGGCTTCCTGTCGGGACTGCCCGCGTGGGCGCCGACCGACGAGAAGGGTTGACGTCATGCCTGGCGCGTACGATTTCAAGAGTTCGGAAGAGGGCATGCTGAAGCTCTGGGCAGACCAGGGGACGTACGCGAAGGCAAAAGAGAAGGGCGTGAACGGCCCGAAGTTCTATTTCCTCGACGGGCCGCCGTACACGAGCGGCAAAGTCCACATCGGCACGGCGTGGAATAAGGCGTTGAAGGACATGGTGCTCCGTTATAAGCGGATGCGCGGCTACAACGTCTGGGACCGCGCAGGGTACGACATGCACGGCCTCCCCACGGAACACGCGACGATGAAAGAGCTCGGTCTGAAGGAGAAAGAGGACATCGAAGCGCACGGCGTCGCGAAGTTCATCACCGAGTGCAAAGAGCTGAGCGTCCGGAACATGAAACTGATGAACCAGTCGTTCCAGCGCATGGGCGTCTGGATGGACTTCGACAATGCGTACCAGAGCATCGCCGACGAGTTCATCGAAGGCGAGTGGTGGCTCGTCAAGCGCGCGCACGAAGAAGGACGACTGTACGAAGGCCTCAAGACGATCACGTGGTGTCCGAGCTGCGCGTCCGCGCTCGCGAAGCACGAGTGCGAATACCAGACGGTGAATGAAGAGTCGGTCTTCGTCAAGTTCCGCGTCGAGGGCCAGAAGGACACGTTCCTCGTCATCTGGACGACGACGCCGTGGACGATACCGTTCAACCTCGCAGTCATGGTCAACCCTGAGCTGAGTTATCAGAAATGCAAGGTGACGAAAGAGGGGAAGACTGAGCATTGGATCCTCGCCACCGCGCTCGCGGGCGCAGTCATCCAGGGAGTCGCTGACGCGACGTACGAGCTGGAAGAGGAGTTCGAGGGGAGCAAGCTCGAGAACCTCAAGTATCACCATCCGTTCGAGAATCTCGTGAAAGACTACGCTGACCTGCGGAAGCACGAGCGCCTCCATACGGTCCTCTTGAGCACTGAGTACGTGGACACGAGCGCGGGCTCCGGACTCGTCCACTGCGCTCCCGGCTGCGGCCCGGAAGACTACGAGGTCGGTCACGCGCACGGCCTGCCGCCGTACAACACGCTCAACGAGCACGGCGTCTTCGGAGAGGGTATGGGCGTCTTCGCCGGCAAGACCGCGAAGAAGGACGATTCATTCTTCGTCGAAGAGTTGCGCGAGCAAGGAGCGCTCATCGCGACCGTGCCCGTCGAGCACGAGTACGCGCACTGCTGGCGGTGCCACTCGCCTGTCGTCTTCCGCGCGACGAAGCAGTGGTTCTTCAAGGTTGAAGACTTGAAAGAGCAGATGGTCAAGGAGAATGACGGAATCAAATGGGTGCCGACGGCCGCGTACAACGCGTTCGATTCGTGGCTGCGCAACCTGCGCGACAACAGCATCACCAAGCAGCGCTACTGGGGCACTCCCGTGCCAGTCTGGCGTTGCGACTCGTGCGGCAAGGTCACCGTCATCGGCTCGAAAGCGGAGCTGGAACAGCACGTCGGCAAAGGAAAGATGCCGAAGGATTTGCACAAACCATGGATTGATGAAACGACATGGACCTGTACTCAGAAACCCTGTTCGGGGACCGTGAAGCGCATTCCGGACATCCTCGACGTGTGGGTGGACGCAGGCACCAGCAGTTGGAACTGCCTCGACTTTCCGCAGAATAAAGAGCTGTTCGACGAGTTGTTCCCTGCCGCGTTCATCCTTGAAGGGAAAGACCAGATTCGAGGTTGGTTCAACCTCTTGCACGTCGCGTCCATGATCGCGTTCGGCAAGCGGTGCTTCAACGCGTGCTACATGCACGGCTTCATCAACGACGCGCAAGGCCGGAAGATGTCGAAGAGCCTCGGCAATTACATCTTGCCGGACGAGGTCGTCGACAAGTACGGCGCGAACACGCTCCGCTACTACATGCTCGGCGCCGCGAACCCCGGGCTCGACATGAACTACAACTTCGACGACGCGGACGTGAAGCATCGCAACCTCCTCGTCTTCTGGAACCTGCACAACCTCGTCCTCGAGATGAAGGGGCTCGGCGTCGTCCTGCATGAGACGAAGCAGAGCAAGATGGGTGTCGAGGAGCGCTATCTGCTCAGCCGGCTGCACTCGACGATCAAGAGCGTCACGACAGCGATGGAAGAGTACCGCTTGAACGAGGTCCCGGGCCTCATCGAAGCGCTGTTGCTCGACATGAGCCGGACGTACATCCAGCTCGTCCGCGAGAAGATGAACCAGGGCACTGACGCCGAGAAGGAAGCGGTCTTGAGCGCGTCGTTCACGACGCTCTTGGAAGCGATGAAGATGTTCGCGGTCGTCAGCCCGATGTTCGCCGAGCACGTCTATCAGGACTTGCGCGCGGTCTCGACGCTCGCGGAAGAGTCCGTTCACGTGTGCTCGTGGCCGGAGTATGACGAGAAGCTCATCAATCCCGCGCTCGAGAACGATTTCGTCCTCGCCGGGAGCGTGATCGGCGCGGTCCTCGCGGCGCGCGACACGGCGAAGCTCGGCGTTCGCTGGCCGGCCGCGGAAGTGGTCGTCGAGACGAAGGATGCGGCGACGCTCAAGGCGGCCGAGCACTTGATCGACCTCGTCAAGCAGCAGGTGAACGTGAAGAGCGTCACGTTCCGGCCGTTCACGGAAGCGGCCCTCCAAGCGTCCCCGAATCCGAGGGCGATCGCGGAGGCGTTCGGTCGCGAGACGGGCGACGTGCTCGCGCTCGTGCAACGGCACGAGGGAAAGATCGGCTCGCTCCTCGCGAACGCGGAGAACGGCACGTTCACCCTCGACGGCAAGGTGTTGCGCAAGGAGCTGTTCAACACGACGCGCGACGTGCCGGAGGGGTGGGCGATGGGCTCGTTCCCGAAAGGAAGCGTCTTCCTCAACACGGTCTTGACGCCTTCGCTCGAGGCGGAAGGGTTCGCGCGAGAGCTCATCCGGCGAGCGCAGCAGCTGCGCAAGGAGGCGGGACTGCGCAAGCATGACGTCATCGTCCTCGGCATCGAGGCGCCCGAGCTCGCGAGCAGCATCTCGGCGTTCGAGAAAGAGCTCTGCGGCCGAACAGGAGCGGCGAGCCTGCATCTCGGCGAGATCACGCCGGGCGAGAAGTGGACGCACCGCGTCACGGCGCGCATCAAGGGCAAGGACGCGACGATTGCGTTGAAGAAGGCGACGAAGCACGAATAAGCATTCTTCTCGTTTTTCGGCGTTGCTCACGCACTCTACTTTTTTGCTAAAGATTCTGCTCATTTCCGAAAAGTATATAAATTGTCGTCGTTCCGAAACGAACGGGGGTTTTGAGTGGTCAAGAAGATCAGCATCGACACGCCATTGGCCGAGCTGACGCTGCGCAAGTACGAGCGCCCGGCGTCGAACCTGTCCAAGCGCGACTTGGTGCGCAAGCTCTGCCTCAGTCTCGGACTCTTACAGCCCGGCGATTCTCGCGACGTCGTCGTCGACGTCCTGCACGTCATCCTCGACGCGGAGAAAGACGTGACGTCGACTGAGGTCGAGCGCAGGGTGATCCAGCGGCGGAAGGAGCAGAAGCTCGTCATGCTGGGCGTCGCGCCGAGCAACATCCGCCGCCAGCTCTTGCGGCTGCGCGACCTGTTCATCGTCGAGAAGGTGAAGAACACGTACCGTGTCCGTGAGAACGCGCTCCTGCGGACGATTTTCGAGGAGTCGGTGCAGAAGTACTATCTTGACAGCATCCTCAACCGCGTGAAGGAGTAC
>DASH01000032.1 GCA_002503705.1 Candidatus Woesearchaeota archaeon UBA153 | reverse complement strand
AAGATGTCCATGCGATAGTCCTCGTTCGATGACGTGGCCGGTACGTTGAAGACATAGTGGAGCTTCTCCCCGTCCAGCAAGAGCACCGATTCTTTCGTGTTCACGGAGGAGATTCGTACCTTGTTGAAAGGAGGGCTCTCTTTGATGAGAGCAAGGTATCTCCCGTGTTCCCGTATGAGCCGCCGGATGATATCATCATAGCTGTCTCCACGTATTCCGACAGAGTCGAGGAGCTTCTTCGTGTCCCGTTTGACGCCGATAGTGGTGCTTCCTCTCCTGAGTTCGATGGAAGGTTCCCGAGACATTCTACACACCTTACAAAGACAGTAAACATTATAAGTATATATAAATGTTGCGTTTTTATCAGTAAATGACGACGTATAAATGGAGGTTGGATGTCCTCTCGCCTTCGGCGTTCGGAACGTGCTCGGAGCCTCGCACGTGTCCTCTCGCCTTCGGCGTTCGGGACCCAACCTCCAACCACACCCTGGTCCGTTTGCTCGTCCGATGAGGAGGTCGGGATTCGAACCCAAGCAGGCGCTAGGCCAGCGGGTCCTAAACCCGCCCCGGTTGACCACTGCGGCACCCCCTCGCGAGAGAAGAGTGCGGAAGGCATTATTATAGTTTCTGGCGGAGTGGCCGCGCAAGTGAAAAGTTTAAAAACGACGCTCCCTTTTCGACAAGAATGAAACGCTACACGATGCTGATCGAGAAGGATGAGGACGGCTGGCTCGTCTCGGAAGTGGTCGAGCTCCCCGGCTGCCACACGCAAGCCAAGACGATGGACCAACTCCTCAGGCGAACGCGAGAGGCGATTCGCGCCTATCTGGAAAGCGAAAATGTTCCTGAACTCCCGCAGCAGTTCGTCGGCGTCCAGCATATCGAGGTCTGAATCCTGTGGCGAAGCTGCCGCGCCTCACCGGCAAGGAGCTGGCGAAGATTGCCGAAACGTTCGGCTTCATCCACGACCACACCACCGGAAGCCACGCAATCTACCAGCATCCCGACGGCAGGAAGACGACAATTCCGCTCCATGCAAACGAGGAGATAGGACCGGGACTGCTCACCAAAATCATCAAGAAAGATTTGGGCTTGACACGAGAAGCGTTCGAGCGCCGCGTCCAGCAATCAGGTCGACGACCAAAACGCTGAGGAAGAGCGAGTCCGTATACTCGCGACTCGCACCGTCAGACCAGTCTTAACTGGCGCGGCAAGAAGTATGGACCGGAGTCGTACAAAGTAGAAACTGCCGTTCTGAGACCAGAAATCCGTCCGCGCCAACCACAACAGGACTGCAACCGGCGGACAGATTTTTTCGGAAGCGATTCAGGAGAGTCCATGAAGAGCTGAGAAACGAGAATGATTTAAAAGGATTGGGCAGGCTTGCGTCCCATTCACTTCTTCTTCCCGGCGCTCGTCTTCGTCTGCCAGGCGTACTTGCGTCCACGACTACCAGAGCCGTACCCGCAGTGGCCGCACCGCTTCTTGCGGATGTGGTAGCTGTGGCCGCCGCAACGACGGCAGAGGATATGCGTCTTCTTCCCGCTCTTCTTGCCCATCGAGGCGGTTCCTTTCGACATGCATGTTCACCTGAGTAGTTATTGCGGGCTGATGATCGTGATCGTGTCGCCCCTGATGAAGACGGTGCCGAGCTTGCGCTTCATCTCGCCGTCGACGAACTCTTCAGCGTCGCTGAGCACCGTGTTGATGTGGATGTCGAACGCGATGAGCGTGCCGTCGTAGCGGCGCTGGTTCTTCAGCTCGACCATGACTCGTTTGTTCCTCGCCGCGTTCAACGCGTCGAGGGGTCTCGTGGCATCCATAGGGTTCAACCTCCAAATAAAGTCCCAACTGCTACGTGAGGAGGA
Source organism: Candidatus Woesearchaeota archaeon UBA153 (assembly GCA_002503705.1). Lineage (GTDB taxonomy): Archaea > Nanobdellota > Nanobdellia > Woesearchaeales > UBA525 > UBA153. The sequence goes on along the minus strand of DASH01000032.1, from coordinate 1,730 downwards.
CCGCGTTCACCGTGCCGTCCTGGCCAGGTCTCGAGGTGACGCGCGCCTTGCCCTGCTCAGTCTCGATAATCGTGCCTTTCGTCATGATGTTCCGACGGCTGTAATACCGGTTCGCCGGGCTCTCGACGACCGTCTTGATCTTGACCTGCGAAGCCTTCTTCGTCTTCGGGTCGATGACGTTCGCCACCTCGGCGTGCAGGACGCGCGTCTTGACGCCGCCGCCCTTCGTCAAGAGGAGCTTTCGCTTCGTCGCGCCCAGCTTGGTGAGCGTGGGCAGCCTGCCAGTCATGTGCTTTCGCTTCGCGAGCGTCGACTTGAGCGCGCCGCCGCTCGGCTTCCGGTTGGAGCGTGCTTGGATGATTGCCATGTCTCGGCTGGAACCCCGAACTGTTTATAAAGTTAACTCTGGAGTGTGGTGAGAAGAAAGAATCACATGAATATACCACTAAATAGTAGTCAAAAAAGGAAAAATATATAAAGGAGAACTTCCACAAAGAACGCATGCCGACCAACATGCAGTTCTTCGCGCCGAGCGCGCAGGTCGTCACCGGCGTCAGCCAGCAGTACGGCACGCCGTACGTCCAGGTCAAAGCATACTCGGGAGAGCCGAACCCGCTCGACTTGGGAGGCCTCGTCCAGGAGCTCCTCGACTTCCAAATCGGCTTCTTGCACCAGCAAGGGTTCGAAGCGAGCCGATCGAGAAAGAAAGAGAACGGCATCGCAGTCTACCAAAACGGCGAGTACCAAGGAGGCATTCAAGGAAGAGAGAGCCACTATGACCGGAAACAGTATCCGAGACGAGGAAGCGACTATTGGGAAAGAAAACACGGCGGCAGCGTCTTCCTCAATTATTACATGAAAGACCCGCAGACGAACCTGTACCTGCCGCAGTTCTTCGCGCCGCAACTGGAAGCGGAATTCATCAGACTGAGCCGCTGAAGAGAGAAAAGGGGCGACCACCGCACACAACCACTTTTTTATTCTCGAACAGTTTCTTCAGCAGAATGCAACGTTCCAAGACGAAGCTCACAGCGTTCTCCGAAAAACTCCTCAAGGCGTACGGTCCGCAGGGCTGGTGGCCGCTCCTCAACCATGAGGGCTCGAACCCGACGAAGACCGGCGCGGTCAGAGGATACCATCCGGGCGACCACTCATTTCCACATAACGACCACGAGCGTTTTGAGATCTGCGCCGGCGCCATCCTGACGCAGAACACCGCGTGGCCGAACGTGGAGAACGCTTTGAGGAATCTGAACGAGGCAGGGCTTCTCGACCCGGAACGGATAACGAACGTTGAGGGGGAGAAACTCCGGACGTTGATCCGTCCTGCCGGCTACTTCAACCAGAAAGCGAAGAAGCTGAAACTCTTCTCGGAGTTCTTCATTTCATTGAACGAGAAGACCCCGTCCCGAGAACAGCTCCTGGACCTCTGGGGCGTCGGGCCGGAGACCGCGGATTCCATCCTGCTGTACGCGTACAAGCGGCCGGAGTTCGTTGTCGACGCGTACACGCGCAGAGTCCTCGCCGCGGAAGGGTTCATGCAAGACGCCATGACGGCGACGTACGACGACGTGAAAGCGTACTGCGTCAAGAACCTGCCGCTCGACGTCGAAGCCTACCAGGAGTTCCACGCGCTGCTCGTCGAGCGCGCCAAGAGGACGAAGAGTAAATAGTTAAAAATAACATATTACAAAAAATATCTTCTAACTGATGTCTGACATTTAGGCGTT
>DASH01000003.1 GCA_002503705.1 Candidatus Woesearchaeota archaeon UBA153 | reverse complement strand
CGAACTTAAATGGTACAATACCGAAGATTCGGACGACGAAGCAGTGGGCGCTCGGGTTCGCGGGCGTGTACGGGTGCGGCGACGACGAAGGGAAGTACTCAGAAGCGTTCTTCGACCACTTGGGCGGCCGTCGCGAACCGCGACAATACCACCGATACGTCTTGGGGCGCTCGCGAGCGCTCGAACCGTCACTCGCGGATTTAGGCGCGTACGCGCGAAGCCTCAAACGTCCGTTGCAAGAACTTACTGAAGGGAAAGGCGGAAGCGCGTTCGAACAGGAGTTGCGCAAGCTCCTCGGTCGCGAGGCGAACGGCCCTATCGAGGAATGGGTGAAAGAGACGTTCACGAGGGTCATGGAGAGCGGGACGCCGCTCGAGGACGCGTTGCGCGGAGGGTCCTCCTGGGAGTTGCGAGTCCTGAATTCATACTTAAAGAACGCTGGCGCGGAGCCGAGCGAACTGCTTGAGCACGTCGTCGCGGCGAGCAAGCCGTTCAACCTCTACTTAGTTGACGCTTTAGGAACGGTAACGAAAGTGGAGAAGGCGACATCGTCGAGTTTCGCGTTCTGTTGCGTCGGTGAGGAGGAAAAGGCGGAGAAGTACCTCTCCGGAGAGTTGTACATGAAGGACCCGTGGTTCCTCGCGTTGAACAACGGCGTGGTGCCGGAAGGGTTCGGTCCGGACTCGGTCACGCTCGACCAGGCGGTCGCGCTCGCGATTGGCGCACTCAAGCACTCGATGACGGAGATCGGCACAGGCGGGAGCATCGACATCGCCATCATCAAGAAGGAGAGCATCACCGAGTACGGCGGCAACATCAGGAACGCCCTCAAGCAGACGGAAGAGAACGAGTATCGGAACTTGATGAAGGCGTTGCGGCCGGAACAAACCAAGTAAGAACACAAAACTCTTCGTGACAGGCTTCTTTCAACTCGACGATTTCGCGAACAGCATCCTCGCGAGCATGGTCGCGTAGCTGCCTTTGCCGAGCGTGAACCGGAGCGTGACTTTCTGCTTGCCCGGGAACGCTTCATCGTCTGAGAATTGTGAAGCGCTAAAGTCCGTGACGTTCATGAACGCCGGCCGCGGCGCGCCTTCGAGAGAAAGATTCGGGAGTTGCTTGAGGACGAAATCCCTGGGTGTGATTTTGGCGGCGAGGAGGACGTCGTCCATGATCTTCCTGATTTCGTCGTTCTCGTATTCAAGACCGAAACCGGGAAGAGGAATCTGAACTTGAACTACTGACTCATTATCCGGAAATACGAACTCCCCTACTGAATATGAAATCCTAACGACGTCTTTCGCTTTCATCTCGACGTATTTCGCGAGCGCGCGGTTCCACAGCAAGCTTTGGTACGCGTGCAGGTACATCTTGATTGTCTGGCGCGGGAGCTTCATAAGCGCGCCGAGGCCGTCGTGCGGCGATGAGTCGAGATGCTCTTTGATGGCTTCACCGTGCTGGCGGTCGTGCTCGAGGAGTATCTTCGCCGCAGTCAAATGATCGCGTCTGATGAGCGCTTCGCCGATGGCGGCGTTGTGCGCGCTGAATCGCTGTTCGTCGAAATAGTTCGGGATTGAGGGAGGAAGTGTGAGTTTCTCGTCACCGTCCAGATTTCGAACGACCAACGTGAACGTGTTCGACGATAATGAACCGAGCACGAACGGCTCGCGCACGTAGCCAACAACCTCGACGGTGACGCCGTTCAAGGACATGCGCGCCGCGTCTTCGCGCGTCGCGCCTCGCACCGTGTAGTATTGCGTCGTCACGGCTTTCCGGTCTTTCGTCCCCGCGTACCCGACGGCTTTGCGCGAGACGCGCAGCTGTTGAGAGAGAAGGTTCGCGACCTCTTCCGTCGTCAAGCCTTTCTTCATGACCTTGAGCAGGAGGAACGGTCCGTTCTCGACGAGATCGACGTTCGCGTTCTCTTCGACGACGAACTCTTCGAACGAGTATTTCAGGACGTGCATGCTGCGACGGTGGATTCTCGCAACCTTAATAAAGCAACCGGCGGTACGGGTAAAAGCAGAACGGAGCATATGCGCTGGTAGCTCAGCTTGGATAGAGCGGCAGCCTCCTATACACGCCGATGATGACCATTTCGCTAGAGGACCTTCGGGTTCTTGATGAGAGTTAGCAGAGGCGTGTGCGAGAGAGCTGCAGGCCGGGGGTTCAAATCCTCCCCAGCGCGTCAGTGACTGGCGCGGCAAAAAATCCCTGTCGCCCTCATCCGCGAAAAGAACACGAGCATCCGACAAGACGCAGAATGAGAACGAGAAATTCCGTGCCGCGCCAGCCCGGGTCGGCCCATGGCCGTCGCGTCAAGTGAGTTGAACCCGCATGAAGCGAACTGTGAAGGAGCAACCGTACTCCAAGCTGATCACGCAGGCGATCATCTGGAGCATCGCGGGCGGCCTGTTCGTCTCGCTGCTCGTCGTGTGGGGGGTGGGTTTTGAAGGCGTCATCGAGACGTTCACGCACGCGAAGCTCTGGCTCATCATCGCGTACCTCGCCGTGAGCCTCTCCATCGCGCTCTTGCTCACGCTGAAATGGCAGGTCGTGCTCGACGCGTACAAGGTGAAGATGCCGTTCTTCACGCTCTTCATCTACCGCCTGATCGGTTTCGCCGTCGGGTACGTCAGCCCGGTGGCGCACGTCGGCGGGGAACCGGTGCGCGCGCTCCTCCTCAACAAGCAAGGCATCCCGTTGAAGGTGAGCTTCACGAGCGCGATGCTCGACCGCGGCTTGGAGCTCATGTTTAACGTCTGCCTCTTCTTCCTCGGCGCCTTGATCATCTTGAACTTGACGGGGTTCCCGCTCGTCGCGAGGATTACGATTTTCACGTTGAGCCTTATCGCGATCGGCGTGGTCGGTTTCATCGTCGCGCAGATCGTCAACAAGCGGCGCATCCTCGTCCCGATCCTGAAGCTGCTGCGGTTCGACCGTCGGAAGAGCTGGCGGAAGGTGCGCGAGCAGGCGGACGAGATCGAGACGCTCATCGAGCACTTCTTCAGCAAGCGCGCGCGCCACTTCCGGGTCGCCATGCTGATCAACGCGTGCCTGTGGGCGTTGATGTTCCTCGAGTACAAGGTCGCGCTGCTCATCCTCGGGTATGACGCGCCGGTCTTCGCCATCTTCTTGTTCCTCACTGGCGTGGGAATCGCGTACAGCATCCCGATTCCGGCCGCGTTGGGAGTCCTCGAGCTCGGCCAAGTGAGCGCGAGCGCGCTCCTCGGCATCCAAGCGTCCATCGGTCTCGCGTTGGCGTTCCTCATCCGGCTGCGCGACATCGCGTGGACCGTCATCGGCCTCATCCTCCTCGGCATCTTCCATTTGAACCCGTTCGGCCTGTACGAGAGGAGTCTCGCGGCGGGTCGGAAGTACAAGTACGAGTCGTTGACGATTGAAATGCGGAAATTGAAAAAGATGTTGCGCTGAATGACCGCCGACCGATTTCAGAACGCTGGGTTCAGCAACGTCGCAAATGAGGACTGCTGATGGGTTCCGTACGGGAAGGGTTCCGGATCGTCAAGCACAGTCTCCGCGTGAAGCGGCGCGGGCGCGCGTGGTACGCAGGCGACGCGAAGATGATCTGCCGTGCCGTCGTCGACGAGTGCTGGGACGCGAAGCGGCAATATTACAAGACATCGAAGCACAATTACCCATTGTTCTACGCGCGCGATTTCGGATTGTGCGCTGATTCGCTGCTCGCGCTCGGCGAGAAGGAACGCGTGCGGCTGACGCTCGCGTACGCGTTGTCGCGATACGAGAAGTTCGGCCGCGTCACGCAGCAGATCGGCGTTGACGGCGCGCCGTTCAACTTCCCCGCGTACGAGAGTCCGGACTCTTTGGCGCTCCTCCTCCACAGCATTGTTGCATTAAAAGATAAGGAACTCGTGAAGAAGTACGGGAAATTCCTTGCAGGGGAAGTGGATCGCGTCCTCGACGCCATCGTCGACGCGTCGACCGGGCTCGTCAAGCGCGACATCCGGGTCGCCGGGATGCGCGACTACGCGATCCGGCAGTCGTCGTGCTACGACAACGTCATGGTCGCGGCGATTGTGCAGTATTCGCGGGCGTTACAGTTGAAAGGAGAGTTACATAAAAATAGTGGTAAAAATGCTGACCCCCATTACGAGAAACTCCTCCTCGAGAACTTCTGGACGGGTTCGTACTTCAAGGACGACCTCGCGAGCGACGCGTGCACGGGCGACGCGAACGCCGCGGTCTTCTGGTTCCGCATCATCACGGACGAGAAGAAGGAAAAGGAGTACTTCCAAAAAGTGTTGAATGAAATAAAACGTCGCCGCTTGGACTGTCCCGTCGCGCTGCGGTACGAAGGCGAGGGCGCGACGACGAAGATGTCAAAGCTGGACTCGCTGACGGGCGGTTGGGAACGCGACACGGCGTGGCTCCACCTCGGCAACCTGTTCCTGCAGGCGTGCGCGCGGCTCGACCCGAAAGCGGCGCGCGAACACCTCATCGGGCATCGCGTCGTCATCGAGCACGAGCACAACTATCCGGAAGTCTTGACGCGCGAGGGGAAGCCGCACGGCTCGTTCTGGTTCGAGAGCGACGACACGATGCTCTGGGCGGCCAATTATCTCGCGCTCGCGGAACAGTTCGAACGGATGCCGCGACCTCCACGACGGACGAGAACCCGCGGCGGCGGACGGAAGCNNAAGCCGCGACAGTCACGTCAGGTCGAGACGAAGCACGAGATGCGCCGCCCGTCAAGGTTGAACTCCCGCCGAAGCGGAGTGAAAGCCCGTCGCGAGACGGGTCGGCAGCTGTCGCGGAAGAAGAAATAGTGCCGGTTCAGAGTAGTACGAAAATAAAGACTCCTTCTTCAACGAGAAAAACGCGACGGACGACGAGAAGACGACGCAGGAGGAAATCGCGTCGCGCGTCGACGAGGAAATCCGCGACGCGACGACGTTAACGATGCAGTCGGAGCACGCGCCGCGACACGCGCGCCGGGAACGAGAGCCCTTTCTGCAGGCCGCTCCGCNNTTTATTCTTCACCGAGGTGCGCGCGTAGTTCCACGCTCGCTCGTGCGCCTTCATCTCGAGGCCGTGCATCGCGACTCTCGCCTTGCGCACCGCATTCAAATGCTCTTCAATGGTCGTCGCGTTCGTCGCGACGACGCCGGCGCCGAGGCGGTGGAGCAGGTGGCCGTCGCTGCCCGCCGTCACGCCTTTCCGCAGCTGGACCGCCCACCCCGTCGCGGAGAGGTTCGAGCGGCGCGGCTCCTGGCTGTTGAACACCTCGAGGGCGTGGACGTGGCGCAGGAGAGCGTCACGTTTCGGATTGGTGAAGAACGGGTGGCTCTTGCGCGGCTGCAAGGCGAACGGGTGCGGGAGCGTGACGACGCACTCTTCCTCCGCGAGCCACGCGAGCAAGTCAACCATCTTAATCGGCGTGCGCGCGCTGCGCATCGGATTCTTGTCCTTCAGCCGCGGCGCGACGCGTCGCGCATAGAAGTCTTCTAATTGCCCCGCGTCGTAGAAGTACGGGATGACCTCCTTGCCCTCCTTACTACACAGTTCGACGGCAGGGATGACGAGGACGTTCTTCTGCGAGCGCGCCTCCCTGACGCCGCCGATGCGGTTGTGGTCGGTGAACGCGACGCTCAGGCCGTTCTTGCGCGCGAGCTTGAGGATATCACGGACTGGCGTCTTGCAATCGTGGCTGTACGCAGTGTGATAATGCATGTCCGCGACGAACGAGTCCTTCGAGAGCGCTTTCAGATCTGGACGTTCGTACGAGACGGTGAACATGAGAAACCGTACTGGAACGACGACGGTTTAAATGGTTTTGGTTTGAGGACGGAGAGAAGGACACTCAGAGAAAAAAGCGCGGACTCACAGTTTCTCTTTCGTCAGCTTCGCTTCGCCGGCGAGGAAGTGCGTGACTGCGGAGAAGAGCGCGTTGACGACGATGAGGAACAGGAACGCTGGCCAGCCGGGCCAGTAGATCCAGAACGTCGCGAGGAACGCGCCGAGCGTGTAGTCGATCTGGTCGAAGGGAATCCACGAACCGCCAGGTTTGATGTTCAAGCGGCGCTTGAAGAGGCTCTTGCCGCTGTCGCCGAGGACGATGGCGCCGAAGGCGAAGAGGAAGCCGAACCAGAGCGGAAGAGAAGAGTACGGGATTGCGGGCGTGCTGATGACGCTGTCGAGGACATATTTCTGGATGAGGAAAACAACGCCGCCGAGCGTGATGCCGCCGATGATGCCGCGCCACGTCTTGTGGCCGCCGAGAATGCGCGTGCCGTTCCAGGTCTTGCCGCAGTCGAACGGCGCGTTCCAACGCTTGAGGAACGGAAGCTTCGCGAGCACGGGCGGCGAGCCGTTCGCGAGGTAGCCAGGAAGGAAGAAGTAGAGGAGTTGGAGCGCGAAGAGCGCGTACTGCGCGAGCGTCATCACTGCCACCTCGAGTCGGACGCCCGCCAACGGCGGGTTCTAG
>DASH01000009.1 GCA_002503705.1 Candidatus Woesearchaeota archaeon UBA153 | reverse complement strand
GAACTTGACGATCGTGCCTTTCTTCCAGCCTTTGAACTCGGCCAGTTTTTTCGGCACGGTGAGGACGAGCTGGCCGTTGGGCAGCTCTTGGATCTTGACCATATAACACGCCCGCGAATAATAGTACTTTTAATATATTTCTCAATTGTTTTATATATATTGAAGGCAATAGGATTTATAATGGTTCTCTAAATATTCCTCAGAATAGTGCGATGGAACACACATAGTCGAGAAACAGGTCAAAGGAGATACTTAAAAATAACTATTTATAACGATAACTATTAAACTATTAATAAAACTATTCCCTTCTCGTTCCTCACTCGGAAACGCTTTTAAGCACCACGGGGTTCCGCCGAGGCATGACATCACGGTTTTCCGAACTGCGCCAACAACTCCTCCAGGAGACGCGCCAGAAAGTCGCCGCGTCCGTGGATGACGACCAGCTCATCATCCAAGCGGTGACGATGCTCGACCTGCTCGAGCAGAGCGCGAACAAGCTCGCGAAGAAAGTCCGCGAATGGTACGGCCTCCGCCTTCCCGAGCTCGACAAGAGCGTGAAAGAGCACCCTGAATTCTTGGCGCGCGCCACGTCCGGCTCGACCGCGGACCTGCTCAAGAGCCTCGGCGTCTCCGACGAGCGCACGATGGGCGGCATGCACGGAAAGAACGACGAGAAAGCCGTCGACGAGGCGCTCAACGCCGTGAAAGCGCTCTATGACGAGCGCGAACGGTTGCTCGCGTACATCGAGGAGAAGATGCAGACCCGGTGCCCGAACGTGACGATCCTCGCGGGCGGCAAGATCGGCGCGCAGCTCTTGAGCCACGCGGGCAGCCTTGAACGCTTGGCGTCCGTGCCGAGCGGCACGTTGCAACTGTACGGCGCGGAGACCGCGCTGTTCCGCCACTTGCGCGACAAGCGGCGCCACCGCTCGCCGAAGTACGGCGTCATCTTCAACCACCCGCTCGTCCAGAAAGCGAAACAGGAAGAGAGAGGGAAAGCGGCGCGCGCGTTGGCGGACAAGCTGAGCCTGTGCGCGAAGATCGACCGGTTCCACGGCGACTTGAAAGCGCAGGAGTACAAGGCCGCGTTGGAGAAGCGGTTCGGGGTCTCGTAAGATGGCGAAAAAGAAGAAGGAAGGGAAGCTGCACCGCGTCAAGCATCACGCGTTCCGGATCGGCAAGGTCGCGCTCTCGATCTGGCGCGCGGTCGTCATCACGCTCCTCTCGCTCATCCTCATCCCGCTGTTCCTGAAAGGCGTGCAGCAAGGAGCGTTCTACAATTACGTCATCATCCCGAGCATCATCGTCTACCTGCTCCTCACATACATCCACCTGAAGCTCAAGCCTGGCGTCGTCAAACGCTACCTCGAGACGACGTCGACGAGGCTCTTCTGGGGCATCGTTACCTTGGCCGCGACGTTCGTCCTCGACGGGCTGACCCTCCACCTCGCTGCGCACGTCTGCGCCGTCGCGAGCGCGGTCTGCTACGCGTTCGTCCTGCAACGCATCACGTTCTTGAGGTTTATTGGGCTGTGAGAGGGTAACTTGCGTCGGGATGACCGCCCGCGTCGTCTCAGAGAAAAGCTTATATACCAGAAACGGATAACATTATCCGAAAATGGATAGTTTGTTGAAGATTGTCAACTTTCTCGGGAAACGGCTGGACGAACCGTTCACCCTGCTCGAGATCAGCAGGGAGACGGGCGTGCCGTACGCCACCCTGCACCGCACGGTCGGTGAGAACGCCGACCTCTTCGTCGCGAAGCGCGTCGGCAAGGCGCGGACGCTCGCGCTCAACCGCCGCAAACCAACGATACGCTCCTACTTGGCGATTAGCTCTGAAGAGGAGAAGAAAGCGTTCTTGAAACGGCAGCCAATCATCGCGATAATCGCGTCGGATCTCGACACGACCGAAATAGTCCTCCTCTTCGGCAGCTACGCCAAGGGCACGCAACGGGAACGGAGCGACATCGACATCATCGTCATCAACAAGGAAGGGAAGCGGACGCTCTCCTTCTCGAAATACGAGCTCCTCTACGATAAGCAGATAAACCCCCTCTTCTTCACGAAGACGGAATTCAAGGCGATGCTCCGCGACGAAGAGGAGAACGTGGGCAAGCAGGCATTGCAAGGCCACATCGTCCTGAACAATCCGGAAGCGTTTTGGGAGTGCGTACTGCATGGCTAACGAGGAGAAATTCAAGAAATACGTACACGAGGGACGGGTGACGCCGTCGCGAAGCGCGTTCAAGATCAAGCTGTTCCTGAAGAAAGGCGAGAACAGCCTACTCATCGCGCGGCAGCTCAAGGAACGCACGCCGAAGCGCGACGACCCGGGACGCATCTATTACGACTACTGGACCATCACCATCGCCTATTATTCGATGCTCTACTGCGCGAAAGCGCTCATCCTGATGAAGGGCTACGAGGTACACGACCACGACGCCGCGCACATCGCGCTCAGCCACCTCTGCGTCCCGGGCCAGATCGAGCGAGAAGACCTCGAACTGCTCGACCAATCCTATCGCATCTTCGAAGAGGAGTACGTCAGCTACTTCGCGGACGCGAAGCGAGAGAGCCATATCGCCCGCTATGCCGCTATCAAGACGTACAGCGCGCGGCGCGTCGAGGAGATCTACACGAACGCGAAGCGGTTCGTCACCAAGATCGGACTGCTGCTGCAGGAGAAGTGAGACCATGAACATCACGCCGCACAAGCTCAAGGGAGTGTTTGAAGCGACCGACCGGAGAAAGATGATGCTCTTCACGAAGAGCTTCGCGCCGGGCGCGCAGGAGTTCGGCGACCAGATGATCGTCCGGCAGGACGGCGCCGAGTACCGCGAGTGGAGCCCGATGCGGAGCAAGTTCGCGGCGGCCATCGCGCGAGGATTGCAGCAGCAAGGGATCAAGGAGGGCTCGGTCGTCCTCTACTTGGGCGCGAGCCACGGCTTGACGCCGAGCCACGTCAGCGATATCGTCGGCTCCGCTGGTTTCGTCTTCTGTCTCGACTTCGCGCCGCGCGTCGTCAGGGACTTGGTGTTCGTGTGCGAGGCGCGCGAGAACATGGCGCCGCTGCTCGCGGACGCGAAGCAGCCCGATTCCTTCAAGGAGAAGCTTCCTGCCGAGGGCGTCGACGTCGTCTACCAGGACGTCGCGCAGAAGGGGCAGGTGGAAATTTTCTTGAAGAACTGCGACGCGTTCCTGAAGAAAGGCGGGTACGGCCTGCTGGCGTTGAAGGCGCGCTCGGAGGACGTCACGGCGCGGCCGCACGACGTCTTCCGCATGGTGCGCCAGAAGCTCGAGTCGCGGCCCGAGTACGTCGTCGTGGATTACCGCGAGCTCGACCCGTTCGAGAAGGACCACGCGTTCTTCGCGATCAAGAAGCGGTGAGGCGACCTCCGGGCGTACGCCCGGCGCGTGCTGGCGCGGCCCGGAGTCAACAGCCATCGTGAAACGGCATCGTGAAATGAGAACATGACGAACGTACGACGACGAGGAAGACCTGGTGCCGCTCCAGCCGCGGCCGGCCAGCAGGCCGGCGAACGCTACAGCCGTCAGATGAATATCCCGTTCATCGGCCGGGAGGGCCAGGAGAAGATTTCCCGCGGCACGGCGGCCATCGTCGGCGTCGGCGGCCTGGGGAGCGTCGCCGCCGAGCTGTTGTGCCGCGCCGGCGTGGGCTCGTTGCTGTTGATCGACCATGACGCGATCGAGGAGTCGAACCTCGCGCGGCAGTCGCTCTACACCGAGGACGACGTCGGGAAGAAGAAGGCGGTGACCGCGGCGAAGAGATTGCAGGACGTCAATAGTAAAACGAAAATAACGACGAGCACACGAAAGCTCACGACGAAGAAGGACGTGAAAATCCTCGACGGCTACGACGTCGTCCTCGACTGCACGGACAACCTCGACGTCCGGCTCTTGTTGAATGCGTATTGCGTCCGTGAGCAGAGACCGTTCGTGCACTGCGCGGTCGTCCAGTCGAGAGTGAGAGTCCTCGTCGTCGACTCTCGGATGAGGACGGCGTGCCTCGCGTGCCTGCTCGCCGGCCGTCAGGAAGAGGCGCCGCCGGCGCGGATGGGCATCATCGTGACGACCGTGCACGTCGGCGCGTCGCTGCAGGCGAACGCGGCGCTGCAGCTCCTCCTCGGCGAGACGCCGTCGCGCAACCTCGTCTCGTTCGACGCGTGGACGGGCGTCTACCACTCGTTCACGATTGAGCGGATGACGTTGGGGTCGGTCGTCGGAACCACCTTGAGATAGGGCACGCCCGCCAGGC
>DASH01000041.1 GCA_002503705.1 Candidatus Woesearchaeota archaeon UBA153 | reverse complement strand
CGTTCTGCCATCGTCTTCGTCCGGTCTGTCATCGTCTTCGTTGCGGTCGCGGACTATTTATATTTTATGGTAAACTACTGTACCATTTTATTACTTATACTCTTGCTCCCACACTCGTGCACACAACAACGATGTGTTCGAGGTGAACAACGATGGAAAACAGACTGGTAAAAATACTCGAGGGCCCTGTGGACGTGGGCGCCCTCACGGAGGAGAATATCGCGGAGTACGTCCAAGCCTCGGAGACGATCCGCGCGTACGAATCGCTCCTCATCGAGCCGTTCGAGGCGGACGCGAAAGCGAGCGGCGCCACGGAGGTCTATCACGACGGCTCGCTCGAGATCCGGCTCCGCACGGAACGGCGCGAGACGACGCCGAGCGCGAAAGACGTCCTCACACTCTTGCGCACGACGCTCTCGTACGCCCTCGGCCGGAACGAGCGGAGCGAACGCATGTACGGCGTGAAGCGTTTTGACGGCACGGTCGCCGTGGACGCTGGAGCGACGCGCAAACTCCTCGAAGCGTGGAAAGAGCAGGTGCTCGACCTCTCGACGACGACGAAGATCGAGTGCAAAGGCGACCTCGCGGGAATCGTTGACTCGCAACTCGGCAACTTGGCGCTCGCCGACTACGTCGCGCCCGCGTTGTGCGCCGACCCCGCCGCGTCCGCGCGCTTGTACGTCGCCGCGAAGGAGCAGGTGAAGGCGTTGAACCGTCGCGTCATCAAGCCGTTCGAGAACGCGTTCAAGGACCAGGCCGCGACCGACAATGGAAGCACGGTGTTCGACACGAAGGCGTACGGTCGCTTGGCGGTGCAGGTGAAGAGCGTGCCTCGTATGGAGTCCGACTACAAGGGCGCGCTCGCCGCCGTCGAGGCGACGCTCGAGTCCGCCGCGCGTCTCGACGCGAGCCGCGTCGACGACGCGGTGACGTTCTTCAACAGCGAACGGAACATCCCGTCGGTTTACGTTGCGGCGAGTCACGTGCTTGACGTTATGGACGCCGCGCTCGGCCAGAAGGAGCTGAAGCAGCGGCAGGAGGTCAACGTGCTCTACCGGCCGCGAGCGGCGACCATCCTCGTGAGGGAGTGACGAGTCCGGAGTGAGTAGAAAATAATAAATCTTTTTTAACTTCTCGTTTTTTACTTTTTTCAATTCTTACTCTCGCCCGTATCATGGCCCGTTCTATCTCGCCATCGGCACGCCGCCCTCTTCAACGCTCGCGTCGCGCAACGCGCGCTCCAGCGTCGGCTTGCCCGCGCCGCTCGTCACGCCAGTGAGCAGTTCTATCAGGCTCGGCTCGCGCTCGTACACGACCGCGACCGGCTCAATCTTCAAGGTCGTGTCGATCCATTCGAGCGCTTCCCGCTCGCCGCCCAACGCGTCGATGAGGCCGTTCTCCTTCGCCTCATATCCGAGCGAGAACTCGCCCGTCGCGAGCTCCTTCGCGCGGTCGTACGTCATGTTTCGGTTCTCCGCGACGGCGACGATGAAATAATGATGGATCGCGTCCAGCTTCCCCTGCAGGAAGTCGCGCTCGTCCGGCTCGAGCTCGCGCAACGGCGTCCCCACATCCTTCCGCTCGCCAGCCGTGAGCTGGTTGTACGTCACGTTGTATCGGTCGAGCAAGCGTCCGAAGCTCAAGTAGCTGCTGACGACGCCGATGCTGCCCGTGATGCTCATCCGGTTCGCGATGACGTGGTCCGTCGCGCTCGCCACCCAGTACGCGCCGCTCGCGCCCACCTCGCGGATGACGGCGACGGACGGCTTCTCCATCCCCTTGATGGCGGTGGCGATCTCGTCGCTGCCGACCGCGGTGCCGCCCGGACTGTTGATGCGGAAGACGACCGCTTTGATGGCGGCGTTCTCCTCGGCTTTCGCGATCCACTCGATGATGTCGTCGCTTGTCACGACGCTCTCGCCGAACGTCGAGGACTCGCCGCTCGCGACGATCACGCCTTCGATCGGGATGATGGCGACGTTCGCGCCGAATGACGACTCCGTTCCGCTGAAGAGGAGGATCATGCCCGCGGAGACGAGCGCGATAAGCGCGATGCCGAAGAGGAGCAGTATCGCGATTCCGATCTTTGTCGCGGTGCTCGTCACGTTCTGAGGGGTCTTCATGAGTTCACCATCCGTTCTTTGTTCGCAGAGCTCTCCTCCGTTCGTGCGGGCGCGGCGCGGAGTTCTCGTTCACGTCCGTCGTGAGTCTCTCGTACGTTGGCGTCGCACTCTCCTCGCTCGACGTGAGTTCCCGTACCGGGTCTTCGTCCCGTACGACGTCGTACTCGGACCATGATTTTTTCCGCGCCGGCATCCGGCCCGTCTCATTCGCGTCTCCGACGCTGCCGATCTTCGCGCTCTCTGGACGCGAATCTCACGACGGTCGTTCTCGCGGTCGCGGCGTTGTTCACTCTCGTTGTTCAATACGTGATCGTCTCGATCGTCCGCGTGTTGCTCGCCACCTCGAGGAATCGCCGCTTCGTGAAGGCGAGGTGGAGCGGTTCGATGATCCAGAGCAGGGGGAACGGGAAGAGCGGGAGGAGGTACGCGTTCCGGACGAACGCGCGCCACAGCGTCACGTTCTCCGCCGTGATGCGGAAGAGCATCATCCCGGGCGTCTGCCCGAGGAGGTATTCGAAGAACGCGAAGTACGCGAGGCCGAGCAAGGCCATGACGATGATGGCCGCGTACGCGGCGTCGGAGAGCGAGGACGCTCCCGCGAGGACTGTTCGCGCGTCGAGCTTCGGGAGGAGCGGCGTGAACGCGGTGAACGCGACGATGTCGAGCAGCAGCACGTCGGTGACGAACGCGCCGAAACGACGCAGCATGCTCGCGTCTCGCACGTGGACTCGCTGTCCGGGAATCTTGAGCTGTTCGTACGCGTCGCGCATGCGTTGCGATGAACGCGTCTTCCTATATATAGCTTTAGGGTGTTTGGCGTTGTTTTCTTTCTGATTTCGTTCTCGAGAAAAACCCCGCAAAGTATTTAAACGACGTGCGGTTCTGCCCGTCTATGGCCGCGTACAAGCGTCCGCAGTTGACGGACGAGGAGTTGATCGAGCGCGTCAAGCTGCCGCGTGACAAAGAGGTCCTCGGCATCCTCGACCAGCGCTTCGGCGGTTCTCGCAACAACGTCCGTTGTCTTGACGGGAAGACGCGCAACTGCCGCATCCCCGGTCGCTTGAAGCGGAAATTGTGGGTCCGGCCGGGCGACGTCGTCTTGGTCGAGCCGTGGGAGTTCGAGGGCGACAAGAAAGGCGACATCATCTACAAGTACCGCCCCATCCAGGTCGAGTTCCTGCGCAAGAACGGCTACTTGCAGAAGCTCGAAGAGATGGATGAGTTCTAGTTTTTCATTAACGACGTGGATACCTCGTGGCTTTAGCCCGAGGAGGAATGCCGCCTTGGAGCAAGGTCAGATTTCGCGCCGATTCGCACGGGAACGAAACGTT
>DASH01000071.1 GCA_002503705.1 Candidatus Woesearchaeota archaeon UBA153 | reverse complement strand
TCAGCTCCTCGACCTCTTTGCCGTCCGGCGCTTTCGTGATGAAGTCGATCTCCGTGATCGCCAAGAGCTCCTTGATGATCAAGTCGCCGCCGCGGTCCCCGTCGACGAAGACGGTGACGACTTTCTGGCGGCACAAGTCCGCGATGCTCGGCGGGATGCTCGTGCCGTTGATCGCGACGGCGTTCTTGAAGCCGTGCTTGAGCATCGTGACGACGTCCGCGCGGCCTTCGACGACGATGATCTCGTCGCTCTCGTCGATTGCCGGGCCGGCGGGCAGCCGGTCGCGGCCGTACTCGACGATCTCCATGACGCGGACGCTCGACGAGACTTCGTCGGCGAGCTCTTGCGAGTCCGGCATGACGCCGTCCATGAGGTTCTTGAGCAACTCCTTCGCGCGTTCGATGACGAACTTGCGCTTGCTGATGCGGATGTCCTCGATCTTCAGGACGAGCATCTTCGCGTTGCACGGCCCGATGCGCTGGATGATCTCCAACGCGGCCGCGACGATGGCAGTCTCCGCTTTGTCGAGGCTGCTCGGGATGATGATCTCGCCGGCGGTCTTGCCGCCTTTCGTGTTCACGTTGACTTCGATGCGGCCGATCCTGCCCGAGCGTTGCAGCTCGCGCAGCTCGAGGTCCGCTCCGAGAAGCCCTTCTGTCTGTCCGAAAATGGCTCCGATGACGTCGGGCCGGTCGACGACGCCGTCGATCGTGAGCTCCGCGTGGACGATGTATTTCGCTGAAATCTGTGCGATTTTTGCCATGTGTGTTGCACCTGCTTGTGGTCACGACGTCGAGAAAAACGCGATTTTCAACAAAGACCGTCCTCGCGGCGAGGCGCCGACCCCTTTCGGCGCGTCCGTCGCTCGTGTGTTTGGTGAAATTTGATGAGTGTGATTTGGGTGCGAGAAGCTCGAAAGGCGTGTCTGCGGGAATTCAGCCGTAAATGGGAGGACGCCTCTGGATGATGTTGGATGACTGTGAGCTTCTCGCGAATGCGTTTATCGCGTTTTTCGTTGAACGTCTGGTGATCGTGAAAAAGTTTGATGCCCGGTCCACTAACCCCCCCGTTCATGGCTTGGCGGTCGCCGTGAGCTCCCGAAGGTACTCTCAGTGCCGGGCTGGGCCGCGCGTTAGTGGCTCCCACGCATCGCTCTTGCGCCGAAACGCCGGGCTTGTGGAAGGACCCAAATCGCGCGGACTGGGGATGTCGAGAGGGAATCTTTTAAAGTATATAAAGGTTTGTGTGTCGCGCGAGAGGCGTGGTTTCCAGTTTTTCTGACGGAAGAAGAAATAGTGAAAATATAGAAAATAAATAATCCGAAATTGAATAACTAACCATATGGAAATAAAATCAGGGGTGCCAAATAAAGAACCATATTGCAAAGAATTATTTCGTCGGCAGAATCACGTCGAAGGAGAAGGCTTAAAAACCTCGCCGTCAAAGCCCTGAAACGATGGCGGTCAAGAATCGAACGAAGAAGACGATAAAGAGAACCGCGAGAAAGACGATGAAGAAGACGGCGAGAAAGGCGATGAAGAAGAAGGTGAACGCGAAGAGGCCTTCGAAGAGCGGAGAAGACCACGTCATCCTGGAAGCGCCAGAAGCTATCGCCTCGGCACCGCACGTCGTCCAGATTACCGCCGCAGAGCACAAACCCGCCAAAGTGAAGACCGCTGAAGCGGAACTCGTCAAGAAGACGGCGAGCGTGAAGCGAGCCGAACCTGACGTGCCGCGTATCGACGCGACGTACGAGTCGAAGAACGAGTGGCGCGCGGACCCGCGCGGCTACTTCCTCATCAAGATCTTCCCTGAAAAGAAGGAGATCGGCGTCCGCTGGTGCGGGTACGACAAGAAGCCGCGCATGGACGTCTACGGCAAGGACGCGGAAGCCATCGTGCAGACCCTCGTGCGAGAATCCACGATCTCGAGCTTGCAGCACGCCGCCTACCTCGGCCACGAGCTCATGAAAGCGGAAACAGCCTTGAAGCTCAAGCTGGAGTACGTCCAAGACGAGCCATTGGAATTCTCGAAGAAGTGAGACGTTCCGCCCTCATTCCCCGTCACGCTGTCGAACAGCGCGAGCGCCGCCACCGTCCATCGGGTGAGCGCGCATCAGATGAACGAGCGAAGTGGATGAACGAGGGAAGTGCCGAGGGGGCCAGACGACGGTGTTCAGAACCCTGCGCTCTGACCAGTGACGACCGTCTCAGGCGCGAACAGGACGGCAGCGGTGCAGAACATCAAGAAGCGGTGCGAGAAACAACGACGGACTCTACTCCTGCGGCCGTTCGGTGAAATAGATGTGGAGCGCGACCGCCGCGAGGAGCGCTCCCCCGAGAAGCCCGAGGAAGAGGTAGAGGAACGACAGCTCACCGCTCCCGATCATCGGTTCGGCGTCGTACGGGTTCGCGGAGACCATGCCGGTGAGCTCGCCGGAGGGCAACACCAAGCCGCCGGTCGCGACCTCCATGCCCATCACGCCGAGGACGAGCGCGAGGAAGACGAACACGAAGAACTTGGTGAAGGTCTCAGGGTACATGCGATAACTAAGAAATAGACTCGTATATAAGCTTTACGAGGAGAATATCACCACTCGAACCCGAGCGCGCCGATATCGATGATCGGTTTCCGCGCGCGCACAGTATCGTCCAAACCGATGCGAGGGCACATCGTGTTCACGAAGCACTCGACGAACGGGTAATCCTCGAGCCCTTGGAAGTCGAGCGTGTCGCACAGGAAGTAGTAGAACTCCTTGTCCGGATACTTCTCACGGAGTTTCAAGCTCAGCGCGAGCCGTTGCTGGCCTGGCTTCGTCGTCACGAGGACGCCGACTTTCGACGCTCGATGGAACGCGAGGAGCGCGCCCTTCTCCCGCCGCGTCGCGCGGAAGACCTCGTCCTCATCGAGCTGCGCGATCGTGCCGCTCTTCGGGTCGAACGTCCACACCGGCAGCGAGTTCTTCATGAGCAGCGCTGTCGGATGAAAAAGCCCATCGCCCACGTAGAGGAACGCGTCAACGTCCGCGTTCCACGCCTCAATCCCGCACCCGAGCAGCTGGCCTTCGAACGCTGCGTGCGCGGGGCGCAGGAGGAACACCTTCTTGCCTTCGTCCTCGAGCGCCTGTTTCCACGCGGGGAGTTGGTCGTGGTATTGGATTGTCGTGAAGAGCGCGACGCGGGACGGGAGTCTCGACAAGAGCTCGTCCGGCAGCACAATCTTATTCTTATAACGTACAGGGACGAAATGGACGCGCATCGGCCTCCGAGCGGGAGACCGCTTCGACCCGGGGCTCTTCGCGGCGCCCGACGCCTTCTGGACACGCTTCACCGGCATACGCTGTTGAAACGCGACGCGGTTTTTATAACTAGTCCTTTTTCGGCGAGAACTCGTCCGAGAACCGGCTTCCGGACGAAAACGTTATAACGACGAACGAACAAGAACGGGAACGGATGAAGACGAAGATCGACGGATAAAGACGAAGACAGGGGGGGATGACGAGGAGGACGATGAAACGAACGACGAAACCCGAGACTGGCGCCAAACGCCTCGTCCTCTTCGATATGGACGGCACGCTGTTCGAGCACGAGAACTTCTGGCGCGAGCTGCACAAGGCGCTCGGCACGTGGGAAGAAGGGAAGAAGGCGACGGAGGAGTGGCTGCACAAGGACTACGACACGCTCGTCGACATCGTCATCCACAATCTGTGGAAGGGAAAACCGGCGAAGCCGTTCCTCGACCTCGTCGCGAACGTCAAGTACCTTCCCGGCGCGAAGGAGACCGTCGGAGCGCTCCGACGCCGCGGGTACGAACTTGCTGTCATCACGAGCGGTCCGGACGCGCTCCTCGCGAGGGCCAAGATTGAACTGGGCATCGTGCACGGCGTCGGCAACACGTTAGAAGTAAAAGACGGCGTCATCACGGGCCAATCGCGCCACGACGACGGGAACACGATGTGGCCGGTCGCGGCGGACAACAAAGTCCCGATTGCGGAACGCCTCTGCGAGGAGACGGGCTGCGCGATGAAAGACGCGATTGCCATCGGCGACGGCCGGAACGACGTCAAGCTCTTCAAGGCGGTCGGAACATCGATCGCGTTCAACGACGCGCCGCCGGAACTCGTCGAGATCGCGACGCATCGCGTCGAGGGGAACGACCTCCGCGCAATCCTGAAACTCCTCCCGTAAAGCTTTTATACGCCTCGGCGATTCTCGAAGTCATGACGTATTGCCTTCAAGAGGGAGTCGTGCACGGCGACGCGCTCCGCGACCGAACGCGCAGCGACAAGGTCTCCCTCGAGAACGCGACGCCTGCGCGGAACGGATTCGAGATCGCGAGCCTCTACGTGCTCGAAGCGCAGCAGCGACGGCGCGCGGCGAAGACGCTGCGGTTGCCCGACACCGCACTCCCCGCGCTCCACGACCCTGAAGACTTGGAAGCGTACGCAGGGCTCACGCAGCGTGTCCTCGGTAAATTGTACGAGTGAAAAAGAACAGTTTTTACTCTTTCCCGTATCTCTTCTGTAGCTGGCGTAGTTTCTCTTCGCGTTCCGCGCGCGCTTTCGCTTGGCGTTGCAGCTCTTCGAGCTCTTTCTTCTTCCGCTCGGCGTCCTTCGCCAACCGCTCCCGCTCGGCCTTCGCAGCGGCCTCTTTCGCTTTCAGGTCGGCGAGCCGCTTCTCCTCGCTCGTCTTCTGGCCGCGATGGTGCAAGTACAGCTCTTGCCACGCCTTCTCCTCGAACATCAGCTTCACCTTGCCCTCTTTGCAGAGCCGTTCGAGCTGCCGCGTCGTGATGACCGCGTGGTTGCCGGCGCCGTCCTTCAACGCCCAGCCCCGTTTCATGAAGAACCCGCCGATGCTGAACCGTTCGACGGCGACGCGGACCTCTTTCAGCGCGCTGAACGCGTCAGTGACTGCCATAAACGCGCCTCGCCAACATGGCTTTTTAACCTTTGCGTTTTCCGACGGTGCGAGCCGGGCTTCAGCCCGCCCCGTGCTGGCGCGGCGAGGAATTCATCGTCGACGTGCGAATCGTACGGAACGACGCGGTTTCTGGACGAGGGCATCACGACGTGCTTTGACGAGAAAACCCGGGCCGCGCCAGCGTGTGTCGGCCGAAAGGCCGACGTTCACAGGAGAGAAAAAGAGAAAGGTTCTTAAAAACTGAAAGACTACCACGTGTTAATGGTTACAAATATCGTTCGTCGGTTGCTCGCCGGAACGACGCTCCTCGCGCTCCTCGCGAGCCCCTCGTTCGCGAAAGAACAGCCAAACCGGGAAACGGGGACGGCGGTGCACGAGCGCTACACGAGAGACGCGCAGCGAGAGCTCCCACAGAAGAGCGTCACGGCGCTCAGCGTCACCGGCAACGTCTCCTTCGCGGCGGACGACGGGTTCGTCCGCGTCCTCCTCCTCGACGACCAAGGACGGCGACACCTCGTCTACGAAGCGACACCGCCCCTCACGCCGGAGACCGACTACCGCTTCGCGGAC
>DASH01000016.1 GCA_002503705.1 Candidatus Woesearchaeota archaeon UBA153 | reverse complement strand
TTCCCTCTTTTTTTGGACAGGCTCTGCTTGGGAAAGACGCCGTCGCTGCACGAGTATGGTGAAGAGCCGTACCCTATTTCAGAGAAGAGCGATCTCGTCGAACGAACGTCGAATCATGCGTACGACGTCGATCTCTTCTATGGAAAGGCACGCATCATCATCGTCGTCAGGAGCGATGAAGAGCACCGGCCGGAAGTCCTCGATGCAGTCAAGGCAATCGCTGAGTTCGAAGGATTCGAGAAAGAAAGCTGAATCGCGAAGAACATCGCATCGCGAAGAGGGGGGCGAACCTGTGATGCCGCAATTCGAGGACGCGTCGCGAGCGTCGACAGAGCTCTTCGGCGTCGTACCGGAACGCTCGTCATTCTCCGCGCTGAGCTTTGACGCGTGGCGGTCGTTCGCGACGACGCGCGGCCTCAACACGAAGGCGGCGGGCGCGTACCTGCCACGGACGCTCGAGGCGGCCGTGAACGCTGAAACGCCATTCGCGAACGCCTCCGCCTTACACGAACTGTACGGTCACGGTCTCCTCGTCGAGCACACCGCGCTCGGAGCGCAGTTGCAGCGCGGCGAACCGGTGCCGGCACGACTCTTCGACGTGTATGAAGGCGTCGCGATGCTCATCGAAGGAACCCTCGCCGAGCATCTCCTGCTCGGTGCAGAGTTCGCGCAGAAGATGGCGAACGTCCCGCACGAGTCGAGAATGCTCTACGAACAGTATGCGGGGATTGCAGAGCGCAAGACGCTCCACTGGACGCTCTACGCCGCCGGATTCCCGAAAGTGTACGATGCGCCTCTGGCGAAGAAGCTCCTGCTGAAGAACTATCCGGGCGACGCTTCCCAAATCGAGTTCGCGGTCGTGTACGGTTCGCGGAAGCCGCACGCAGACATTGATTACTTCGTCGTCAGCAAGGGTCCGACGACGCAGGTCGTTGACGGCGTCCTCGACATTGGTGTCATGAATACGATGGAGTTCGAGTGGCGGCTCGCGAATCTCGACATTGCCGTGACTGATCCGCTCTTCACTGGTGAGTTTCTCATCGGCGACGAGGCGCGGCTCGAGGAGCTCAAGCGCCGCTGCAAGAACACAAAAGTGCGCCCAAAGCACGTCGCATACGCGCTCGAGCAGGCGCGAGACCAGGAGGAAAAAGCCCGGGATTCGACGAACGGGTTGAACCCGAAGACCGCGACAGGATATGCGCAGACGTACCGGGCGAGCGCGTTCCTCCGCGAGCGTGGCGTAAACGTCGTGACCAGACGAGAAATCGACGAGTACCTTATTCGATGAGAAGACGCGTCACGCCTTCACCCTTCCGGCACCGCTTCGCGCATCGCCGTCAAGCCGAGCTTCAACGTCGAGGGTTCGGTCACCTTGTCGTGCGTTGACGGCACGAGCAACCATTTCTCGTTCTTCGCGACGTTCACGAAGACGATTTTGAGTTCGGGGTTCGCGGCGAGCCGCTTCCAGTGCTGGAGGACGACGTCGGTGTTCGCCTTCAGGTTGCGAGTCACCAGCAGCACGCGGCCGGCGCCGACGTGCGCGACGACATCATCCCCTAACTCCGGCGCGGCGATGGCTTTCCACGACGAGCCGTCCTTCTGCGTCACGAGCACGGTGTCGTGCTGCGCGGCGATCTTCGCGATCTTCTTCTCGAACAGGTCGCGGTGCTGCACGTACACCTCGGTCCACTCGAGGAGGGTCATCGGTTCAGGCACGGGCGTTCACCTTGTGCGGGAAGAGCAAGTGGCAGGAGTACGGCGCCAACAGCGAGGCGGCGAAGACGACGCCGAGCACCCACGTCGCGTGGGGGGGCGCGCCGAGCAGCGCGCCGAACGGCTTCTCGACGGCGCCGATGAGGAGGATGTTCGCGATGGCGACCGCGCCGAGGAGGAGGAAGGCGAGCGCGTGGTGGTGGGCTTCCAGCCAGTGGAAGTCGGGGAGGAGCACGGCGAGGAACGCGCCGAGGCAGAGGCCGAGGATGGCGAGGAGGAACGCGACGATGAGCGTGTTGAAGACGAGCAAGAACGGGACGATGACGACGCTCACCAGGAACACGCCGACCAGGAGGAGGAACAGCAGGGCGTAGAAGACCGCCTGGTCGAGGAACGAGTGGGCGCGATGCCGTGACGCTTCGGCGCGCGCGAACCCTTCGCTCGCTCGTTGGATCTCCGGCTCGCTCCACCCTTTCGACCGCAAGAGTTCAGGATGCCAGCGCATACGGGAGAGAACGAGAAAAGCGCTTTAAAAAAGTTTGTGCGGCGAGGGCCGCGGTGCAAAGGTCTCTTTCCCGCTCACTTCTTCTTCTTCGCCGATTTCTTCGCGGGCTTCTTCGCGGCGGGCTTCGCCTTCTTCGCGACGGGAACGTTCACTGCGACGACGGGGGCCGCGACGGGGGCGGGCGCACCCGTGAAGAGCGCTTTCGTCGTCGTGCAGAAGCCGAAGAACCAGATCGTGAAGAGCGCGATGGCGAGGTTGACGGCTGACTGGACCGGCGTCACGAAGAGGCTGAAGATTGAGAAGAGGCCGAGGACGCCGAAGATGATCATCAGGATTCTCGCCCAGTTCTTGCACTGCCACAAGCCGACGCCGATGAACGCGTCGAGGAGGGCGAAGAGGACGAAGAGGAAGGCGAGGAACGCCCCCATGCCCGCGAGGACTCCGGCGCCGAGGCCGGCGAGCATCGCGCCGCCGAACGTGCCGATGCCGATGCCGAAGAGCGCGAGCGCCGCGAGCAACGTGAAGATTGCGCCGATCCACGCGAGGACCGCATAGATTCTGGTGATGATGAGTGCCGTGCCGCGTTCCATCCCTTCCACCTCCGGCTCGGTTCACGAGCCGCGCTTGTCTCTCTTCCCGGAGAGTGTCGTATTTAAATCTTTGGAAGAAAATTACCATATGGAAAATAAATGACGAAACCCAAACGGTTATAAATCGCCACCCGACCCATTCCACCGTCGAGAAAAAGCGGAAAAAGACGTTATAAGAAATCAAGAAACCACGCGTGATTCTATGGCGGAACAAGAGGAGAAGGAGCACCAGCACGGCAACATCGTGCCGCGCGTCATCGAAGAGGAGATGAAGCGCTCGTATCTCGACTACGCCATGTCCGTCATCGTCGGCCGCGCCCTGCCCGACGTCCGCGACGGCCTCAAACCAGTCCATCGAAGAATCCTCTACGCCATGCACGACCTCGGGATGCGGCACGGCACCCCACACAAGAAGAGCGCGCGCATCGTCGGAGAGACGCTAGGAAAATATCACCCTCACGGCGACAGCGCCATCTATGAATCCCTCGTCCGCATGGCGCAGGACTTCTCGCTCCGCTACCCGCTCATCGACGGCCAGGGCAATTTTGGTTCGATCGACGGCGACAACGCCGCGAGTATGCGCTACACGGAAGCGCGACTCGCGAAGATCGCGGACGAGATGCTCGCGGACATCGACAAGGAGACGGTCGACTTCACGGACAACTTCGACGGCTCGCTCCAAGAGCCGACCGTCCTCCCGGGGAAACTCCCCAACCTCCTCGTGAACGGGAGCGCGGGCATCGCGGTCGGCATGGCGACGAACATCCCGCCGCACAACCTCATCGAGGTCGCGGACGCGGCCGTCACGCTCATCGAGAACCCAGACGCGACGATCAGCGACTTGATGGAGAAGGTCAAAGGCCCTGATTTCCCGACGGGCGGCATCATCACCGGCAAAGCGGGATTGGCGCAGGCGTACGCGACCGGCAACGGCCAGATCCGCGTCAAGTCCGTCATCAAGCGCGAGAAGCACGGCGAGAAGCAGCGCATCATCATCACCGAGATACCGTACATGGTGGACAAGTCGCAGCTCGTCGAGCAGATCGCGGACGCGATCAAGGAGAAGCGCGTCGACGGCGTCTCGGACTTGCGCGACGAGAGCGACCGGAAGGGGATGCGCATCGTCGTCGAGCTGAAGCGCGACGCGAACGCCGACGTCGTCGAGAACCAATTGTTGATGCACACGCGGCTCCTCGTCACGTTCGGCATCAACGTCGTCGCGCTCGTCGATAACAAGCCGCGCACGCTCAGCCTCAAGCAGCTGCTCGAGCAGTACATCCTCCACCGCCGCGTCGTCGTCAGACGAAGAGTCGCGTTCGAGCTGAAGAAGGCGGAGGAGCGCGCGCACGTCCTCGAAGGTCTCACGATCGCGCTCGCGCATATCGACGCGGTCGTCAAGCTCATCAAGGAGTCCAAGAACGTCGAGGAGGCGCGGCAGGGACTCGTCGCGCACTACCAGTTGACGGAGATCCAGGCGAACGCGATTCTCGACTTGAAGCTGCAGAAGCTCGCCGCGTTGGAGCGCGAGAAGATCAAGCAGGAGCTCGAGGACTTGCGCGTCAAGATCAAGGAGTACAACGCTATCCTCTCTGATGAGGGGCGCATCCTCGCCATCATCAAGGACGAGCTCGCAGAATTGAAGAAGGCGTACCCGAGCGGCCGGAAGACGAGTATCGAGGACGCGGATGATGAAGAGATCGACTTGGAGGACATGATCAAGCCGGAAGACCAGGTCGTCACGATCAGCAACGCGGGCTACGCGAAGCGCACCCCGTCGACGTTGTACCGCGAGCAGCGCCGCGGCGGCATCGGCGTGAAGGGCGCGAGCATGAAGGAAGAAGATTTCGTCGAACACCTGTTCGTCGCGAACACGCACGCCTATTTGTTGGTCTTCACGGACAAAGGGAAGGTCTACTGGAAGAAAGTCTACTCGCTCCCCGAGGGGGGCCGGACGACGCGCGGCAAGGCGATGATCAACCTCATCCAGCTCGAGCAAGGCGAGCGGATCAACGCAGTCATCCCCGTCAAGGAGTTCGGCAAGGAGTTCCTCTTGTTCGTCACCGCGCAGGGCACGGTGAAGAAGACGCCGTTAGAAGAATATTCGCGGCCGCGCCAGGGCGGCATCCGCGCGATCACGCTCGACGAGGGCGACGAGCTCGTCACGGTGCTGAAGACGACGGGCAAGGAACAAGTCTTGCTCGCGAGCGCGAAAGGCCAAGCAGTCAAGTTCGACGAGGAGGACGTCCGCTCGATGGGACGCTCCGCGACCGGCGTTCGTGGTATTAAATTGAAGGGCAACGACAAGGTCGTCGGCGCCGTGAAAGCTCCGGACGACAAGACGTTGTTGACAATCACGGCGAACGGGTACGGCAAGCGTTCGGAGATTTCTGAGTACCGCCTCATCAACCGCGGCGGCAGCGGCGTCATCAACATCATCTGCAGCGAGCGCAACGGCGACGTCGTCGCGGTGAAGTGCGTCGACGACAACGACGGCGTCATGGTGAGCACGAAGAACGGCGTCATGATCCGCACGGACGCTTCGAGCATGCGCGTCATCGGCCGTAACACGCAAGGCGTCCGCATGATCAGCCTGCGCGCAGGCGACAAAGTCGTCGCGTGCGCCGTCGTCGCGAAAGAAGAAGGCGACGAGATCACGGAGACGGAGTAGAGTTCTTTCCGCGAAAGCGATTGTTTGGCTGCCGCGTAGGCAGGTACTGGCTGGCGCGGTAGGAATTCATAGTCGAAGTACGAATCGTACGGAACGACGCGTTTCTGAACGAGAAAATCCGGGCCGCGCCAGCACGTTCCGGCAATGCCGGACTGTCAATTGCGAAACAGAACGAACGACAGGCTGGCTCGACAGCCGTCACGCGTACCCGAACATCCGGTCGTACGTCTTGTGGTCGGCGATGGTGAGAATGAAAAGATAGATGCCGACCTCGTCTCCTTCGATAGTGTAGAGGGCGCACCAGTACTGCGCGAGCTCGGCGCGGTACAGGTTCTGGATGCCGAGCGCGGCGAGGCTCTTCGGATACAATCGACGCGGTACGGGCTGGCCGTACTGCGGGTTCTCGCGCAAACGCGCCTGCAACCGGTCAATCGAGCGAAGGAGCGATTGCGCTTCCTTGTCGTGGCGTCGCTGCAGCGCGAGGTACGACTTTTTCGCTTGCCCTTTCAGAAAGACGTGGACATTCTTCGGTATCATGCGAGCTCCAGCGAGCCGCGGAGCATCCGTTGCAGGTGTGCGGGCTCGACGTAGACCCATTGGATCCCTCGGGGCCCGTAGACGATCTTGCCGCTCGCGTACAAGTACTCGAGCGCGACCTTGAGCGTCTGGTGCATCACCTGTTTCGGGAGTTTGTTGCGAAGGCTTGAAAGCGTGACTGGCGACGCGCGGTGGCGTCGCAGGTAGTTCTCGATCATGAGGATGGTGCTCAGGTTGGGGGAGCGGTGCTCGCTGACGAGCTGTGCTGTCTGACGCGTCTTCTTCACCTTAGGTATCATTTGATATATAATAAGTATCATTTGATATATAAATCTTCTCATTCTCGACGGATAATCCGGCTCGACGGCGCATCCGCGTGTATCTTGAACGCGTGGCCACAGTAGACGCAACGCTTGCGCTTGTCCGTGACGAGGCCGGCTTTCGGCTGGCAGCGCTGCGAGTGGCCGCACGTCGGGCACGAGACGATGAACATGCGCGCGGAGAAGCGAACCGGGTTTATATCTCCTGCGTGAGGATGTCCAGTGGACTGAGCGCCGTTGTGGCGCGCGGTCACCGTCCAGCTCACACTCGTTTGTTCATTCGTGGGGCGACGTTCCCCGACGGGGGCTTCCCCCTTGTCGCCTCCGCAGGTTTTCTCGTCGGTGTTCGCCCTTAAGGACGGTGACCGCGCTTGAGAATGAGAAAAAGTACTACTCGTCGTCCTTCTTGACGCCCTTTTTCGCTTTCTTCGACGGCTTCGCGGGTTTCTCTTCCGGTTCGTCGTCCGGTTCGGGCTCTTCGTCAGCGTCAGAAGCGTCGTCAGTCGTTCTCTCCTCGTTCGGAGTCGTTGTCGGAGCGTCCGAACTCCCGTCCGCGAGTTGTTCGCCCGCGTCTCCGGTTTGTTCTCCCGGTTGCGGTTCCGGCTCGGGTCGTTTGAAAAGTTCGTCCTGATCCAGTTCGTCGTTGCGCTGGCTCAACGAGCTGATCTGCGCGTCGAGCTTGGAGAGGAAGTCGAATTGCGCGGCCTTCTCTTCCCGCGTCACTTCGAGCTTCGCGGGCGCCTCGACGTCATCCTTCGCGACCGGCTCGTCGACGACTTCCAACCCCGCCAGCGTCCGCTTCGCTTTCTCGTCAGCGTCGCGTCGCTTCGTCTCCGGCAGCGCGTCGACGACTTTCAAGTCGCCGAGACGCTTCTGCCGCTCCCGGGACGGCGCGACCGTCTTGAAGGCTTTGCGGATAGACTCTTGGCCTTCCACGTCGAAGTAATCGTAGAACTTCTCGGTCAGACGAAGCGCGAAGCTGCGCCCTTTCTTCTCCTTGTTCACGAAACCGAACCGTTCCAGCTCGGCGATGTGGTCGTACGAGTTCCCGCCGCGCATGTCGACGACCTTGCTCTGCAACGCGTCCGGGTGCAAGTACGCGATGACGGCCAACGTTTCAAGGCACGCGCGCGTCAACTCCGTGTCCGCGACGATGCGCCGCACCAACGACACGTGCTCGTCTTTCACGAGAAGCTTCCACGCCGAACCCTCGTTGAAGAGCTTCAGCGCGGTGCCGCGGCTCGCGTACGCGTCAGCGAGCGAGTGCAACGCGGCCTTGACGTCTTTCACGTCAGCGCCGGTCAGCGAGGCGAGCTGTGCTTCCTCGATCGCTTTGCCGCTCGAGAACAATAACGCCTCGATGCTCAACTGGAGCGCTTCAAGGTTCGCGTGCTTGACCGTCATCCGCTTCGGCATGACGAGCGGGACTTCCGCAGGAAGCGGGATTTCAGGAACGGGTTCCGGAGTTGCTGGTTGAGAAACTGGTTCGGGAGTTGGTTCAAGTACCGGTTCCGGAACTTGTTCTTGGACTGGTTCAGGCGCCGGTTCAGCTTTGACTGGTTCGACGACCGGTTCCGGCTTCGGCGCTGGTTTCGTCTTGGCCGGTTTCGGCTTCGCGACCGGCTTGGCGGGGTTCTCGACCGGTTTCTTGACCGGTTCCGGAACTGGCTTTTTGACGAAGACTGGTTTTTCGACGGATTTCGTCACGACGACTTTCTTGGATGGCGCGGGTTTCTGGATCGGTTTTAACGATTTCACAGGCTTCGCGGGCGCCGGCTTGACGAGAACTTTGACTGGCTTAATGCCCTTCACCGGCTTCGCGACCAGCTTCGACCCCGCCTTGCCTTTACGCGAGCTTGTACGTGCTGCCATCCTTCACGACCTTCTCCTTCTCCACCAAGTGCTGCAGGAACGGTTCGAGCTGCGCGTGGTTGATGCCGAGCAGCTTCTCAAGCTCCGCGCCGCTCTTCGCGCCGCTCTGCAAACAAGCGAGGAGCGAGTTCTTGATGAGCGCGTTCAAACTCGCCGTCATCCCGTCGCGGACGCCTCGTTCCTGCCGGATGAGCGCGCTCGTCTCGTGCAGCTTAGCGAGCAGGTCGTTCAGCCACGACGTCACGTCGCGCGACTCGAGCAAAGGCTTCTCCGGCTCCAAGACTTCGATCGCGGCGGGCATGAAGTTGATCGCGATCCACGTGAGCGTCTCCAAGTTCATGACGAGGGCTTCCATCTCGCAGAACGCGCTGAAGATGCCGTCCTCGTGCTCGAGAGCGTCGGCGAACTCCTCGCCCAGCGAGGCGATGCGAGCGTCGCCCTTCACGTTCTCCACGTACGCCCGCAGAGTGCTTTCAATGTGCTCTTTCGGCTTGCCCGCGAGCTCGAACGTGATGAGGACTTTCAGCCAGCCGCGCTCCAAGTGCTCGTGGACCTCAGCGTTAGAGAGCTTCTTCGCAGGCTCTGACGGTTGCGAAGTCGGAGTCGCGACTTTCGGAGCGGGCGCTTGGGACTCCGCCTTCTGAACGGGAGCGGCCTTCACGGACGTCTTGACTGGTTTCTCGACCGTTTTCGGCTTGGCGACCGTCTTGGGAGCGGGCTTGGAGGTGGGTTTTGACGCCTGAGCGGCCTTCGATGGTTTCGCGGGTTTCTTCCTGTTGCCAGCGTTCTGAACACGGGGGACCGTTTTCGGCTTCGCTTTCGGTGCGCTCTTCTTTCCGGGTGCGTTGCTGCCTCCCGCGTTCTGCGCGCGGTTCGCAGGTTTCGCCTCCTTCTTCTTCAGCCAGGAGAATAATGCCATGCCTCGAGTGTCGAAATCAGGGGTTTAAATAGTTACTGGCTGAGTTGCACGACGAAAGAAGTTTGAGTAAAAATACGTAAATTAAGTAAAAATACGTAACTTTTATAAATAAGTATGAATACTCAATCTTCGGTGATGTTTGATGACGAACATGACGCTCGCGGTCCCGGAAGATTTGCATAAAATCATGCGCAAGCATAATGAAGTCAAGTGGAGCACGATAGCGCGACAAGCGCTATGGAACCACGCGAAGCGACTGGAGGACCTGGACGAGCTGGATGCGGTGCTGGCGAACAGCAAGCTCACCGAGCAAGACGTCCGGGAGCTGGACCGGAAGATCAAGGAAGGAATCGCGCGAAAAATCCGGCAATCGTCGTCGATACGAACCGGGTCATCGCCGCCTTTCTCCGCGACGGCACCACGCGACGGCTGATGAAAAGTGGCCGTTTCGAGCTCTCTTTTCCTGAGCACGGCAGAGACGAGGTGGAAGAGCATCTCGCGGAGATGGCCGGGCGTATCAGCATCACGCTCCACGAAGCGGAGCGGCTCATCGAACTGCTCCTGCGGCATGTCAAAATCATTCCCGCGAAAGAGTACGAACACCTCCTCGACCACACGTTCACCGCAGACCTTGCCGACGAACCGTTCCTCGCCGCGGCGCGGCTCGTTGACGCCGACGGCATCTGGACGCACGACGCGCACCTCCTCTCGCAGAAAGCGGTGAGGACATTCACGAACGACGACCTGCTCAGCATTCTGAGAACCGAAGGTGGAGAGTGGGACAAAGAGTGACGGGGCGCGATAACGCGCAGAACCCTCCCACCTCACTTTCTGAACGTCCCGCGCAGGACGACGCCGCGGTTGCCGTCGTCGAACCGGACGTAGCCGCCGAAATGAAGGTTGAACGTCGTCGTGCGGCGCAACCGGATGCCCGCGTCCGCGCCGTTCAAGAAGAGCCGGCCGTACCCTTGGAACCCGCCTTTGTCCGCGGTGAACGAGACGCCGAGCGGGTTGTCCGCGTTGAAGCTGAGATGCGGGCGGAGCAAGAGATTGAAGCCGCCGGCCTCGCCGTGCACGCTCACCTTATCGAGCGCCTTGTACAGTTGGTTCTCGACTCGGTTGATGAACGCGTACCCGGGAATGTCCCACTTGTACTGGTTGAGCAAAATCGAGGCGACGTCGCCCGCGACCTCACGGATCGCCTTGTGCGACGCGTCCGGCGGGGGCAGGGGGAGCGCGAGATCGTACCGCGCGTCCAGCTCGTGCGCCAGCACGAACGACTGCAGCGCCGCCATGTTCACGTCCGGCTTGTCGACGCGCTGCTCGAACAAGTTCGCGTACGTCCGCTTGAACGTCTCCGGATAGCCGCGCGCGTCCTTGTCGTCGCGCTGGACCGCGCGCGGGAGCTTCTTCAAGAGGATCTCCAAGGCGCCGTTCTCCTCGTCGGAAACTGACGAGACGACTGCCGGCGCGTGTTCGATAGTCTGGGTCGGCGTTTCTTGCGCGAGCGCGGTTCCGCCGGCAAGAAGGTATGCGGTGAGAAGGATGTTCCTGCCGCCGACGAGAATGGGATGCTTGACTCTCATGCTGTCTTCACTGCCCCGCCCTGCTCTGCAGTCGTACGAAAGTTTCTCTTTTTAATAGTTCTCCTCCGAAAACCGGAACGACTCCGGACGCAAACGGTGTTTAAACAGTTTGGAGAGAGGTTTTACGGGGTTGACCGGCTCTTAGGCAAATGGATGGTCGCCAGCGTCAGGCGAGTCGCTTTTGACGTGAGGTTGCGGTGAGCGACGGGGGTTGGCCCCCTCGGGGTGGCGCGGAAGAAGGGGAAGAACACGCGATGCGACGAGCGGCTGGCGACCACGCGAAAGCGATTTGCCTAAGAGCCGGGTTGACCGGTATCTTTTTAGGCCTCGACCGCTTCTCTACCGGCATGAAGGAAGCCCTGCACTGGCACGAGAAGGATGGCAAGGTCGTCTGTGACCTCTGCCCGAGGGCGTGCGTCCTGAAGGACGGCCAGACCGGCGCGTGCGGCGTCCGGCAAGCCTTGAAAGGCAAGCTGTTCGCGATGACGTACGCGAAGCCGTGCAGCACGCACGTCGACCCGGTCGAGAAGAAACCGCTCTACCATTTCTACCCTGGCGAGGGCATCTTCAGCATCGCGACGATCGGCTGTAACTTGTTCTGCGACTTCTGCCAGAACTGGGAGATTAGCAAAGCGAAACACGACGAGCTGGAAGCGCAAGAAGAGTTGTCGCCGCACGCGGTCATCCGGAGAGCGGAAGACGCCGGTTGCAGGCTCATCGCGTTCACGTACACCGAGCCCACCATCTTCTTCGAGTACGCGCTCGACATCGCGAAAGAGGCGAAGAAAGCCGGCATGGAGTGCGTCATCGTCAGCAACGGGTACACGAGCGAAGCGGCCACGAAGCAATGGGCGCCGTACTTGTCCGCGGCGAACATCGACCTGAAAGGCACGGCGAACTTCTACAAGCAGCGGTGCAAGGTGCCGGATTACGAACCGGTCAAGAAGACCATCGTCCTGCTCAAGAAGCTGGGAGTCCACGTCGAGGTCACCAACCTCTTGATTCCGGGCGAGAACGACTCGCCGGAAGAGATCGAGCAGCTCGCCAAATGGCTCGCGAAAGAGGCAGGAAGAGACACGCCGTTGCACTTCAGCGCGTTCCGCCCCGAGTACAAGCTGTTGGAGAAAGCGAGCACGCCGACAGAGACGCTCCTCAAGGCTCGCGAGATCGCGAAGAAACACCTGGACCACGTCTACTTGGGCAACGTCAGCGGCGTCGATAACAACACGTACTGCCCGAAGTGCGACGCCGTCGTGATTGAACGGCCGCGGTATCAGGGCGTCAGCCACCTGAAGAACGGAAAGTGCCCGGAGTGCGGTGAAGCCAGTCCCGGCCGATTTTCTCGAAAGAAATAAAAGCGAGCGCTCACAGTGGCTCGCACTTTCCCATGAGCAGCAACCTCATCCGACGACCCGACCTGCTCGGTCTGACCCGTGAAGAAGAAGAGTTCTTCCGGCAATACGACGACCCGTTCAAGGTGCAGGACTTCCTCGACAGCGTCGAGTACAACGGCGGCGAAGTGTACACGTGCAAGAGCCCGTTGACGATCACGAAGCTCGCGCTTGACGCGCAACACGCGAGCGGGCTGCCGACGGCGCACTGTTTCGAAGGCGCGTTGTGGGGTTGGACGTCGTTGTGGCTCGCCGGCCGAGAGTCGTGGCTCGTCAACCTCGCGGTGGAGAACGACGGCGAACACGTCATCCTCGCGTACAAAGACTGCGAGTATTGGGGGTCGGTCAGCCAGAGCGTCACCGGCGTCTTACGAGACCACGACCCGATCTGCAAGAGCTTGCGCGAACTCGTCCTCACGTACCATCGCGTCTACACGAACACGAACGGCGAGAAGAGTTTGCGCGCGTACTCGACCCTGTACGACCCTTCCGTCTTGGGACACTCGTGGATTACGACTCCTGAACAGGTCGGGTGGATCGGCGACGAATTAGACAAGCTACCCCACCAACCCTTGTTCCCGCCTGAACGGAAGAAGCGGTTGCGCAAGGCGTCCAAGAAGCTCCTCGCGAGCATCTACAACGGCGTGCCCTTGCCGAACAAGCTGAAGAACGACAAGTGAAGAATGGTGCGGCGCGTGGACGGCGCACCCTGTTCTTGACCGTCACGTTCCGAGCGTTCCGGAAACGTCCCGGCGCGGGAACCAAGACTTCCGGAAGTCTTGGAGGATACTTCTCGGCTCCGTGATTGCTCCGGATTTTCGTGAGGAAGGCATATGAAGAGTTCTTCTTCACGCGACAGGCCATGAACCGGAAGGGCGCGCGACGCGCGAAGAACGAACGGCGGATGACGGCGAAGAGCGCCACGCGCGCAACGAGCGCGAAAAAAGAGATACGGCGCCGCGGCGAGAACCACGAACGGCGCGCGAGCGTCGCCACGCTCCTCCAACTCCTCCTCGCCCTGCTCCTCCTCTTCGCCACGTGCCGCGCCGCGGCGGCGGTGCACGTCAACGAGATCATGTACGACCCTGCGGGGAACGACAACAACCTCGAGTTCATCGAGGTTGAAGGCGTGTGGAACTTGACGGGGTGGAACGTCGACGACGCGACGTCCAGCGACACGCTCGTCCCGCTCTTCGTGAACGCCTCGAACAACTACTCGCTCATCGTGGAGGAAGGGTACGCGTTCGCGGGACTGGCGTGCTCGGTCTACAGCGCGGGCGCGACGATCGGGAACAACCTGAACAACGACGCCGACACGGTGACGTTGCGAAGGCCGGACGGCGCGGTCGTCGCGCAGACGAGCTACTCGTCGAGCTTCGGCGGGAACAACAACGGGAAGTCGCTCGAATGGTTCGACAATGCTTGGCAAGAGAGCAAAATCCTCGGCGGGACTCCGTGCAGGCCGAACAGTTGGGGTTCGAGCGTGAACGGGACGAATGCGAGCACAAACACGAGCACGAATACCACGACGAACACGACGACCAATACGACGACGAACAGCACGGGGAACACGACGACGAACACGTCGTCGAACGCGACGCACGACTTCAGCCTCGCCGTCATCCTCGGCGAGCAAGTCTACATCGGCGTCGCGTACACGAGCCTCTTCAAGGTGAAAGACGAATGGAAGCCGCCGGGCGTGACGCAGCGCGAGAACGTCACGGTTCGGTACGTCGTCAAGAAAACTTTGTCGAACTCCGTCGTCGTCAACTCCTCGTTCAGCGTCACCGTCAATAGTTATACGACCGCCAAAACAGGACTCTTAGAACTGAACGAGACAGGGAATTACACGCTCTGCGGAACGATAACGAACACGACCTCTTCCGACGACAATGCCGCGAACGACGCCGCGTGCAAGAATTTCACCGCGCTCGACCCGTACGCGATCCCGTGCGACCTCACGCTGACGATCACGCTCGCGGACGAACGGCCGTATTATGACGCGGGAGCGCCGATCAAGTTCAAAAACGAGGTGACGCGTCTCGACGACAATTCAGGGCTGCCCCCGTATCTCATCGAGTACACGGTGACGAAGCTCTTCACGGGGAGCGCGAAAGCGAAGACGACGGAGAACGAGAACGTGAAGCAGTTCACGCCGTCGTGCGACGACGAGGTGTGCGCGTACCGGCTCGAGAACGCGCTGCTCAGGGTCGCGTGCAACAACTCGAACGCGGCGGTGAACGATTCGCGCATCCTCGTCGTGAAAGGGCGAGAGCCGGCGGCGCCGGAGACGACGTCCCGCCTCGACATCGACGCGGTGAAAACGCCGAAGGACGGCAACGTGTTCGGCGACGTCCTGAACGTGGACGTGACGATCGTGAAAGGGAACACGTCGAAGTACGCGGTCAAGCTGTGGGTGGAGAGCGACGACGGCAAGAAAGTCTCCGCCATCACGAGCTTCGCGGCGAAAGAGAAGTACGCGACGTACAAAGCGACCTTGCCCGTCGCGCTCAAGGCGGACTCGAAGTACGCGACGGGACAGTACCGCGTCGTCCTGGAAGGGTTGGGGGAGCAAGATACGGAAGGCGTCTGGCTCAAACAGCTCGCCGTCAAGAAAGCCAACACGACCGCCTCGGCAAGCCTCCTCTCGTCGTTCTCGACGCGGAGCAAGAAAGCGAACAAGAAGATCAACCTGTACGCGACGATCCCCGCGACGGGGACGAACGCGCGCACGTGGCGCGTCCTATCGTTGTACGAAAAAAAAACGGGGGCGCTGGAGAAGAACGAGACGACCAAGGTCAAGGTCGAAGTCGCGATGAAGCCCGGCCCGAACCCGTTCCTCCTGCAACTCCTCGACGGCGAGAAAGTCGTCGCGGAGAAGTCGCTCCTCCTCGAGATGAACGCGACAGACATCGCCGCGGTCGACTCGTTCCGCGCCACGACCACGGTGACGACCTGCACGTGCGCGGAGACCGCCGAACGGCCCGAAGAGACGACACGAGAGCAGGAAGCGGAAAGCGAACCCGCCACGATGACGAACCTCGCCACCGGCGCCGTCGCGTATGAAGAAACCCAAACGACACGCTACCTGCCCGCCATCCTCGGCGCCCTCGGCGCGACGCTCGCGTTCATCCTCGTGCAGCGAAGACGGTGAAGAACATCACTGCTTCTTCCGGTACTCTTTGATCGCGGCTTGCAGGGCTTGCGTGCCGAGGATGGAGCAGTGGAACTTGATCGGGGGCATCTCGCCCAATTCATTGATGACGTCTTTCGGCGTCATCCGCATTGCTTCGTCGAGCGTCTTGCCTTTCGCGATCTCGCACACCATGTCGGAGGCGGCGATCGCGGCCATGCACCCGTACGTCTGGAACGTGACATCCGACAACCGGTCGTCTTCCACCTTGATGAAGACGCGCATGACGTCGCCGCACTTCAGGTTGCCCTCCTCGCCGACGGCGTGAGCGTCCGGCATCTCGCCGGCGTTGCGCGGGTTCGTGAAATGGTCCATGAGTTTTTGCGAGTATGCCATAAGGTCACCTTACACTTTCGAAAGCACCTTGTCGATAAGCTTGCCGAACGGGCTGATCCTGCGCAGCTTCTCGACAATCTCCGGGAGGACTTTGACCGTGGAGTCGATCTCCTCCTCCGTCGTGAACCGGCTGAGCGTCAACCGGAGCGAGCCGTTCGCCTGCTCGTGCGTCAAGCCGATCGCCAGCAAGACGTAGCTTGGCTCGAGCGAATGGGCGGAGCAGGCGCTCCCCGTCGAGGAGCAGACGCCTTTCGCGTCGAGCAGGCCGCCGATCGCCTCCCCTTCGACGCCGGCGAAGCTGAAGTTCGCGTTGTTGCACAACCGCCGCTCACCACGAGGGCCGTTCAGCGTGACGCCGGGGATTTTGAGGACGTTGTCGATGAGCTTGTCGCGCAGCTTCGTCATCTGCTTGCGGTGCTTCTCGTCCATCGCGAGCTTCGCAGCAACGGCAAAACCGACGATGCCGGGGATGTTCTCCGTGCCGCCGCGGTTGCCTTTCTCGTGGCCGCCGCCGTGCTGCCACGGCGAGATCGCCACGCCGCGCCGGACGTACAGCGCGCCGACGCCTTTCGGACCGTGGAGCTTGTGCGCGTTCAGCGTGACCAAGTCGAGGTGTTGTTTCTTCACGTCCAATGCCGTCTTCGTGTAGCTCTGGCACGCATCCGTGTGGAAGAGCACGTTGTGCTTCTTGCACACCATGCCGAGCGCCGCCAAGTCCTGGATCGTGCCGATCTCGTTGTTGCCGTGGATGACGCTGAACAGGACGGTCTCTTTCGTGATGGCCCGCTCGAGCGCTTCCGGCGAGACGAACCCTTCGCTGTCGACGTCAAGATACGTGACTTTGAACCCTTGGCTTTCGAGCCATCGACAGCTCTCCATGACGCACTTATGCTCGACCTTCGTCGTGATGAGGTGCTTGCCTTTCTTCTGGTTCGCGTACGCGACGCCTTTGATGGCGAGGTTGTTGCTCTCCGTGCCGCCCGAGGTGAAGAGTATCTCGTCGGGTGACGCGTTGATCGTCTTCGCGATCGTGCCGCGCGACCGTTCCAAGAGGTCTTTCGCGTCGCGGCCGTACTCGTGCGTCGAGCTCGCGTTCCCGTACTGCTCCGTGAAGCACGGCCGCATGGCCTCGACGACTTTCGGGTCGAGCATCGTCGTCGCGCCGTTGTCGAGATAGATCGTCTTCCTCATCGTTCACACCTCGCGCAGCGCGCGGCGCACGTGCCGGAACAGTTCTTCCGCACGTGGCGTTCCGCCAAGTGGAGGATGGGCAAGACGGTGGCTTCGTTGAGCGAGTAGACGCGGGACTTGCCGTCGCGTTCCACGTGGAGGATGCGGCACTCGGCGAGTTTTTTCAGGCTGTGCGAGACGGTGCTTTGCGACTCGCCGACGCGCTTCGCGAGCTCGGTCACGTTCAACGGTCCGTCGCGGAGCGCGACGATGATGCCCAACCTGGTCTCGTTCGCGAAGTTCCTGAAGAACGCGTCGAACGAGTCGGGGTTCGGGCGGGACTTCGCCGAATTCCTTGAAACTTTTCTCATATGAAAGAAAATTCAAATGAGATTTATAAATATTTGTATTGGTTGACGACGATGACGAGAAAAAAGAGAACTACAGCTGCTGCAACCGTTCTTCGATGCTGCCGAGGGCGCGCTCGAGCCGCTCGACCTGCGAGGCCTTCGCCCGCTTCTCGCGCTCCGCCTTCGTCTCGCGCGGCTTCGGCGCCTTCTTCGGCTTCGCCCCCGCCTTCTGCGACGCCGCGCCCGCTCTCTTCCCGGCGGGCTTCGCGCTCGGAGTCGCGACCGGCGCTTTGACCGCGCCAACGGCGTCGCCATCGCCCGGAGCGGGAACCGCCGCCTTCGGCCTCTTCGGCAAGTACTCCTCGACGCCCTTCAACGACGTTTCCGGAAGGAGTGATTCGAGATGGACCGTCAACTCCGTCAGCTCGTCCATGACCGCGGCGAGCTCCTCCGCGACCTCCTTCTTCCGCTCGCGCAGATCCAAGAGGTCGTGGTACGCCCGAAGCGCGTGCAACACTTCCTTGCTGTTCTCCAGCAAGCGGCGGCGCGCGCCCGCGACATCCTCGATCTTGACGGCGAACGACATAAAGCTCTACGCTCCCAAGATCTTCCGGAGTTCCGCGCTGCGCTTCGACACGTTCCCGAGCGACGCGTCCCACGCGGCGATCCGAGCGTCCTCTTCGGCTTTCAGCTCGCGAAGCTCGGCCAACAACCGCTCAGCGTCCTTCGTCCGCCGCTCGATATCCGCGATCGTCTTGACGAGGTCCTTGTACTGTTCAATCCTGACAAAGATAGGAGGGTGTTCCATGAGTTTCACCTCTGCATCAGCATGTCGTCCACGAGCATCAAGCGCTCCTGGATTCCGTTCAACGACTCTGCGAACTTCGCGTAACGCTCCTGGTGCTTCGAGACTAACGAGCCGAGCGAGCCCGCGGTCTTATCGCCGCGACGAGCGACGCCCTTGAGCGCCTTGACGGTCTTGAGGGCGAGGCCGTACTCGACCGCGCCGATGAAATACTCGTCGCCCGAAACTTCCAGCGAGGGCAACGGCGCGATCTCGTCGAACGCGGGCAACCGCTTCGAGGCCGGCGCCGCCTGCTCTGCCGCCGCGATCTGGTCCGCGGTGAAGTCCGGAAGGTCGTCCGGAACTTGAGAAGGCGAAACAGGCTCTGAAGGCGGAGGAGCGGAAGAGACCGGGGCTGGTGAACGCGTCGCTGGACGCGGCACCTCGAGCGCTGGCGAGAACGTCGCATCAGACGCCGCGCCCGGCGCGGAAACCTCTTCGAAAGAGGGGGTGAATGAATCGTCAGGCGGCGACTCGAGAGGACCGAGGTCGAGGCTGAACTCATCGTCCGACGCGTTCGCGGCAAGGGCTCCTCGTGAGCGTTCCGGGGGCGGCGGGATATCGCCAAAACCCTTCATTGAAGCGTTCGGAGGGGGCTGGAGCGGCGGTAACGACGCCTCTTTTTTTTTCAAGAACCCGAAAAAGCCCATCGCTCACCCCTCGAGAGTGGAGCGCGAGAAGAGCCTATAAAAAAGTTTCTCACTATTGGCGAATAGTGTCGGCGAAAAAGCCTTCGGCGAGCGACAACAGTGAAAAAACGCGAGAGCGAGAAAACAGGAGAGCGAGAAAACAAGACGAAAAGCGCTCAACAAGCGACAAAAAACGCTCAACCATCATCGGCGAGCCAAGAATGGTGGCGTTGAATCTCAAGGATCGCGCTCCGCGGGTCACGAACGCCATACTCGGTGATGATACCAGTGATAAGCTTCGGGTTGACGAGCTCGAACGCCTCGTTCACGACGCGCACGCCCTTCGGCGGCGAGTCCCAGACCTCGGCAGGGTCGCGATGCTCAAGCGACGTCTTGAACGCCGACGCGTCGCGAGCGTCGTACTTCCACGAGTTGGCGAGCACGTACACAGGAATGCTCCGGTTGCGCGCGAGCTCGGCAACCATCTCGCTCCCGATCTTGTTCACGACCGTGCCGTCAGCGAGAAGCGCGTCCGCGCCGAAGAAGACGGCCGCGCACCCTTTCAAGGCGACGCGCGCGGCGGAGTCGACGACGTGCACGACCGGAATGCCGGCGGCGGCGAGCTCGGCCGCGGTCTTCCGGCCCTGATAGAGCGGCCGCGTCTCCGTGTTGCGCACCGCGAACTTCGCGCCGAGCGCGCGCGCTTCCAAGAACGCCTTGACGACGGTGCCGCTATGGCAGTGCGTATAGTAGAAATGGCCGGGCGTGATGAGGTCGGCGGCGTACGCGGCGATACGGCCGTCAGCATCATCGAGGTGACGCAAGACTTTGCGCGCGGCCTCGACCGGCGTCGAGAGCTTCACGGCGCGTCGGAACGCCGCGAGCGCGTTCCGCAACATCGGCTCCGTAGGCCGGGTCGCGAGCAACGCCTTCACGCCCGCGTCCACGTCCCGTCTCTCCGCGACGAGCCGCGCGGCGGCCACGACGCCGGCGCGAGCGATCTCCTCCGCGCCTTGCACCTTGAGAGAACGGATATCCTCGAGAGTCTTCTCGAACCATGCCGGGGACTTCTCGACGCTCACCATCTTCTTCAGAGTCGCTTCAAGAAGGAAGATTATTAAAGGGTTTCGGAAACGAGGAATGAATGACGATACACGTCGGGAGATTGCGGCCGGAGGCGGTTCCCGCGTATTCGCGCCTCGCGCGCGCGATCATCGGGTCGACGCCGTACTACAACGCGGGGCGAAACGTCACGAACGAGCACGCTATACGGGCGCGAACATCGACGCGCGGCTCTCCGCGAAGGAACACGAGTTCTTTGTCGCGCGAGACGGAAATTCCCTCGTCGGTTTCTGCGAAGGTTCGTACGAGGCGGGCGTGGTCTGGGTTGAATGGATCGGGGTGACGCGGGCGTATCGCCGACGACGCGTCGCGACCGACCTTCTGCGAGCACTCCTCAAGCGAGCGCGGCGTCGCGGCGGCCACAAGGCCTGGTGCGACAGCAGAGTGAACAATGCGGAATCAGTCCCGATGCTCCGCAAGCTCGGGTTCAAGCCGCTCTGCGCGGTCAAGAACCACTGGTACGGCCACGATTTCTACCTGTGGGAGAAAAAGCTCTAGAAAAGCTCTCGTGTTTACCGTATCGTGTACGGTTTCAGCTCTTCGTGATACTTGCGCACGTGGCGGATCTTCTCAGCGCTGTCCGCGTACGCGGTGTAGAGCGCCTCGCCCTTCTTGACGCGATCGCCCACCTTCTTGTGCAGATATAAGCCGGCGCCTCTCGTAATCGGCGCGCCCGCCATGCGCGCGAGCTTGCTGATCGCCTTGTTGTCGATTGAACGCACGACGCCGCCGCGCGACGCGACGACGACGGCTCGCTGATGACCAAGCCGGAACTCCGACGGAGACGTCTTGCCTTGCGCGGCGATGATCTCCTCCATCTTGCGCAACGCGCTGCCCGACTCGAGAATGCTCGTCGCGACCTCCAACCCCGAGCCTTTCTGCACGCCGCCGCAAAACTCGAGCATCTCGCCGGCGAGACGCAACGCCTTGACGCGAAGATCGACGGGAGCGTCCGGCGCTCGCTGGAGGACGGCCATGACGTCGCGCGCCTCGAGCAACGGACCGATGCCACGGCCGATCGGCTGGCTTCCGTCCGTGAGGACGACGAGCATCTCCATGTTCAAGAGCTTGCCGATCGTGAGGAAGTGGATGCGCAACGCCTCGGCCTCGGCTCGCGTCACGACTTTCGCCGTTCGACCGTACGGGATATCGATGAGGACGTGCGTCGCGCCGACGCTGAACTTCTTCGCCATCACGCTGCTCAGCATGAGACCGGGCGCGTCGATGGACATGGGCTTCTCGATACGGATGATCTTGTCGTCGGCAGGCGCGAGGCCGAGCGAGCCGCCCCACGCCATGCACCCGCCCGTCTCGGCGACGACGCGCTCCATCTCCGGCAGGGAGAGACTGACTTTCGCGAGCGTCTCCATCGTGTCCGCCGTGCCGGCCGGACTCGTGATGGCCCTGCTGCTCGTCTTCGGGATCGTCATGCCGAACGCGGCGAGAATCGGGACGACGACCATCGTGGTGCGGTTGCCCGGGATGCCGCCGATGCAGTGCTTGTCCACGACGGGCTTGCGCTTCGCGTTGAACCGGCAACCGTTCTTCGCGACCGCTTTCGTCATCGCGGCGACCTCTTCCAGGCTCAAGTCATGCATCGAGACCGCGCTGACGAAGTACGTGAGCTCGATCTCAGTGAGCTCGTCCGCGACGATATCCTTGACGACGGTATCGAGCTCTTTCTCCGATAAGCGCTCGCCGCGCATCTTCTTCCGGATGATCTTGATGGACTCGGGCTTCGGCGCGGGGTGGACGTCGACGACGTCGCCGTCGTTCGCGTCAATCGCGGCCTGCGCTTCCGCCAAGAGCCCGATCGTGCCGGACTTGACGCTCGTGTCCGTCGTGCTGATATCGATGACGGAGATGAACTTGCGCTTCTCGCGCTTCCCGACCGTCTCGATGAGGACGCGGTCGCGCGGGTGCAAGTCGTACCGGATCGCGTCCAAGTGGTTGATGATGACGACGGGCGTGAAACCCGTATCGACCATGACGCACTTCACGTTCAGCTTCATGAGTTCACCAACGTAATATGAAAATAGCGTTCATCATAATTTCGGCAACGTGAAGGATTTTTTCTTCTTACTCTCCGGCTTCCGCTGTTCCGTCTTCAAGTCCGAACCCCATTTTTCGAGAGCGCGCGCCAACTCGTGGTGCGTCCGCGCGTACTGCTCGAGCGAGACGCCCTTCGCGACCGCCTCCCATGACTGCCGGATCGCCTTCGCGCCCGCGAACGTGCCGTCCGGGTGGCCGTGGCAACCGCCGCCGTACTGGACGACGAGATCTTTTCCCATCAGCTTGACGACCGCTTCCGTGCTCAACGGACTCAAGCCGCCGCTCGC
The DNA here is from genome assembly GCA_002503705.1 of Candidatus Woesearchaeota archaeon UBA153. Classification (GTDB taxonomy): domain Archaea; phylum Nanobdellota; class Nanobdellia; order Woesearchaeales; family UBA525; genus UBA153. Next base: position 2,230 of record DASH01000016.1, on the reverse strand, counting down.
GACGGCAAGCACCGGCTTGACGCCGTACCACTCCTGGTTGAGCATGTGCACGGCGTGGTCTGCGGGCACGGCGGCTCGTTCGACTACGCGTTCGATGGCAAGGGCCTCGTCCACGCGCTCCTCCATCTTCCCGATGGCCGCGGTGCCGATGTGCAACTGGTCGACGCCGATCATGCGGGCGAGCTTCGCGATCGCGATCATCGACATGCCGTGCCGGTGGTCTCTCGTCAACGCGCCGTGCATGGCGCGGTGCGCGTGGATGGCGAGGCCGAGCTTCTCTGCCTCGTTGCGGACCGTCTGCACTGCCGCCCAACCAGCAGTGAGGATGTCGATCATGATGTACTCGCCGCCGAGCTTCTTGACGACTCGCGCGCGGCGCTTCATCTCGTCCGTTTCCGCGGTAATGTTCGCCAAGTAGAACTTCTTCTCGCCCGTCTCCCGCTCGGCCTTGTCCCGGGCTTTGAACGTGAGCTTCATCCGCTCGTCGAAGTTGTTGAAGCTCATGCTGACGAGGTTCTCGTCATCCTTCACCACGTCGAGGCCGCCGGTCCACGCTTGGTACGCGACGTCCGCGTGCTGCTGCGCGCTCAAGCCCACTTTCGGCTTGACGATCGTGCCGAGTAAGGGGCGGTTGTGGACGCCCGTGAATTTTCTGATGCCGGGGATGCCGAAACCCGGCCCGGGGAAGCTCTCGACGAGCTTCTTCGTGAAATGAATATCTTCCAGGCGGAGCTTCGCGACACCCTTCATGCCGTAGATGTTCCCGGCGATGCTGCTCAGGATGCCCGGCATGTTCCCCGGCTCGAACAACGTCTCCGGGTACGCGATCTTCACCTCACCAGTCTTCTCATCCGCGAGGATGATGTGCGGCTTGAGCGTCTGCGCGATCACCGGGTTCATCGTCGAGATTCGCGTCCACGTGCCGATGCTGCTCTCACCCGCGATCATCTCCGCGGCGCGCGCGACCGTGATGCCGCTGTCCGGCGTGACGAGGTAGTCGAGGACGACATCGGTCGGTTTCGGCTTGTACTTCAGGTCGAGGAACTCCAGGTTGCCGTAAATCGCCATGTTCTCACCGTTCGCATTGTTGAATGAAATGAAAGTAAAGGGATATTCTGACTGCCACACTACAGGTCTATCTCGTCGCCGATGCGCGGCCCGTACGCTTCGAACGGCGTCTCGCGCTTGACCCACTCGAGGAGGTTCACGACGCTCTGCTCCTCGCCGTGCTGGACGATGACCTTCGGCGCGTGCACCGCCCAGATCGTCTTCTTCACGTCGTCCATGTCCGCGTGGCCGCTGAAGTCGAACTTCCTGATCTCGCACTTCACGTTCGTCCGCCAGCCTTTAATCGTGATGAACCCTTCCTCGAGCAACGTGCGACCGTTCGTGCCTTTGACTTGATAACCGAGGAGGAAGACCGCGTTCTTCGGATCGTGCCACATGTGCTTCAGGTAGTGGATGCACGGCCCGCCCTGCAGCATACCGCTCGTCGTGACGAAAATCGCGGGCTGCCGTTGCGCGACCTTGTTCCGCACGTCCTCACTCGTCACGAACTGGACGCGCTCCAAGAACATCGTGTTCAGCACATCCTTGTGCTGCACGTACGCGCTCTGGTTGGCGAGGACTTTTCTTGTGACTTCCTTGGCCATGCCATCGAAATAGATCGGACAGCCCCAGTCGCGCTTCGCGAGGATGAGCAGGACTTCCTGCGCGCGGCCGACGGCGAAAACCGGGAGGAGGACGCTGCCGCCCCTCTTGAGGACGGCGAGGATCGCGTCAGTGAGCTCTTGCTCGAGATTATCTCTCGGCGGGAGGATGCGATCGCCATACGTGGCTTCTGTGATGAGGCAGTCGATCGCGCCGTGCTTGGCGATCGCGGCGCCGAAGTCGGCAGGCGCCATGAGCAAAGACTTTCTCGTGTTGAAGTCACCCGTGTAGAGGACTCGTTTGCCCTCCGCTTCGAAGAGGATGCCGGCGCTGCCCGGGATGTGACCCGCGTTGAGGAACATGAAAGTGAGCTTGCGGTGGCGATACCACTTGTCGAACACCACCTTCTTCGTGTCCCGCGCGACGCGCGTGATGTCCGTCTTCCCGTACGCCGGGTCGAGATGACGGATGTGCTCGATCTTATACGAGTCCTTCAAGAGGATTTTCGTGAGCGCTAAGGTTTCGTGCGTCATGAACAACGGGCAGACGATCTCGCGATGCTCAAGCAACGGGAGGCCGC
>DASH01000093.1 GCA_002503705.1 Candidatus Woesearchaeota archaeon UBA153 | reverse complement strand
GATGTTCGCGAAGATCGGGCCTTTCTGGAACTTGAAGATCTTCTTCCCGTCCTTCTCCTCAATGACGTACGTGCCGATGATGTCGCTCGGCATCAAGTCCGGCGTCCCCTGGATGCGCGCGAACTTCAACCCGAGGACTTCCGCGGTCGCCTTCACCATGCTCGTCTTCCCCAAGCCAGGGTAGCTCTCGAGGAGCGCGTTGCCGTCGCACAATATCGCGACGACCATCTGCTCGACGACCTCGTTCTGGCCGACGATCTTCTTCGCGATCTCGCTCGTCACGTTCGTGAACGTCGACTTGAGCTTCTCGATATTCTTCACCGGATCAGCCATGGAAACCACCTCAATGAACGTTCGTTCACCATTTTTTTCACAAAAAAAGTTACTGCTTGACCTGCTGCGAGTACTCCGCGGCAGTCTTGCGATCGTTGATGTCGTCGAGGCCGCCCGTGTACGCCTCGCTCGCGCGAGCGTCGACCTCTCCCGGATAACTCTCGGGAACGTCGCCGGAAGGGTCCGCCGCGCCGACCTTGTTGAAATCGATCTGGTTCAGGTTCTGCTGCAACGTCACGTCCAACTGCTCTCCGCCGAGCTTGGCGATGGACGGCTCGCCGTACAAGCCCTCATCGCCCTCTTTCAAGCCCGGACCGGCCAGGCTCTCGTCGCCGAACAACCCGCTAAACCGACTCGCGAGCCGGTCCCCGAAGCCTTGCAAGGGGTCCTGGTACTTCTGGATGTTCACGTTGAAGAAGGCCAAGGAGACGATGACGAGGCTGAGGACGAAGATGACGCCGACCTTCGTCGCGAGCTTGCGGAAATCGAGGAACGTGCCGCTGCTGATCTGCCGCATCCGCGCGGCGAGGTCGTTGAACAGGGCCTGCGCCATGAGCGTCGTCGAGCTCATGTTGTCCGCGGCCGTGCGAAGCATCTCACGCACGCTCGGGTTCCGGTCTTCGATATAGCGCAACGAGAGGCGACGGCCGTACCACCAGACGTCGATGATGAAGAAAAGAAGGGAGACGAGCACAGGGATGATGAGGTGCATGCTGAAGACGCTCAAGACGAGGAAGAGGACGAGAAAGACGATCGTCGCGTCTAGGAACGCGTTCAGGATGATGACTTTCAGCATCTCGAAGCGGATCTCGTCGAACAAGGAACTAATGCCTGCCATCTCAACCAACCAGGATTTCGGGGAATCCCACCCACTCCTAACAAATCCTCACCACTCCTAACAAATCCTCACCACTCCTAACCACTACACGCGCTGAGGTCGTCTTCCAAATCCGCGACTTTCGTCTTGAGCGCGTCGACCTGCGCCTCCAACTTCACAATCTGCGCGGTCTTCTGCGCGACCTCCGTCGCCTTCTGCTCCATCTGCGACTTGTACTGCTCCTTCTGGAGGATCGTGCTCGTCAATTGTCGCTTCGTCTCATCCAAGTCTTTCTGCGCGTCGGTGAGCTCGCTCTGCTTCTGACTGTACAGGAGGTCGTATTTCCGAATGTCCTGGCTCGTCTCGTTCAGCTCGCTCTCGCGCGTCAAAAGGACGTTCCGGTAGTTGGCAAGCGACGTCAAGCATTGCGTCAAGTTAAGACTCGTCGTCTCGTACTGCGAAGTCCGCTCGCTCAACCCCTTATAGTACAACACCGTCGTCCCCGCGCCAATCAAGACGACGACGAGCACCAAGAGGAAGAGCGCGAAATTGATGTTCCGTCCAAGAAAGCCGCTCATCAGTTATTCCGCCTCCGGTCCGTGATGCGCCGCAACGCGAACTCGAGGAGCAGCAGCGCCAACGCCGCAATCAAGAACGGCATCGCGGCGTCCTGTTTCGTCACCGTGACGCGCTTCGACACCTCCTTGATATGCTCAATCATCGCATCGCTCTCCGACGGTTTAAATACTTTTCCGCCGGTCGTGGTCACCAGCTCGGCGAGGAAAGGGTTCATCCCAGTCCGGTCGAGCTCGCTCGGACGGTTGATCGCGTACGTCAAGCCGAGCAGCTGGGCGAACCCTTCACTCGACGGGTCGAAGCGCGCAGTATAGACGCTGCCGTCCTTGACGAAGACGAGGGTGTCGCTCGTGACCGGAGCGTCGCTCTTCACCGTGACGAAGCCCTGCTCGTTCATCCTCGTGTCCGGGATGTCGACGAAGTACGGCTGTTTGCGCTGCGGGTCGCCGATCGCCCAGTTGACCGTGCGCGACAGCAAGAGAGAGTTCTCCCCGTTCAAAAGCTGCCCGAGGTTGTTCCCCGCGAAGACCGTCCACGTGGCGACGCGGCCGTTCCCGTACCGCCAGACCGTCAACGCCGGCTGGCCGCTATCCGCCGCGATGAGGAGTTCCGCGGTGTCTTTCGGCACGACTTCGCTGTACGCGTTCAAGACCGCGGTCGGCTCGAGGTCTCGCGTGATGAAGTGCGTCAAGCTCAACGGGACGAGGACGAACTCCTCGCCGAAGTTCTTCGCCTTCGGGTCTCCCCACTTGACAAGGAGGGAGTTGAGCTGGGTGGCGCGGTCGTACGTCCCGTCACCCGCCTTCGCCAACTCTTTCAGGAACGTCTCGTCCACCTTCTTTGAGAAGTCGGTGCTGGTCGTCCCCGTGCCGATCGTCATGAAGTTGACCCCATACAGCTTGTGCGCGTTCGACGCGAGCGTCAAGAGCTGCTTCTTCATCGGGCTCTCCGCGCCCAAGCCGGCGGAGTAACGGCCGTCCGTCATGAGAATGACGTTCTTGTCGCCTTCAGCGTTCTTCAGCATCTCGACCGCTCCTCGGAAGGCGACGTCGGCAGCGGTCGGGCCGCCGCCCACGATCCGCGGCACCTTGGTAAGGATCTCCTGCCGGTTGTTGTAGAGGAAGTCGAGCTTCTCGATAATCTTGACCGTGTCGGCAATCCGGTCTTCGACGCCCTCAAGGGAGACGTCGGGCGGGACGCCGAAGACGATGACGGACACCTTGTTCTCCAGCTTGAGCTGGCCGACCGCGTTGACGACCTGCGCCTTGATCACGTCGAGCGTGCTGAGGCTCTCGTTCACCTGGACGGTCCGCCCGTCCTGGACGACGTACTTGGTCTTCGCCGTCGAGCCGCTCACGTCGACGAGGAAGACGAGGTTCGCGTTCCCTTTCTTCCGCTCGCCCTTGCCGACCTTGACGGGGAGGAGCGGCTCGAGAGCGCTGCCCGAATAGGCGCCGCGGTCGAAGCTGTCCATGCCGCCGAACAGGACGAGGCCGCCGCCGTAATACCCGTCCGTCTCGTCGATGAGGTAGTCGTGCAGCACTTTCGTGTTGCGCAAGCTCTCGATGGGCGCGTCGTCCACGACGACCGCGTAGTACGGGCTCAAGTCAGCAGGGAGGTTCGGCCGCTTGTCAACGTCATACAGGTCGCGGAGGAGGAGCTCAAGCGGGCTGTTCTTGACGGAGACGAGGAGGATGCGCGGCTTGGGGAGGACGTGCACGGCCTTGAAGAACCGGTCGTTCGCCGAGACCGCGTCGCCGCCGTCGAGCGCCGCCTCAATCCGGTGGTCTCCGGTCGAGAACTGTTTCGTGAACGAATACGTGCCGGGCGAGACTCGCTTGTCGAGGACGACCGAGCCGTCCACCAAGACTTTCAAGTTCGCGGTCGCGTCCGGCGCCGTCGCGGTGACGATGACGTTGAACGTCGCGTCGCTGTCCGCGACGACTTTCGACGGCCCGAGGAGGAGGATGCCGGCGTCGCTGGCGGTCGCGGTCAAGTCGATGCTGCTGACCGTCGCGTTGAGCGTCGACGCGTAGAACGCGACGTCTTCAAGAGCGGCGCCTTCGTTGACGTTCCCGTCGGTGAGGAGGAGGAGGTAGCCGCCAGGCTCGAGGTTGCGCAACGCCGCGCTGCCGATGTCGCTCGTCAGGTTCGTCCCGGCCGGGCGCACCGTCGTCGGGACGTGGCGTCCGAGGAGGTCGGCGAGACCGTCCGCGAACTTCGTGTCGAGCACGGCCATGGACGCGCTCGTGTCGACGAGGAGGGTGACGCGCGGGTTCCCTTTCACCGCTTTCGTCCGCTCGATGTACGGGTGCGCGAGCGCGATGACGAGCATCGTGATGATGAGCAGCCGGGAGAGGAAGATCCAACAGCGCGTCCGCCGCTGGCGTCGACGCTCGTCCGGCGAGAGGGGGAGGTTGACGAAGTCGTACAGGAGGAGCGCGAGGAGGAAGACCGCGATGCCGGGAATCGCCCAGAGGAGTTTCGGACTGGTGAGGAAGACGTCGCCGACGAGGTCGCCGATGAGCGGGAGGAGCATTCTAGAAGTCACCCCGGTACTTGACGTAGAGGATCTCGAAGAGGAGGACTGCGATCGCGGCCCACAAGGCCCAGTCAGTCAAGTCTTTCGGCGCTTTCTCGCTCGTCTTCTCGCCGGTGGCGGCGCGCGACGCGGTCACGTTCTCCGTCGTGAGGATGTTCGACTCTCGGTCGGAGAGGAGGTTGACCGCGATCGTCCTATCCGGGAGGGTGTACAGTCCGGCCTTGTCGAGCGGGAGGATGCTCGCCGTCTTGCTCCCGTCCGGCGTCTTTATCTTGACGGCTCGCGGCAGGGTGAGGACGTTGCCAGTCCGCACGTTCAAGTTTTCCAAGCTCGGCCGGTTCGTGAGCAGGTCGAACGTTCGCCGCCAGAAGACGGGGTAGCTGGGGTCTTTGCTGAAGCTCGCCTTGGTGTCGTCGAGGCCGTAGTAGAGGACGTGGCCTTTCTCGATGCGGCGCGTCACGATGATCGGGTCGGCGGTCGCGGTCGCGGCGAGAACGCTCGCGTCCGGCGTCGCGACGACGCGGAGGTAACTCCCGACCTGCCCGAATTCGATGTCGTTCGTGAGCGTCTTCATGCTTGAGGGGAGGAGTTGCGTTCGCAGTCCGTTCGTGTCGTTCGCCGGGCTGACAGGGAGGAGTCCTTGCCAGTCGATCGCGAAGAGCCCTTCTTGTTGGAAGACGATGACGGCGGCGCCTTCAGCCGTTTTCTTCTGCAAGTCCCGGATGTACCCGGGAAGGATGAACTGCAGGCTCGCCTGGTCGATGACATAGACGTCGTGGTCGAGCGCGGGAATCTGCGGTGGTACCGCGTAGCGGATGTCGAACGTGGTGGGGAAGTTCTTCGAGATGACGTTGAGCGCGAGGAGGAAGTTGCTCCGCTCGACCCTGGCTTTCTCGTTCGTGATGACGAGCATCTTGATCGTCGTCTTTTCGGGAGCGCTCACCCACGCCGCGTTGTCCACGAGGAGGTCGTCGTCCGGTTCGAGCTTCAGCTCGGCGACGCCGGCGGGCGTCTTGAACGTGACCTCTTTCGTCTCGCCCGGCGCGAGGAGGAGTTGTTGTTTCGCGTCGCTGATCCGGAGGGTGACGTCGGCGGGTCTCGCGTCGTAGTTCTTCACCCAGACGCTGCTCGTCACCGGGCCGGGTTGCAAGTCGATGATGCCGACGTTCCTCGTGCCGCCGGTGACGGGTCGGTACTCGATGAGCGCGCCCGTGCCTTCCAGGACGTCCGCGGCAGTCTCGTAGTCGAGGTCTCCTGCGCTCGGGAGGAAGTCGCTGACGACGACGACTCTCGTGCCGGTCGTCGCGTACCCCGTCGCGAGTTGGAGCGCGTCGCTCAACGCGGTCGTCGTGTCCGCCGCCTTGAGACGTTTCAAGGCTTGGCGCGCCTCGCCTTCGCCGACGCGTTCGACGAGGACTTCGGGAGCGGACGTGACGGTGATGATCGTGTTCTGCTTGCCGAGCGCTTCGTCCGCGATCTCGACGGCTTGCTTGAAACGGTTGTCCGCGTTCATGGAAGCGCTCGCGTCGACGATGAGGACGGTCTGCTCGACGAGGTAGGATTTCGGGACGTTGAGGAAGGGTTTCGCGGCCGCGGTGATGAGGAGGAGCAGGAGGAGGAGTTGGATGAGGAAGAGGAAGTCTTTGAAGAACGTGCGGAAGAAGCTGTCGATGTTGTTCTTCCCCATGTCTTTCATGATGAACAAGAGGCTCGGCACGGTCTCGTGGCGGGGCTTCGGCCGGATGAGGTAGATGATGAAGAACGGGAGGAGGACGAGCGCGGTGACCAGTCCCGCCTGGTTGAGGAAAATCGTCTCTAGACCGAACACAGTCCCACACTCACGCTCTACCCTCGCCCCACCGAGAAGGGCATTTAAAAAGTTTGCTTTTGAGACATGAGACAGAAAGGAAAAACGAGTGCGAGTGCCGTCCTTAAGGGCGAGCGACGGAAGCGAGGGAAGAAGCGGTTGCGGTGGGGGAAGTCCAGTTGGGAACGGAACGTTTCCAACTTCCCGGCGACGTTCCGTCGCCGTGACTCACGGGGGGAACCGCACTCGACATTCTCAACAATGAGCGAGCTGGACGGCACTCGCACGAGGAGAAAAGGTACGGGAAATGCCTAGTTCATCGTCGGCGCCGCAGGCTGTGCGGTCGCGGCCGGCGTCGTGCGACCAGCGTACGCTCGCGCGGCCGGGGAGACTCGTTTCGCGTCGGAGGCCTTGTACTCGCTCGTCGCGGCGCCCTTCACGTCACGCCGGACTTTCAAGTCACGATAGACGGTGGACGCGCTCACGCCGAGCTGCTGCGCGATGTCTTTGACGGCGATACCGTTGTCGTACAGGAGTTCCGCGTCGTCCCGTCGCGCGGCCACGTACTCTTTCTGCGCGGCGGCGCGGCCGTGGCTGAGGACTCCAGCAGCGTCGAGCGTGCGGAGCTGTTCGTACTTGTTCACCGCGCCGGTGAGGTCGACGAGGTTGTCGATTGAGACGTAGTTCGCGGAGTGGCGCGCGCCGGCGAGGCCGCGCTGCTTGATGGCCACGACCGGCGCTCGGTACAGTTCTTTGACGGTGTCGAGCTGTTCGTCCGGCGCGAGCTTCTGGTAGATGCTTCGAGCCGCGGCACGGTCCGTCCGGTACGTCTCGGCGATGATGGACGCGAGGTTCTTGCTGCTCAACGGTGAAGGCTCGGTGAACGCGACAAGATTGCTCAACGGCGCGGCTGCCGAACCGCCAGTTGGAGGCGGTGTGAGGTTGAAGGGGCCGTTGTCAGTCGGTGGTGTTCCGCTGCCGCCGTTCTTGTCGGGGTCTTTATCTTTCTTCGCCCTGACCGACATGATGACCTTGCTCGTGTCGACGGGGGGAGACTCGACGGGGTTGAGCCGTGCCTCGACGGCGCTATCAATCGTATCGTCCATTGGCGGACCGCCGAAGTTAAGCCGAGAGGTGTTCACGGGCTCGGTGGCTCGCGGCTCTTCCAGCGAAGGCAGGGGCGGGACTTCGACGGGCGGTTCGAGTCCGAGTGCTCTCTCGTAAACGGACGGCTCGTCCGAAGAAAGTGTTGGCGGTGGAACGCCAGTCACTTCGGCGATGAGATTCAAGCGTTTCAAGTTCCGGACCCGTCTGACTTCCGCTCCAACAGCTGTCAAGTCGAGCGGTGCATCGGGAGGAAGAGAGGTCGCGGTTGTCGGCGCGACGACGGAAGGGACTGGTTCGGGGAGTTCCGCGGTGACTCGTCCATTCGGCGCTTGCGTGACATATTTCGCCCTGTCCACACCAAAACCTCCCGGTCCTTCTCCTTCTTCTCTTTGAATCTTGAGGGCTTGCGTCACCGATTCCGGAAGGTTCTGCAAGTTCTCTTGAACGTAGACTCTGCGATAGTACGCCGGCAAGCTCTTGTCCTGGAGCGCCTTGATGAGCTGTTCGTGCGACGGCGCGGGTTCGGAGAACGGTATGGGCTCGGCCGGTTTCGGCGCCGGCGCTTCAATCGAGGGTTCCAAGACTGGTTGTTCTCGTCCTGGCAAGCGTTCTCGCTCATCATCCGGCAAGAGCGGGGGGAACGGCGGAATCGGGATGGCCTCTTCCGCAGTCTCCGTGGTGAAGGGTTGCAAGGGCGCGACGGGCGCGGGCGTGACCGTCCCCGAGACCGACGGTGGCGTCGTGCCGAAACCAGCCCCTTCATCGAAGCGTTCTTGGAGCGCGGGCGGGACGTAGCCGGGGTCTTTGACCGGTTCGAACGGCACATTCGTGGGCGCGTCGGTCGAGTTCGAGAAGTCGAGGCCGGGGTCGAGCCTCTCTTCCCGTCTGAGCCCGCAGACGCCGAGCGGGTGGAAGAGCGAGTACAAATTTCGGACGGCCCGTGGCGGCAAGTAGCCTTCCGCGACTTCGAGGAGCTTGACCGTCACGGGGTGCTCTTCAGCCTTCAATGCGGCCTCCACTTCGACCGAAGGCACGTCATCGGCGAGGAGCACGTCAAGGTCGACGGGCGCGGCGTGTTGTTCACGGCGTTGGCGGACGATGCCGTACGCGAGGAGGCCGACGGCCAGCGCGGCGGCACCGAGGTAGGGAAGGCAGCCCTTGAACCGGTCGGCGAGGGTCGACTCGACAACGTAACGGTTCCGGAACCACGTTTCCGTCCCTCGGTCGTCGAGCGGGTTCGCCGTCGGGCTTTCCGGGAACGCGGGTTCACGCCGTTCTTGCAGGAGTGAAGAGGGTGTTGGTTCGAACGGCGCGTAGCCGATATACGAAGAACTCGACGGTGGCATCGAGGTGATTGGTGTCGCGGCGACGGTCTCTTCGAGGGTCGCTTCAGGGTTCACGAGTTTCGACTTCGAGAAAGGGGGCGCGTTCACGTCTGGCTCGACGAATTGCGGAATGACGGGTGCGGGCGTGACGACGGCGGCTGGAGCACTGGGTGTTGCGACGACTGAAGTCGGAGCGCCGGGTTCAGCAACGACGACCGGTGTCTGCACCGTGGTCTCGACCGCGTCCGGGAAGTGGAGCACCGTGCCCGGGACGAGTTTGTCGTACTGGCCGTCCGGGAAGCACCCAGTCACAGGTTGGACCGGGTCGCGTACGAAGTTGCCTTCCACAGTCTTTCCGGTGAAACCGATGCAGTCTCGTCCGCTGTTATCGCCAAGGTTGAACGCTTCCGCGTTCTCAGGGTCCGCTTGGATCTCGAGAACTCTGTTCGCGACTTCCCGGTCAGTCCGGAGTTCCGGATAGTATTGTTTGACGATCTTGGTGAGGTTGTCGCCGTGCTTGATTGTGTGCAGGTTTGCCGTCTGGATGGTTTGCGCGTTCAAGAAGCCTGCGAGGAGGGTGGCGCCGATGCCGGCGTACAGGGTCGCTCCCGGTTTCCAGTCTGAGAGCCAACGTCTGATTGAAGTCACGCCGAACGACATGGTTTGCACTTCCCCCAACAAAACTCTTATTAGTAGTTCCTGAACAGTAGTCATAGTTTATTTATAAAGTTTATGATAGGTCTCCGACGAGAAAGGAAAAAGGAGTCCGCGACGAAACGAGAACCCTCAAACGCCCTAATAACGCGGTTTCAGGGCTTCCAGACGCTTTTCGCGGCTCAAACGCTTGGACGCTTCCACGCCGGGCTGGTCGAACGGGTCAACGTTCCGGAGCAACGAGGAGTAGACGGCGACGTACTCCCAGAAGCCGATCAGCTCGCCCAACGTGCCGGGATTCAAGACATCGAGTGTGACCGTCGCATTCGGGATGTTCGAGGCATCGGCCGCGCCGCGCACGCCTTCATACTCGAACCGCATCGCGTCCGCGAGACGCTCGCCCAGCAACGATTTGAGCGGGATGCCGGGGGCGACGACCGAGGAGGCCACAGGGTCTTCCGGAATCGAGACGTCGTGCTCCGGCCGCTCGACGCGCGTGAAAACGCCGGCCATGCGGCGCGGACCGTCGAAGAACTTCTGGTTGCTGTGGTGCTGGCACTCCGGCGCCTCCATGAACAAGAACGTCTGGCCTCGCCCTTGCTTGCACGCGCTCTCGTGCAAGAGTTGCGTGAAGAGTTCCGCGCACCCCGCGAGCGCCTTGCTGTAGAGGGGAGCGTAGACTTCCGTCAGGCCTTTCTGCTCCGCCAAGTAGAGGGCGGCGGCGAGGCGCAACGCCGGGTTCCGCTCGATTGGTTGCGACGGGTCGCATGCGGCGTGGATGGCGTTCAAGCCGCCGCCGACGCTGCGCACGTCAACGTAGATGAGCGCTCCCGGCAGGAACGCGCACTCCGTGCCCGTCGAGAACCTGCCGCCGATGGACGGGTGCTTGACGACTTCCAACTGTTTCGCCTCGGCGAACTTCGCCAACGCGCCGTTTTTGTTCTCCGTCACGACGATCTTCTTATGGTGTGGGAAGCACAGCAGGTTCTCCAAGACGTCGACGGTATCGCCGCTCTTGCTGATCGCGATGACGAGCGTGTCGTCGGGGTGGCAGGTGCGTTGCAAGTACGCCGTATAGTCAGGGTCGATCGTGTCGAGCAGGTGGACCTTCTTCGACGTCTTCATCGCGGCGAGCGCGTCATACAAGGCCTTGAAGCCGGTCACGCTGCCCCCGCGACCGATGATGATGAAGTGCGTCGTCCCCGCGTACTTGCCCGCGAGGCTATACAGGACCCCGTAGTCCGGAGCGTAGTTCGCGAACGCTGGCCGTGGCGAGTTCTTAATCTGCGCGAGTTTCTCGTGGAGGATTGAGAAGTCTCCCGGTAACGTATGCAAGTCAAGCGTGAGCATCAAAAACCCCCTTTCTTCTTACAACGTAAGCCGACAAGCCTTATAAATAGTTCTCTCCACTCGAAAGTGGAAACACGAGAAAAATGGTCGTTTTCAACGATATTCAATCTCGGCAAGATGGACGCCCGCCGCGGCGGGTCAGTACTGGCGCGGCACGGAATTTCTCGTCAAAGTTCCCGCGAGTACAGCAGTACCGTTCAGAACCACGACCATGATTTTTGCCGCGCCAGCAGCGTACTGGACTACGCGTCCACCGAACATCGTTGCACGGTACTGAGCTCGCGCTCAGCAAAAAACGATTAAGTATTAATACTGAAACGCTGAGAGCAACGAGAAGGAGAGGTGAGCTGCGTGATAGATCCGTTACGAGACGTCCAACCGGATAAAGGGTTCTGGTTCTGCAACGGGACGCGCGCGATGAACATCTACAGTCTCGTCGACACGATCGAGCACACGGGCGAGGACGTCTTCCGCACGCACGTCATCGGGACGCGGAACGACTTCGCCGCGTGGATTCTCGACGTGCTCGAGGACGAAGTGCTCTTCCACCTCATCAAGGACGAGCGGGACAAGTATTGGTTCTGCCAGAAGATACGCCACCGCATCAAAGACTTGGAAGAGCAAGCGGCGGAAGTCGCGCTCAGGAAACGGTAAGAATTCTTCTTACGTCGCGCAGTACTCGTTGCAATAACTGCAGTCGTACTGTTGCAGGACGCTGCACGTCTTCTGCTCGCCGTCGAGGGTGAACGTGCAGCAGGTTCGCAGGTCGCCGTTCTCGAACGTGACGACGTTGTCCGGCCGGACGACGACGCCCGCGTCCGTGTCCTGGTACGTGACGAGGCCGGTGAACGTGGCGACCGCGCCGAGCAGGAGCAAGGCTACGAGGATGCTGAGGAAGATGAGCGCGCGTTGGGAAGGCATGGGTTCAGTCACCACTCTCGAGTTTTTATAGTTTTCCGAATGAGGGGTCGGGCGGTGCCCGGTTCGTGCTGGCGCGGCCCGGAGTTCCTCGTTCTCGCGCGTTTCGCAGTTCTTGTCCGTCGTGCGTCGCGTTCTTCTCGTCCGTCGTGATTTTCTCGTCCATGAACGTCGTCGTTTCGTCTGTCGTCGAACTTCGATTCGGACTCTGACTTCTTGCCGCGCCAGCCGTTACCTGCTTTTTCGGCGTGCTGCGACGCTGCCGTCCAGCTCGCTCTTCGATGCAGGACGTCGTGTGCGATTCCCCCCGGATGGTCGCGACGCCCCGGAGCGACCCGTGAGGGCTCTGCCCGAACACGGGGCGACCCCCACCGCATCTGTTGTTATCCCGGCAGCAACGCTCGCCCTTAAGGACGGCAGCGTCGCTGAAGGATCAATATATTATTCCAACGACTACCGTTTCGACTTGCGAGAATCGCACCCTGTCCGGGTCCGGTTCCGGGTTGTTGTCGCCTTTCAGCGTGTAAAAGACGCCTTGCGCGTCCTCGGCGATCGCGACGATGCGATGCATGATGATCTCGTCCTCGGTGCACGTCGAGCAGCGGTAGCCGATGATGTCGCCGACGTGCAAGTCTCGCGCCGTCACGGGCTTGATGACGAGGACTTTCGTGTCGGCGTCGGCGAGCGGGTCCATGCTGTTCGTGTCGGCGAGCGTGACGGGCGTGACGCCCGGCACCCGGATGGTGACCGCGTCCGGAGAGAACCGTATCTTCTCGACGGGGATGCGCGCGTACGGGTGTTCGCGCTCTAACGGCGCCTCGCTGAGCTGTTGCAACCGGTCGATGCACATGCCGAGCGTCTCGTTCTCTTCGAGCGCGAGGACTTCGCACCGCAAGAGCGTCTCGTGGAGCAGGTCGAGGTTGTTCCGCATCGCCGTGTTCTCGGCGACCAAGTCTTGGACGAACGATTCCCGTTTCGCCGCTTCGACGCCGCAATCTTCCGTCTCCGCCGCGGGAGTGCACGTCGTGAGGAGAAGGATGATCGCGAAGAGGAGGAAGGCGAGGAGGAAGAGGAAGCCGACCCGTTCAGACCCGTGATGGCGCATGGCGTCTCCCAGGAAGAGCCCCTTTTATATTTTCCCGCTTTGCGCCGCTCCCCGGTCGATGAGAGCGGTGAACTCTTCGTACGGTCGATTGCCGACGAGCCGTCGCCCGTCGATGAAGAACGTGGGCACGGAGGAGACGCCGCCGGCAGTGATGGCTTCGCGCACGTCTTCATCGATGCGGCTCGCCGTCGCGGGGTCGGCGTTGCACGCGGCGAACGACGCTGCATCGAGGCCGAGGTGTCGCGCCGTCTCGCCCATCCACGCGCTCGTGAACGCGCCGTCGTGCGCGAAAATCGCGTCGTGCATCTCCCAGAATTTTCCTTGGTCGTCCGCGCACGTCGCGGCGATCGCGAGGGGCAGGGCGTCAGCGTGGATTTCGAGTGGGAAGTTGCGGATGACGAGACTGGCCGTGCCAGGGTCAAGGTAGTCCATCTTGAGCCGGGGGAGCGTGTCGCGCATGAAGTCGTTGCACGAGGGGGAGTCGTAGTCGATGAACGCGATGATCGTGACGGGCGCGTCGTCGCTCCCGAGGCGCGGGTCGCCGCCAGTGCTGATGAGGAACGTTCGGTTCTCGAGCGGGACAGGGACGGGTTCTGGGAAAAGCGTGCCGGAGAGGAGGAGGTAGGCGGAGACTGCGACGATCGCGACGACGATGAGCGCGACGAGGTTCTCCTTCCACTCCGACCCTTGCGGCGCGTCTTCTGCTTCCACGTCGCGTTTCATGCGCGGCATGGGCGGCTGGTTGCCTTTCGGGAGTCTCGGCGGCGGCATGGCCGCACGATACGCGGAGGGGTTTTTATGGGTTGTGGAGAAAGCGACCGCTACATCGTCGCTTCCGCAATTGCGAGTCGGGCATTGCCCGTCAATGCTGGCGCGGCACGGATTTTCTCGACAGCGTACGTCGTGATTTTCTCGTCCGGCAACAGCATCATGTCGTACGGTGACGCACGATGACGACCATGAATTTTACCGCGCCAGCGACGTACCCACCTATGCGGCGGCCGAACAAGACACGAAGTCGACGATGCCTACACGTACCCTTTCAGCAGCAAGCGTCCCATCGTGGTGAGGCTGACGTGAACCCTGCCGCTTTGCTCCGCAGTCTCGATGAGGCCGAGCTGTTTCAACCCTTCGCTTTTCAGGTTGCCGTTGATGTGATAGCTGACGAGGCTGAGGCTCATCTTGGTGCGACGGCTGATCTCTTCCAGGCTGGCGCAGCAGTCCTCTTGCGCGAGCAGGGATAAGAGTTTCATCTTCCGGTCGCTCAGCAAGGTGTAGTAGCTGAACTTGAGGACGGGGAGGAGGACGACCTGTCCTTGCTCATCCACGCCGAACGCTTTCAGGCCGTTCACGAAGGACGCGCTCGTCGCCGCGCACCGCATCATCTCTTTGCCGGAAGCGACATTGATGAGGACTTCCAACTCTTTCGGCGTCGCGGCCGCTATCTCCTTGACGATGCGGAACGTCTCGTCCCACAAGGGGCCGTTGATGCGCTCGATGGCGGCGGGGACTTTGAAGCGCGCCAGGTCTTTCTTGATGTTCTCCGCTTCCCGCAGGTCGTCGGGGCGCGCGATGAGGACCACTCTTTCCGTCGGGAACTCTTTGATGCCGATGAAGATGGTTTCGCTCGGCCCGCCGAGTGGGGCGATGATGACGTGTTTTTTCATGGAGACCACCTCGTTGTCTGATGAGTCAAGTTGGACGAGTCAAGTTGAGCGCGCCTCGTTGAGCGATTCGCCCTTGGTTCAATCAGTTGTTTGAGCGTCAAAAGAGTTCCTAGTATATAAAACTTGCGGAAGTGTGAAATATTTTTCACGTTTCTCAAAAGCGGGATTGAAGGGTTGAAGCATACAAAAAAGAGCGGCGAAGACCGCGAGAAGAGCAGAACGAACGAGGTGAATGAGGATGGAGAACGTGACCTGCCATGCCGGCGTGTGCGAAGAGCGCGACAACCCGCTCGTCAAGCACCGCCTGACGAGCAAGAACACCTTCGAGGACGCGATTGAAGAAGACCTGCTGAGGAGGGCATTGGAAGGGCTCTGAATGAGAAGAAGAATGAGAAGAATAAAAACGGAGAAGAAAGAAGAAAAAGAAGAAAAAAGAGCTCTCGAACAACCTACTCCGGCGTCGCGGCGACCGTGGGCGTGACGACGACGCCGGTCGTCAAGTCCTTATACGGCTCGCCAATCGCGGAGAGCGTCCTGAAGACGAACGAGCCGTCCTCCTCAACCGTGCCCACACTCTCCCAGACCGCGGCGAAACCAGCGTACAAGCCAGCGTCCGCGCTCAAGATGATCGTCGGCACTTGCGTGAGATCATACTTCGCCACGAGCATCTCGCCCTCGGCGGTCGCCACGTCGACAGCCTCGATGCTCGCGAGGGCGAAGCCGAACTGGCCTAAGACCGCCTCGTGCATCGTGACGTCGTAACACTCCGTGCAAGACGCGTCCGACACTTCCGTCAGCGTGACGAGACCGCGCACCTCGCCCTTGACGAGGTCATAGTACGGCGGGAACGCGCCTTGCAGCACGTACGAACCGTCATCGGCGACCGTGCCGACGCGAGACCACGCCTCCGCGAGCTGCGCGTTCTGCGAGAGCTCATCGCTGAGGAGGAACGCGGGCAGCTTGGTGATCGCGTACTTCGCGATGAGCGCCTTCGCCTTCGCGTCGTCCTTCGCGAGCGAAGTGACCTTCTTGAACTCGACGCTAAGCTGCTCGAGCTGCGGCTGCAAGAGGCTCGCGTCGAAGCACTCCGCGCACTCCGGCGCCGTGATGATCGTCATCTCGACCGGGTCGGCTGCGGGCGCGCTCGGAACGGGGTTCGGAACGCTGGGAGCAACGCGTTGCTTCGCGTACAGGACGCCGATTACGACAAGGCTCGCCGCGAGCACGATGAACAAGATGATAGCGAAGGCTTGCAACCACGATACGGGAAAGAGACTCTGCTTCTTCGATTTCATGACACTCAACCTCACACTGGCTTTACACGTCGGCGGGCATGCGTGGTTCGCCCTTCGGCGCCTCGCAACCCGTCGCCGCCGCGAGCGCGGCGACGTCTTGAACTCCTTCGATTCTCTCGCCGTCTGCGAGGATCCACGACGGCTTGACCGCGATCTTCAACTCCTGACAGATGGTCGTGTAGTCGCAGTTCTCGTACACGACGCTCGTGAACGCCGCGCCGAAGACGCGCTTCTGCGCCTGGCAGTCGCTCGTGACGTCGTCGCAGTACACGACCGCGCCTTCACGCGCGAGACACTTCGCGAAACGCTCGTACGCGTCCGGCTTCGGCAAGACCGAGGAGAGGAGGACGATGGCGACGACGAGCGCGGCGCCGATGAAAAACCACGTCAACGCGAGCTGACGCTGACGACGACGGAGTGCGGCGGCGCGCTCCGGATTCACGCGAACGCTCGAGCCGGTTCTCTGACCGGCCCTCTTGACTCCCTGTCGACCGCCCATGCGCCGCTGGACGAGAACGCCGTTTAAAAATATTCGCTTGCGGATGGTTCAGACGAAGCTGTTCCGGACGAGGTCGAGGAGCCAGGGCACGCTGACCGTGCTCAAGTACGGGCCGACGTAGAGGATGAAGTACTTGTACCCGAGCCAGAGGATGAAGAACTGGACGAGCCGTCCGAGGAGGGTGTAGAGGAGGAGCTTGACGAGCCCGAACCGGACGGCGCCGAGGAAGACGCCGAGCAAGTCGATGGGGAAGGGAATGATGTTGCCGAGCGCGACGAGGAAGCCGCCGGCGCGTTCAATCCGTCGGTGGAACGACGCGTACTCCTCGTCCTTGATGAACCACTTCAACGGTTTCGAGCCGATGAGCGCGCCGAGCGCGTAGTTCAGGACGGTGCCGAGGACGATGCCGGCGAGGCTGACGAGGACGACGCTCGGCAACTGGTAGCCGAGGCCGAGGTAGTAGAGGTAGAGGATCTCGATCGGGAGCGCGAAGAGGATGAACGAGCCGAAGCTCGCGGCGTAGAAGAGCCCGCGGAGGGTGTGCGACGCGATCTCGTCCTGGATGGCCAAGTACCAGCTCCACACGGTCGGGTTGACCTGCAAGAGCGCAACCGCTTGCGTCGTCAACCACCCGTACGAAAAGTAAAGAAGGACGATCATCCCGATCCAGAACGCCCACACGCCAATTTTCTTCCAACGCTCCTTCGCGGAGAGTCGCTTCTTCGGACGACGAGAAGAAGCGCGATGGGTCGCGTGGTGGCCGTCATCGCCGGCGGCGCGGCGTTTCGGCCCGCCGACCGTCGCGACCGGCGTCGACGAACGCGAGACGATCGTCGTCCGCTCCTTCCGCCTCGAATTCCCAGACACGACGCCCATGACGAACCACTCCCTCTTCGGAGGAAAAAGTTAAAAGAAAATTACGTCGAAAGAAAAAAGTTACGAGCAGACGACCTTATACGTGTTCAACCGCGGGATGCTGATCAAGTACGTCGCGCCGTTCGCCGTCGTCCGGTGGAGTTCCGACTGCATGAACATACCGGTCTTCATCTGCTCTCGCAACGCCGCCGGAACGATGTCCTGGCCGGTGGTGAGGTCGAGCGCCTTGAAGCCTTGACTGAGGGAGATGTAGGCGAAGCGCTCATCCACGACGAGACCGCCATCCACGAGCTGGCCGGCCACGAGGGTGAAAGGGTGCTCCACGAGCAAATTCCCCTGCAAGTCGTACGCTTGGAGAGCGTAGTTCGTCCTGGATGCGTCACTCACAACCGCGTAGACGTTCCCGCCGTGCGCTGCGACAGCGTGCGTGTTCAACGCCTTTTCGAAGAGCGTCGTCTTCGTCGGGAACGCCGAGACGTCGAGCACAGCAAGGTTTCCAGCGAAAGAACTGCTCGCGGTGGCGCCGACGACCAAGTAGGCCTTCCCGTTCTGCTTGAAGGAGGTGAGAGATTTTCCATTCAAACCGATGTTCCCGCTCGGACCACCGGTGATGAACCCCGGATTTTTGGACATGCAAGAGTAGAAGGATTTCGCCTCTCCGCTGGGAAGCGACTCACCCACCACGTCGAAGAAGACCATGCCCTTCACGTCACCCCACTCGCCGTCGTTCACGCGCTTGTACGTGACCGAGGTGCCGAGCGCGAAGAAGGCGTACCGATCGCCGTTGTTCGTCAAGACGAGAGCGCTCCGACCGCGAAGGCCACCGAAGAAAGAGCCGGCGCACTTCGCCATCGGTTTTCGCGATGTATCGTGCACCCACACGCCCGCAGTGTTGCCGTTCGTCGAGAGCACGAGGTCGTCTCCCTCGAAGAGGTTGCTGAACGGCCCGGAATAATCAGGAAGGTGCAACGGCACAGTATAGTAATTCAAGACAGGGTGCTCAGGATTGGAGATGTCGAACTCGTACTGGACGCCCGCGTCGCCGTGCGTGCCGAACTGCGCCTTCGTCAGCAAGGTCTCGCCGACAATCGTGCCGTGAGCGAGCTGGTTGAAGTACGCCATGTCCACGACGCCATCCTGACCGCACGAAGAACCGGCAGGACCTTGATACACTTCACCGGGGTACGAGCAACACTCGACGCATAACGCCTTGCACCCGTGCTCTCCGGTATTCGCCAGTTCACCGGTGCACTTCGCGCTGCCAATCTCGTGGAAGCGGCCGACGAACTCGACGCGACACTCTCCCGTCTCGGGCGGGCTCGTCGGATTCGTGCCGGTGCACGTGTTCACCGTGCACGTCGCGCTGCACGCTTTCGGGCAAGGACCGTTGTTCACGCCGTCATCGCACGCTTCCGACGAAGATTTGACGCCGTCGCCGCAACCAGGAACCGGCACCGGAGGCAGTGCCGCGAACGAAACATCCTGAATGTTCCACTTGTTGCACGAATTCTGGTCACGACAACCACACTGCCACGCGTCATTCACCTTCTTACAAGAAAACGTGATCACGTACGCCTCCGAAGCCGCGCCCAACGTCAACGTCTTCGAAGCCGAATCCTTAATCCAACCGTTCGTCGCGCCGGGAAAAGTGAAACTCTGCCACGCACCACCATCAATGCTAAAATAACCCCGCTCGTACACGTAACGACCATCCTGCGCGACGTTCACCGTCGCCGTACCGCTCTCGTACGACGTCATGAAGAACTGCATCGCCGGCGTCGTCCAGACATCCCACGGCACGCCATACCCATCCGGCACAGCACTCGCGTCCGACGGCGCGTACGCGCCGACAAACGAACAAACAAAGAGCAACGCGAACAAACCGAGGAAGAGCTTCCGCATGGCCTAACACCTCACCACCTCTTCCCCTCAGAATTCCGATTTAAAAAGGTATCGACGTGAAGAAGAGAAAAAAGGTGGGGATGCTGGGATTTGAACCCAGATCGGCCGGTAACACCTGAGGATCGTCATCGCCTTTCGGCTCGGCGCTCCAGACAACTGGAGCCGGCTATACTAGCCAGGTTGTATTACATCCCCGATGAGAATTCCAGAACCATGACGGGTTTATAAAAGTAACTGGGTCGGCGGGAGAAAACCAAGGGAACTTTTATAAAGTCTCGACGAGCGAGAAGCAGGATGCCGTCGTACCTCGTCGAGCAGCCAGACAAGCGTTTCTTCTTGCACGAAGGCGGCGAGCTCGCGAGCCTCGAAGACTTGTTCACCGAGTTGCAGTCGATGAAACCGCACGTCTTCCAGCACCACGTGAACGCTGACAAGAACGACTTCGCGGTCTGGGTGCGCGACGTCATGCAAGATAGGTTCTTGGCGAAGAACATGGTCTTCGCGAAGACGAAAGACGATTTGATGAAGCTGTTGTTCATCCAGTTGTTCCGGTGAGAGTGCGAGAGTTCTACTCTTGCAATGGCTCTTCCGACGGAAGAACTAAAAATAGAGGAAAAGAGTCCTCTTCATTCGGTCGAAAACGCCTGTTCTTCAACGCGGCATTCAACGACTCGGTGGACTCGTTGTACAAAACCAAAATCGTTCCCTTGAACGCTCTCCAATCTTCGGGAGAATACCCCCTCTTGAAATCATGAGCGTAGAGCATCGTCTCAAGCTTTCCGTCACCGTCGGTGTCGCGCAAACAAAGCCGTCCACCATTCGTCAACTCGATAATGACCGCGGCAACTTGCGGCGCCGGTCGCTTCTGCAGATGTTGATACACGCCGAGTGCCGACATGGTCGCGAGCGCGCCCGCGAGCAGCGCGTACCCCGTGCGGCGGAGGCCGTTCCGGAGGTAACTGTCGTTCACGCGCTCGTCAAGAGGGGGTTCGGGTCTCTCGTTCATCAAATGACACCTGGAGGAGTACCGCCGCTCTCACGACGTCTGTTGCGCAGACCGGCCGTTGCTCACCGTTTATCCTCAAGCCGTCGCAGGATGTTCTTGTCGACGAGGTAGCGGTCGAAGCTGTCGCGGTTGTGCGGCGCGTAGAGCGCGTTCTGCTTGAACATCTTCCCCGCGGCCTGCAGGACGTCGAGGTTGATCTTCGTCTCGCGCTTGCCGTACCGGCGCAGGACCGCTTGCAATTCGTGCTTCTGGTTGAACGCGATGAGCGCGCGGTCCATCGCGGCGGAGCGTGAACGAGCGGATGCTTTCGCCAGTCTCTTCGGCACGCGCCGCTTCGACGCCTTCTTCGAGGCTCGCTTGACGACTCGAGCGTTCTGGGCCGCGAGCGTTCGTTGCTCGTCGCCGAGCGTGTGCACGTTGCCGTCGCGCGTGACGAACGTCTTGACGACTCGTCCGCGCTGTTCCGGCTTTCGCTCCGCGTACTTCCCAACAACGACCTTGTCGGGGCTCGTGAAGAGCGGCCGGTCGCGGCGCGGCGTGAACGTCAAGAACAACGCCAGCAGGAGGACGAGCAAGAGCAGCGCGAGCACGGTCAAGTTGACGTGCGTGCAGTACTTGTACGTCCATTGGCGGAACGTCAAGTGTTCCCGCTGCAAGACCTTCAACGCGAGGATGGGACTGTCCACGACGCCGCCTTTCTGGTCGCTCGCCGTGAAGACGATCTTGTCCTCGCCAGCCCAGTTCCGTTCAGGCGTCAGGACCGCTTCGCCGTCTGTGATGGCGACCGCGATGTTCGCGGGTTGCGTGGCGGTGAACTCGAGCCAGTCCGCGTCCGGGTCTTCGAAGTAGCGTCCCAGGTCGATGACGTACCGTTCGTTCTCGTACCATTGGAAGACGAGACCGCTCGAGTCGACGAGTGGTTCCTCATACGAGGTCGCCTTTGGCGGGACGGGCGCGAGCGCCAAGGTCACGACGACGACCAGCAAGAGGAGGATGAGGATCGCCTTCAGCGCGAGCAGTCCCGTCTCGCTCCAGTCGTTCCGGAACTTCCGGCAGCGGCCGAGGAGGAACAGGACGAACGCGACGATCGCGACGAGCAGGAGGACGGTGAGGATTCCTTGCGCCCACCGGCACCCGGAAACCGTCCCGTAGTCGTAGTGGAAGAACGAGCGCACGCTCTTGGCGAACTCGCTCACGTGGCGGAAGCTCGTCCAGAACGGTTGGCGGTACGTCAGGTCGAGCGCGTCGTGCGTGACGATGAGCGTCGTGACGTACTTGCCGTCGGACGCGGCCGTGAGGTTCCCGATGACGGGGAGGTGGAGGACTTTCTCCTCGCCGGGCGCGAGCGTGATCTCCGTCTCGAGGGGTTGTCCGACGAGGCTGCCTTCCGCTTCGACACGGTAGACGCCGCCTTCCAGGCCCGTATGCTTGATGATGACGGGGATAATCGAGTCCTCCTCGTCAATCTTGATGCCGTCGCTCACGAGCGCGACCGCGTGGCACGTGCGTTGCGTCTGGCTGTTGACGCGGTAGACGACCGTCTCGCTGATCGACGCGTGCCGGTCGAGGCTGACCGTCACGGGAATCTCGAACGTCTCGTCCGTGCACGGCAAGTCCGCGGTGAACTTCACGTTCCGGTTCTCGCTCGGCTTCAAGCGGACGGTCTTCTCCTCGGGAGAGAACCAGTCCGGGCCGTCCACGCGAATCGTGTACGTCTCCTCGGTCTGGCCGTTGTTCCGCACGTTCAGCGTGTAGTGTTTCTCGCCGCAGCACGCGGAGTCCGTGAACGCGCCGTCGCCCGCGCGTTCCAGGTTGACGAAGCCGAGCGCGTACGCGTAGCAGTTGAAGACGTCGAGTTCGACGTGGCGCGTCTTCTTGATGTTGCCCAAGTCGCTCGACACCTTGAGAGCGATGTCATAGACTCCTTCTTGGCCTTTCTTCGGGTCGATCGTCAGCGTGAGGTTCTTCTGCTGGCCGCCCTTGAGCGAGAGCGTCCGCTCGTCCCACGAGACGAAGCCGGGCGCGCTGATCGAGAGGGTGTAGTTGTTCGGGACGTCGATCAAGTTCTTGACGCCGAACTCGAGCGTCGAGGAGACGCGGCTGCAAACCTCAATCTGCGTGCTCGTGACGATCTCGTGGTCGAACTCGTTCTCGATGGAGACGCGTCTCGTGACGCGTTCCGTCTGCTTGTTCTTCTCGCTCGTCACGGTGAACGGGAAGGTGATCTCGCCGTACAGGCTGCACGGCGGGGCGATTGTGATGTCGAGCGTCGTCTGCTCGTTCGGGACGAGGTAGGTGTTGCGGCTCCCGCCGTCGATGACGCTGTAGTCGTTGAAGCTGCCCAGGTCGAGACGGTAGGTGTCGGCGAACTCGGCGACGTTCTTCACGGTGAGCCGGTACTCGATCGGCTGGCACAGGTTCGAGGATTCGACGCCGCCTTGCACGTCCAGGTAGACGTTCTGGCACTTGCGCGCGTCCAGCGTGCGCGTCAGGACGCGCTCGCGGCCGTAGCTCGTGAGGATGCGGACGCTGTAGACTGAAGAGCCGATCGTGCCGCACGGCACGTCGATCGTGACGAGGACGTCTCGCGAGTCGCCGGGCGCGAGATCGAACGTCTTCAGGTTGACGCCGTACCAGGAGTGTTCGCTCACCACGTCAATCGTGTACGTCGTGTAGAAGTTCCCCGTGTTCTGGACCGTGATGGTCTCGCTGCGGTGCTCGCACGCGCACGCGAGGCTCGTGTCGGGCGTGTCGCTCGTCACGGTCAGGTCGTTCGAGTACTTGTTGACGATGAGGGCCGCCGTCGCGCTGCTCGTGAGGAGGAGCGTGAGGAGGGTGGCGAGGAGGAGTGCGTGGAGGGGCTTCATGCGAATCACCTGTTCGGCTGTTCAATAGTAGCTTTGGAACTCCTCGTCCTCGTCGATTTTCTCGACGCTCGAGGCGTTCTTCCCGCGCTTCGGCTTCTCGTCGCCGCGGCTGGGCCCTTGGTCGTGGTCGTGAGCGTCGTCCTCGTGGTCCGCGTTCACTTTCTTGTACGCGATGATCGCGGCGCCGATGACGAGTGCCAAGGCGATGAGGACGAACGCGAGCTGGAGTCCGGTCGCGAGCAGGTTTTTGAGGCTCGCGCCGACCGGCTTGACGATGCGGAGCGTGAGGACCGTCTCGTCTTCGGCGTCTTCGCTTTCAAGGTAGAGGTGGAGCGCGTTCCGCCCGAGGGGGGCGAACGTCTCCGTCTGGACGGTCAGGTAGACCGTCTGGCTCTTGCCCGTGTCGAGCGTGAACGTCGGGTTCGGCTCGATGCGGTACGTGCCGATCATGCTGATGCTGTCGAGGGAGAGGTGGTAGGTTTTGGCTTCGCTGTTCAGGTTGGTGATGGTGATCGGGTAGACTGCGTTCCCGCCGAGTTGCGTCTCTTGCTGGGCGATCGTGTCGAGGATCGTGTTGTCGAGCGGGGTCGGGTTGGCGGCGCAGGCCGTCGGCGAGGGCGTCACGCTCAGGCGTTGGTAGCGCGTCTGCGTGTACACCTTGCCGTTCTCTTTATGGTCGGTCGTGATGGTGAGCTCGTGCTTGCCGATGGTCGCGCACGGCGGCGTCTTCAGGACGAATTCGACGATGCGCTGCTCGCCCGCCTGCAGGCTGGTGAGGAGGACGTTCTTGTCGGTCGCGAAGCTTTGGCTGCGCACGCGGACTTGCACGTCGTTGACAGCGTACGCTTTGTTGTTGAGGAGTTGGACTTTCACGTTGACGTACTCTCCTTGCGGGACTTCCACGCCGGGGTCGAGGAGGAGGTTCGTGATGATGAGGTCGCACGCGTCGCCGATGCCGTTGCGGTTCGCGTCCGTCTGGTCGGTGTTCGCGATTTCGCGGCAGTTGTCGCGGAAGTCGTCGATGCCGTCGCAGTCGCGGTCGGTGACGAGGCCGTTCGGCGTCTGGTACGCGCACCCCGTGCTCGCGGCGAGCGTGGCGGTTGCGGCGATCGGTACGAGAAGGATGCACGCGAGGATCGCGTAGAGTCGTGTCGATAAGGGAGCCCCCATGGTTCGAGGGGGGAAGAAGAATGACTTTATAAAGATTACGGTCTTTAACCATTACATAGTGGTAATGAATGTGTTTTCCAGTCCTAAGACGACAAAAACGGCGTCAGAGACGACGGTACCGGCCTCAGGCGAGGCGTGACGACGTCAGAAACTAAGAGGTGAGGGGGTTGCCCCCATGGTCGGGCGGAGCCCTCAGTCGCGCCTGCGTCGCTCCTG
Source organism: Candidatus Woesearchaeota archaeon UBA153 (assembly GCA_002503705.1). GTDB lineage: Archaea > Nanobdellota > Nanobdellia > Woesearchaeales > UBA525 > UBA153. Next base: position 25,805 of record DASH01000093.1, on the reverse strand, counting down.
ATCCTCGCGTTCCGGACGCGAGTCTCCCGGGTCGCTCCGAGGCGTCGCGACCTACGGGGCTTCACCGTTATCAACCGTCGAGACAGCGACACGCCGAGCAGCCGGTACCGTCGCAGTCGCCAGTTCCCCTGCATCCTTCGGCATCGCCTCCATGATAAGCGTCTCGAAGAGCTTGACGAGCTGGCGCGCCGTCTTCGAATCTAAATTTAGGCGGTAGAGTTTGGCGCGGCCAATCGTCCGCGTCTGCTTGACGAGGCCGGCCCCGACTAGGTTCGGCCAGAGCCGGTGCAGTGTCGTCCAGCCGACACCCGCGATTTCCGTGATGTCGGTGAGTGAGTGGTCGAGTTCGCGCCCCTCGATGAGGAGCTCAAGGACGCGGATAGTAGGGCTGTCACCGAGAGCGTGCCGGAAGAGGGTGTCTTCTTTCATGAGAAAAAGGAGGGAGAACAAGTATTTAATACTTTTTATTTTGGAATATTAATATACTTTTTTAGAGTTTTACCACGACGGAGAAGACGGAAATCCTCCGGAAATTTTTTGGTGAGCAATATAAACACTGACGCGACACCTTCTGTATGGACCAACGAGAAATCCAGGTGCGAATAATCTGGAAGCTGATGAACTTCCATCCAGCGAAGTGGGGCGCGTCGCACACGGAAGCGGTCAACCTGACGAAATGCCTGCCGAAGCACCTGCGCGGCCGGAAAGAGACGACCGAGGCCATCGAAGAACTCTATCGTAACGGGTTCCTGCTGCGGATGAAGAAGACCGGCGAGTGGCACGTCAGCCTCAACCCGGAAAAGAAAGAGGAGATCTGCCGGTTCTTAGGATGGGAAGGAAGAAGGGATGAACGATGACGACACCGTTGCCGTCCTTAAGGGCGAGCGTTGCATCGAGGAGAAGAAGCTGATGCGGGAGGGGTCGTGCCACCCGGGAAGGACCCGCATCTCGAGGAACGCGACAAAAGAGCAAGCAGGACGGCAACGGCGTTCAACGAAAAAGAGAACGCGTGGCGAAAGTGGGAAGAGGTCGAGGATGATGGTGCCACCCCACACCCCCATACGTCTCAATTCTATCTCCGACGATAACCTCCACTTCCTGTGGAGATTTTTTGCACACCCGCGAGAACAGGCCCGAGGCTGACGAGGTAGTCGCTCGGGACCAGGACGAACCTGCCGACGTTGCCGTCGTTGACGTAGTCGACGTCGGACACCCAGCCGCCCTTCAACGCTTTCTCGCCTCGATCTAGTAAAGCGATCCTGGTATAAACCGGCCTGAGGCTGCCGTTCTGTCGGCGCGGAGCGGCGAACTGGTACGCGGCGGCCAGCCCCTCGAAAGGACCGAGGGCGGACTCAATGCACTTCCGATACCACGAAGACACCCGCCAGGCATGTCCGAGACGCTTTTCCGATTGTTCCGGCGCGAGCTCCATATACTGCCACAAGTCTTGGCTCCTCTTCCGATATGGCAACTCGCCCCCGATAAGGATGCGAACGCCGTTCGGCGTATAGCAGGACGTTTCGAAACTGCCGGGCTTGAAGGTCGTCTGCGTCGCGGCACGGAGAACGCTCGGCTTCCAGACGCTACGCAAGAACGCGAGAAACGCATCGCGGGTCTCGTCGACGCGTGAATCATCGCGTGCGGCAGAGATGCGCTCCACCAGTCCACGCTGGACAGCCATGCTCAACGGCCGAGCGACAGGAGCGGTAAGGCGCGCCGCAGTCATCGCTTCATCGTGCGTCACCTTCGGCGACAACGACATCGCAACGAGCAAGTCCGTCTTCCTGCTCCAATCTAGAGGGTCGTACGGGACGTCGCGAAACAACCAGCCGGCATTCTCGAACGGTAACGGTCTTTCAGACTTCTGAGCACGAACCATGAGGACAACCCCCGCGAAACGCGGATTTCGGAGGAAGAAAGTGAGGAGAGTATAAAATCTTTTCTGTCAACTCCTCACTCCGGAGTGGAGAACTCTTCACTTTGATTTCTTCTCTCGCCGTTCCGCCGTCTGCCGGGCGAGGAAGAAGAACCCGGCGAGGATGAGGATGGCGCCGATGATGAAGAGGCCGAAGAGCAGGAATCGTTGCGCGCTCGCGCCGGGCAGCGTGTCTTTCATGCGCGCGCGGAGCACGACTTGCTTGGCGTCGTTCTGCGAGCGCAAGGTGAGCGTGAACGCTCGTTCGCCGGTTGCGCCTTCATTGGCGAAGACCGTCAAGAGGCCGTCGCGGCTCTCGCCGGCGGGGACGACGATGAGGCTGCGCGGCTGGATCTGCGCGCCGCCCCAGTCTTCAAGGCCATCGGTCGTGAGGACGTACGCTTGGCCGGTCGCTTCACGGTTCACAATCGTGAAAGGGTACAGGCCGCCTTTCTCCGGGTCGATGTCCTGCACTTCGAGGATGTTGATGATCGACTTTCCTTCGCCGGTCGGCGCTTCCGTGCACGTGCCGCCGCTCGCCACGCCCATGCGCGCGGGCAGGTAGAAGTACTCTTTCACGCCCGGACTCTTCGGCATCTCGACGAAGAGGACGACGTCGTAGTCTTTCGGTCGGACGCAGTCGGGCGAGCGCAGGTAGAACTCGTAGCGTTTCTCTTCGCCTTGCTTGACGCTCGTGACGTACTCGACCTGTTCAAGGCCGAGCTCCGGCACTTGGATGCGCAGGTCCACGTTGCGCAGCTCGTACGGGCGGTAGTTCGTGACGGTGACGATGACGAGGAAGGCACGCCCCTCCATGACGACGAGCGGGTCGATGATGATGCTGTTCACGACGAGGTCGCACGCGTCGCCGAGACCATTCGCGTTCTGGTCTCCTTGGTCCGGGTTCGCGATGCCGAGGCAGTTGTCCGCGATGTCCGGCACCTTGTCGCAGTCGAGATCTTCCAAAAGCGCTTTGCCGGTGCTGATGTAGCAGCCGCCGAAGCTCGGTTGGGGGGCGAAGGGCGGGGTCGCGTGGCTCTTGCCGTTCTCCAGCCAGTCCTCTTCCCATGTGAGGAATTCGTCGTCGCCGTAGCTGCCGTAGTAGTCGTGGTAGATGGCGCCGTGTGTCGCGGTGGCGAAGAGGGAGAGCAGCATGGCTGCGAGGAGGAGGAGTGTGGCCTGCCGCTTCATTGCGAGAAAAATGAACGCACTAGTATTTAAAAACTTTTCTAAAAATTCCTCACTTAACAGTAGTATTATAATAGTGTCGCAATGGTGACGCGAGAGTGTCGCAAGAGTGACGCGATGGTGACGCGATGGTGACACGAGAGCGTCGCGAAAAGAATAACTTTCCATAGAGAAATTAATTTTTCTCGTGTAAAAACTCGCTTGCCGAATATTAATAAAGGCGACCGCGCCCCGTCACAACCACATGAACATCCTCATCACGGGCGGCGCGGGCTTCATCGGCAGCCACGTCGCGAAACGACTCGCGAAAGCGGGCCATGACGTTGCAGTCTACGACAACTTGAGCGGCCGCGGCATCGCGGGCAAGCACGGCGCCTTCCCCGGCGCGCTCCGAGAGTGCACGTTCATCGACGGGGACATCCGCGACACCGCCAACCTTGAGCGCGCGATGAAAGGCCAAGACGTCGTCATCCACTTGGCGGCCATCATCAGCGTGCCGTTCACGATCGCGCACCCCGCCGAGACGGAAGCGGTGAACGCGGCGGGCAGCGAGAACGTCGTGCGCGTCGCCCAACGCCTCAAGCTCCAGAAGATCATCCTCGCGTCGAGCGCCGCAGTCTACGGCCTCGCGCCGAAAGTCCCGACTGCGGAGTCGGAGCCGACGCAGCCGTTGAGCCCGTACGCGACGACGAAAGTGGCGATGGAGCGCGCGGCGGAGAAGGCGCGGAAAGAGTCCATCGCGACAATCACCTTGCGCTTCTTCAACGTGTACGGCCCCGGCCAGGACCCGAGCAGCCAGTACGCCGCGGCCATCCCCGCGTTCATCACGAAGGCGTTGAAGAACGAAACGCTCACGATCCACGGGGACGGCTTGCAGACGCGAGACTTCATCTTCGTCGAGGACGTCGCGGCAGCGTGCGAGCTCGCGCTGACGAGAGGCGAGGGCATCTACAACATCGCGAGCGGGAAGAGCGGCACGATCAACGACCTCGCCGCGGCAGTCATCAAGCTCGCCGGCAGCCGCAGCGCGATCGTGCACGACGCGCCGCGCCAAGGCGACCCGCGCCACAGCGAAGCGGACATCACGAAAGCGAAACGAGACCTAGGATTTCATCCGACGGTCGCGCTCGAGCAAGGGCTGCGCGAGACGATCGAGTCCTTCAAGAGACCGACGCGATAAAGAACTGGGTGCGACGAGGAGAAATATTGACTCCTAACGTTTCGCGTTCTTCCTCGCCCGTTTCATCCTCAGTATCTCGCCCAGGATGGGGAACGCGTTGAAGACCGTCTGCCCTTTCCGGCGCGCGTACTCGTCGTAGACGATGGTCACGGGCACCTCGACGAACGGGATGCGCTTCTCATGGACTTCCGCGACGATCTCAGAGGCGTGCGCCATCCGGTCGCACGTGATCTTGATCCGGCGGGCCGCGTCCCGCGAGAGCGCGCGAAACCCGTTGTGCACGTCCGTCAGCTTCACCTTGAGGAGGGCGCGTTCGACGAGGATTGAGCCTTTCAGGGTGACGAGCTTGTGCTTCGGCATGCCGGGCGCGTTTCCAAGGAAGCGCGAGCCGAACGCGACCTGCGCCGTGCCGGCGGCGATGGGCGCGACGAACCGTTGAATCTCGGCCGCGCGGTGCTGCCCGTCGCCGTCGAATGTGACGATAATATCCGCGCCCTTGCGAAGCGCTGCGTGGATCCCGGTACGGAGCGCGGCGCCCTGTCCTCGGTTGCGAGCGTGACGGATGACGGTCGCGCCCGCCCGCTTCGCGAGCGCGCTCGTCAAGTCGACGCTGTGGTCGTCGACGACGATGACGTCGCGGTAGCCGTGACGCTTGAGGTCGGCGAGGACGCGCTCAATGCGCGGCTCCTCGTTGAACGCGGCGACGACGACGAAGACGCGAGGCGGGAGGTTCTTCATACAATCCTCAAAGGGACTCCCCTATAAAAACATAGTAGAAAGATAGGCTTGAGACGGGAAGAAATGACGTGTTCGTGAGTCAGGACGTTTTCGCGAGTCCGACTCCGCTCTCTACCCCGCTCCACGCCTCCCGCACCATCACAAAAAATAAAGAGTTTTGTATCGGACGACCTTTTCTCGCCGAGAGCTCGCAAAGATCAACAAAGACGAAAAAAGTAACAAAGACGAAAAAAGTTTTCTGAAACCGACCTACCAAAAGTTCGGTTGCGGCCGTATGCGGACGTCAATCTCGGGACGGTAGATGATCGTCTCCTCGGCCCACTCCTGGAGCGGGGTCGCGATCTTGTACGTCTTGTCGAGCATGCCGCCACCATCGCTGTTGAGGAAGTTCTTCCCGATGAAGAGCTCAGCGTACGTGCTCGGGTCGGTGAACACGCGCTGGAATCGCAACAAGTCGCGGTTGAACACGTTGTTCTCGATGACGCCGCCCATGTCCAGCTCTCCCGCGAGAACTTTCCGAGCGACCCCGTCCGGCATCGCCGACTCGATGTTGTACAGCTCGATGAGATACTTGCCGGCGCCGTTCGAAATCGGTCCTTGATACGTGCCGTCGTTGCCGGTGCCGCGGCCGATCTGACGCACCGTGATGATCTTGTGCTGGCCAGTCGCCCAGACCGTCCCCAATATCCACTGGAGGTCGTCGAGCGTCGCTTGCGGTGAAGCGAGCGCGTTGTGCGAAAACGTAAACGACGAGTTCGGCGTGAGCAAGAGGTCGCTCAGGTACGGAACCTCGCGACGTACCCGGACTTCCGACGCGGGAACGTTCTCCATGGTGTCGCGCTGGAGGTTGTTGAGGGTCACGCCTTCCGGCGGGGCGTTCATCGCGCCCTTGAAGTACAGCGTCAAAGCGTCAAGGTCGCTCGGGCTGGAGACCTCGTGCGTGTACGGGGCGCGTTCCCAGACCGCTTGAGGGTTCACGACCCGTCCGAGATCGTCGACTGACGGACTGCAATTGCGCAGCTCGAGGACTGTCGTAAGCAGGTGAGGGAACTCTTCCTCGCTCATCGCCGCGATCCAGTACTCCTTGCCCGGAACGATCTGCTCCACCTTGACGGTCGTGCCCCACTTGTAACCGTCAGCCTGCGAGTTGTGCACGCTGACGCGGACGCCGCCTTCGTTCTTCGGGAGACCATCATCGCCGAGGATGAACGGAGAGCCGTTGACGAACGCTTCGAGCGTCTTGCCGTCGTCGAGGACGCAGTCGTTGGAGGAACGCGTCATGATTAGGTGCTGGCCCGTCGGCGGGTCCATCGCGATATCTTGCGGCGACAACTGTGCGGATGCCGGCAGATACGAAGCCATCGTCATGCCGAGCGCGAGCAGTGCTATGTTCATACGGGATTTCACGTTCAGTCGGGCATTCATCAGGTAACCTCCTTTGCGGCTGTGCGGCTTCATCCACACCTGCCGTTCACGCACCCATGAAATGGAAAACGGAAAAAATGGATGAATGGAAAATTTCTACAACGGAAAAAAGAGAGCGCGCTCTCGATACGGGGTAACGCACGCACGCACATAATAACTCTCTATATACTCATAGTGCACTCTATACTCTGTGAGGATATCAAGCTTGTGAAGGGAAGGCCGCGCCGCGTTTTCCGGTCGAGAGCGCGACGCTCGCAGCATGCGCGTGCGCGTTCGCTCGATGCTGTTGCAGATTGTCGAGCAGTTCGTCGTGAATCGCGCCGTTCGAGAAGACGAAATCTCCGACTTTCGACTTCGCGCCGTTCAGCGTCAAGACCTCACCGCCGGACGTGGTGCAGCACCCTCCCGCCTCCTCGATGATGAGCTGGCCGGCGGCGACATCCCACGCGTCGAGGGAACGGCCGATGCTCACGTAGGCGGCGGCGTTTCCCCGCGCGACCTCCGTGCAGAGGAGCACTGCGGCGTAGAACGGTTTCACCGGACGCTCGAAGAGCGCTTCGACGACGGGCGCCATGCGTGTCGTCGCGACGAGCAGGCCCGCAACGGGAGAGACGCGAAGGCGTTTGCCGTCGTGGTGCGCGCCATGACCCTTGATTGCGGTGAACGTTGAGTTCGTCCCGGGGAGATGGATCGCGGCGAGCATCGGTGTCGCTCCGTGGAGCAACGCGATGGAAACGCCCCATCCCTGCCTTCCTGCGAGGTACTCTTTCGTCCCGTCGAGAGGATCGACGACCCAGCACCAGGCATAGTCTGGCCAGGAGCCCCACAGCGATTCTTCGCCGCGGAAATACGAACCAGGAAACAGTGCGGTGAGGTGCTCTCGCAGACGCCGCTCCGCTTCATGGTCCGCGGCCGAGACCAACGTGCCGTCGCTCTTCCCTTCCGCCTCGACGTCGTGCTGTACCGCGAGCAGGTACTCGCCGGTGGCGCGCATCACACACTCTACTTTCGGGAGCATGTCCTGGAGGTTCGGCAAGCGAGTCATGTTACGTCCCCATCAAGAGGCGCATGCCGGGCAGGTCATAGTGCTTGACGCCGTAGATGTTCCCGCCAGTCGTGTCGACGAGGAGTTCCGGCTGTGGAAGGCCGTTGGCGATATACGTCACGAAGTCATCGTACTTCCGCTTGAAATCGTTGACGAGGTCTTCGTCGCTGAAGCCGCGATTCTCGTCCCGGTTCCGTTGCCAGACCCGTTGCCAGCGGATGGCGTCGTTCGTGGAAACGTACACGTAGTGCGGCTTCGCGCGCAACGCGCCCACGAGATGGATCGCGGTCAGCTCATCGGTCAGCAGGATCGCTCCGTGGTCGAGCACCGCCTCAGAGATCCCCTCGATCTCTCCGCTCTGGTGCGAATAATGAGGAATGTTCGCATGCCCGTCCGTGAGCAACGAGGTGATATCACGAATCGCGCTCTCGTGGTCGAACGCTGCCGGGTGCCAAGGCGAGATGCCCGCAGCGCGGCGCTCTTTCCGTGTCAGCAAGTATCCTTCCAGGTTGAGGAACGTGTGCCCGGAGTCGAGCATCGGCGCGACCTTGGAGCAGAGCGTCGTCTTTCCCGAGCCGTCCAGGCCGATGAAGCTCACGACATTCGTGCCGTTCTTGCATCCTTCGACGTAGGCCGCGATGGTCGCGAGCGCTTCGTCCTCGTGCAGCAGCTGGAGCGGGCTCTCCGCGAGATGAGGGTCGTGTCCTGCGCGCGGGCGGAGCGTGAGCGAAGGAGGGCCGTCGACGTGCGGCGTCTCGACGTGCGGCCTCACGAACTGATTTCCCTTCAGCTTTTCGTAGTGGATGCTCATAGGGAGCGCCTCCTGGCGGAGATGAATGGAAAATGAATGAGTGGGGAATGAATGAGTGGGGAATGAATGAGTGGGGAATGAATGAGTGGGGAATGAAGAGCCAGAGGATGAGTGGGCGGGGAATGAAGAGAGGGAGAATGCCTCGGCAGGGAAGGCATTGTGGAATGAATTGATCGCTGTCGTTCTCGTTTTCGCAGTTCTTGCATCGTCATGGCACCTCAAAGACGCATTTGCCAAGGGCACTCTTTTCAAAGACGTGCCGGCGACGTCCCCCCGTCGGCAATCTCGTCGAGACATCTTCAGGGATATCTTTGAAGAGTGAGATGCGCCGGACGCGGATGTGGTCTTGATTGTCCGGTCCGGTCAGCTTCCCGAGGTCGGGGAAGACACCAGATTATAACAAACCTCTTCATATAGATACTATTATGTATAGTGTCGAAAAAATGTATGACGCCGCAAAACGCCACGCGGCGACTTCTTGAGGAGAACGGAGATTCCGCGACAGGAAACGAGTCATGGACACTCTTATGTCCTCTTACCCGTTCGGCGTCTCCGCCACCATCTACCGCGCCCCTTCTATTATCTATATAGCGATGTTTAGTATAGTGCCGGCGCTTCTCTCCACCCGTACTCTTCACACAGGAGGTGCTGTAATATGAAAAACTCAATGAAAAACTCGATGATGGGCTTGAGCGGTATCGGCGTGTTGGCGATGCTCTTCGTGATCTCGGCGGCGAGCGCGACTGCGAGCGGAGACATCAGCATCATGCAATGGTACCCGCAAGGGAGCAACTATGTCTTCGTCTGCAACCCCGGCTTCGCGGCGACGACGTACGATTTCAGCTTCGGCGACGGGCAGAAACTGATGGACATGACCTCAAATAACGTGTATCATACCTACACGCAGAGCGGAGAGTATGAAGTCGCGTGCACCGCGTCGAACGAGACCTTCAACAAGGTCTACCTGCTTCGCGTTGGCGTCGGCACGAACCAGACCGTTCCTCCGATCGGGGACCAGTCGGCAGAGCTGCAGATAGCGCCGTACTTCCCGCAGGGTCCGGACGGGCGCGACTACGTCTTCAATTGCAACGCCTTCGGATTCACCCCGACCAGTTACGATTGGGATTTCGGCGACGGACAGAAGCTGTATGACATGCCGGTCAACGACGTCTTCCATCGCTTCGACCAGTCAGGGTCGTACACGGTGAACTGCGCGGCGTCCAACTCGGCATACCGCGTCGGAGCCTCGAAGATCATCGCGGGCGGCATCCCGGAGACGCCGACGAACACGAGCGATTCGGAATCGAACGCCGCAGTCTTGAGCGTGGCGCCGTACTATCCGCAAGGCAGCGTCTACGTCTTCGTCTGCACCGCGACCGGCTTCACGCCGACGAGTTACGATTGGGATTTCGGAGACGGATCGAAACTCCTCGGGATGTCCTCGGACAACGTCTGGCACGCGTACGGTTCGGGCACATTCGACGTGAGTTGCACGGCGATGAACAACGAGACGAGCGAGACCGGCTTATTGCAGGTGGTGCAGACTCCCACGTAAAAATTTTTCCCCCAACGTAAAACCTTTTTCAAAACGAGAAACAAAACCAGAAACAGTTTTCATCATACACATCGACGACGTAGTCAACAGCCCACTCAAGGACTCGCTCAATGACTCGCTCACAATGACGCGCTCAACGACCAGCTCAACAATCGTCTCAGTAAAAGTCTTTGTTCGGCACCTACTTGACCAGTGGAAAACCTACTTGTCCATTAGAAAACTCTTCTCGTCCTTCACACAGACGTACCGCATCCACACATACACGCAACATATACTCAACGATTTTTCTATATGCTTTTTCATCACATACGGTGTGATGACCTCGATTTCACGCTCGAGCATATACGAAATTTAAGAGAAAACATTTAAACAAAGACCTTAAGCCTTCGACGCGTGGTCTTTCAACAGCGTAAACTTTTTCCGGCAGCGCTGTTCCTCCTGGGACTCATTCTCATCACGGTTCCATTCACGCTCGCGGCGCAGCCGCTCGTGAGCCCGACCAGCGCAGGCTTCGGCGGCGAGACGCGCGACGCGAACTACGACACGCTCGTGAACGCGCTCTACGCGAACGGCAAGGTCGCGACGGTCATCGAGGGCGATAAACTCTGGGTGCCCTGGTTCTCGCGCAGCGACCGTTGCGGCCAGAGCGATCTCCAGTCCGGCGCGGCGTGCGACTCCGGCTTGACCATCGACTTCACCCACAACTGCATGGTCACGGATGAGTTCAGCCAAGTCGGCATCCTCGTCGCGATGGGCAAGGACCAAACGCGCATGAACCAGTTCTACACGACAGTCAAAGCGATCGCGAGCACGAACGGCGGCCTCCCCGCGTGGCGGATCTACCGCGACGGCAATAGCATCCAACCCTGCCGAGCAGGCATCAACGGGAACTGCGACACCGCCAGCGACGGCACGGCGCGCATCATCATCGCGCTCTTCACCGCGGCCAAGAACCCCGCCTTCACCGACGCGATCAAGAAGGAGCAGTATGGAGCGCTCGCGAAGAGCCTTTCCAACGCGTTCCTCAAATATGAAGTGGACAAGACTTGTCGGCCGAGCAGCCTCGGCGAGGGGCAGATCTGCTACTGGCTCGCGGCGGGCAGCGACGCGAAGCGTGGCGGCCTTGCCTCGAACGACTACGCGTACACCGGCTACTACGCTGATGCGATTACTGCCATGCTCGAGGCGTGCAGCCAGACCGGCAACAGGACGTATTGCTCGGTGGCAGCCAACTTCACACTCAACTACCTCGAAGCGAGCAAGTTCAACGGTAAGGACTTCACCGTGCCTCCCGGCAGGAGTTTCAAGTGGGTGACTGGCGCGAACAACGTTCCCACTGCGGAATGCACGAGCAGCTGTTCGCCGGTCATCTGGGACGATGCTGATGCGACTCGCGCCTTCGGGATGTGCCAGGCGAACTACTATGCGGGCGTCATCGGGTACCAACTTCCCCTGCTCACGGCGTACTGTGACTCGTGGCACGCGCGTTACAGCCAGAACACCAACAGCATCCCCCTCCAGTACAAGCCGGACGGCAGCGCGGGAACGGCGCAGAGCGGCTACTTCGCCCAAGGCCTGCAAGCGCTCCACGAGGCAGGGTGCACGCACAAGTCCTCGTTCGCCCAGATCCTCGACAACGCGCTCGGCCATTACGCGCTCTCGACCGGCACGTGGGATTACACCTCGTGCTTCGGCGTCTACCACGCAGCGTTCGCGGTCCGCGCGCTCGGCATGGGGATCGGCCTCGACCTTCCGGCCTTCCCCGCTCTCAGCAGCACCCCCCTGCCGACCTGCGCTCCGACGATGGAAATCTGTGACGGCAAGGATAACGATTGCGACGGTCAAGTCGATGAGGATGGCGTCTGCCCGCAACCACCGACGAGCGGCATCGGCTCGCTCCCGAAGTCGTGTGTCGCGGGCAGCACGGCCGTGGCCTGCACGTCGAAGAGCGACGTAACGAGCGGCGTCTGCCGGACGATGCTGTGGAGCACCGTCGCGGGCGACATCCAGGTCCTTGGTTGCGAGAAGGGCGGCGGCTACATCGAGCTTTACCGTCAGGCCGCGCCTTCCGGCATGAGTTTCAGCGCGTGCCTCGCGAACGGGTGCGTGACGAAGGACCAAGGCTTCGTCCGGTTCATTCCGACGACGACCACTCCTCCGGCTTGCACACCGAGCGCGGAAACGTGCGACGGCAAGGATAACGATTGCGACGGTCAAGTCGATGAGGGGTTCAACGTCGGCTCCTCGTGCAGCGTCGGCGTCGGCGAGTGCGTCCGTACCGGCGTGCAAGTGTGCACCGCGAGCGGCGGGACGACGTGCAGCGCGACTGCGGGAACACCCGGCACCGAGGTGTGCGACCAGAAGGATAACGACTGCAATGGCGTCGTTGACGACGGAGCTGTCTGCGCGCCGCCGGTGGGCGTCGACAGCTTCACGTTCACGGTGAACCCTTCCGGCAGCAAGCTCACCGATACGTCGGACGGCACGTGCCGGACTGTGCGCTACACGACGACGAGCGGCGAGATCCAGGCGAAGGCGTGCGCCAAGGGCGGCAACACGTACGAGCTGTACCTCCAGCAGGCCGCGAACCCCGCGTCCATCTGCGTCAAGAGCGCGTGCGTCGGGCCGGCGACCGGCTTCGCGAGCTTCACCGCGTAAAGACGCCAGTCATCCGTCTCGTCGCGGATTTCCTCGTTCTCAGTATATTCATCTTACGACTCATCTTCATCGCGCGCTTCGTCGTCAGGAGTTTCTTCATCTCGTTCGTCGTCGTTTTTTCTTCTCGTTCGTTTCGTCGTCAGGGATTTCTTCACTGTCGTCTTCGTCGGACGTTATATTGTCATCAAACTTTTCGTGAACGTTCTCGTACGTACTCTTTCAATAGCATTCATTTCATACGACTTCTGCCGCGAGGAGACGGACGACACATGCCGAAGAGCGCGAGGTCAGCCTTGCATCGCCGCGAGCTCGCGGGCGCGCTTGACGAGGTCGCTCGAGCTCTGCACCTTGCCGCCCGCGCCGACGCCGAAGGCCATGCGGATGCCGAGCCGCTCGCACACCTCATACTCCGGGACGTTCTCCGCCTTGCGGTCCCCGCCGTTCGCGAAGAGGTCTGGCTTGAGCGCCTCGAGCTCTGCGCAGACGGACGTGTCCGTCGTCTCCGGTTTGTGGAAGGTGAGCATGACCTCGTCGACGGCACGGAAGGATTCGATAATCTCCTGCCGCTCCGATTCCGGCATGAACGCGAACCCTTTCTTGCGCCGCAGCCAGTTATCGTTGTTCACGATCACCACGAGGTGGTCGCCGAGCCGCTTCGCCTCATTGAAGAGGCGGACGTGGCCGATGTGCACGGGATCGAACCCGCCGCTCACCGCGACGACGACCTCCTTCCGATGACCTCTCCGATGCGTTTGTTGGAGTTCATCCATTGGGTATCATCTCCGTAGTTTTTCCCCACAAGTATTTTTCTCACGATTCTCTTTTCTCACGATTCTCTTTTCTCACGACTCTCTTTTCTCACGATTCTTTGATGGTGAAGCGTCGTGCGTCTCCTCCTCGCACGCCGCGACCGCATCTCCGGCCTGCCCAATCGGCGCGTCGAGAGCCCCCCCTCGACTCTGCACGTACGCCTGCATCGTCAGGATCGCCTCCTGCATGGTGAACTGGCCGACGCGCTCCTGCCGCCCGTTGCCCGACACGCCCTCGGGGAACGAACCGTAGTGCGGCGACGAGCAGTCCATGTCCTGCTTCTCGACAAGTTTCGCCAGCATGGCGTCGCTGAACTCGCGGTCGCCGAGCGCCACCGCCGCCCGTCCGATGAGCGCGTACACCCACGGCGCGTCGCCGGACGAGAGGGCGTCGCCATTCGAGTCGTACAGCGTGTCAATCTCCGCGTTCCGGCTGAACGCCTGCTTGTAGAAGGCGAGCGATCGGCTCGCCGAGGCGACGAGGTCAGGATCGCCGCTCTCCGCGTTCCTCGCCATGAGCCACATCGAGTTGATGCTGTAGCCGCCGCCGTCGATGCCGTTGCCGTACTGGCGTTGCAGGGTGATCTGTGAATTGTAGAGCCCGTTCTGGATCTGCGCGCCGAGAACGGCAGACTTCATCTTCGCGTACATCTTCAACCACGCCACGCCACGCCGCTCGGAGAGCGCCTTGAAGACGGTGAAGTCGCTGTAGGAGAGCCATGACTCGTCCGCAATCCACGGCTTCGTTCCCGACATCCCGCCATACGGCGCGAGAAGCCCGTCTTTGGTGAACGCGGTCTGTTCGAGACCGCGCGCGAGCGTGTCAATCAGCGACGTGTACCGCTCGTCGCCCCATTGCTTCTCGGCGATGAGGAGCGCTCTGATTGCGCGCAGGTCGGCGTCGGAAGCGATGTTCCCGCCATCGCTCTCGACCATGCCGTTCTCGGAGAGCCGCCACTGGAGGTAGTCTCCGACGGGGTGGAGCATCTTGGTCTCCACGAAGGCGAGTTCCGTATCGAACGCCCCTTTCTGCTTCGCCTGCGCGGTCCAGAGCAGGTAGTAGCTCGCCGCTTCACTGTTCGTGTTGCTGTCATTCGCAGACGTACCGTCCTCCGTGACGAGACGGTAGAGGAAGATGTGGCCGTCTTCTCGAATCATCTGCGTCTGGAAGAAAGCCTCTGCCGCTCTGAGATTGACGCTCACCTCAAGCGTGACGGGCTCTTGGATCGAATCATTGCCGGCGACGGCTATCGGAGTCGGGGGGAGCCGCTCGATGACCCCTTCATGCACGAGGAGCAGGAGGAGGACGCCGACGCCGACGTAGAGGAGCAGGATGCTCCCGAGAAGAGCGAGTTTCCACCGCGGCCAGAACCTCTTCCTCTCAGCGCTCATCGGCCCACCCCTTCGCCGTCCGGGAGACGGCAGTGCCTCTTCTTGATCTTTTCAAAGCGCGCGAGCAAAGGTTGCCGGAAAAGGAACGCGAGCGCGAGGCCGAGGATGCTGAGGACGCTGATGAACGCGCCGATGATGATGAGCTTGTCGACCCGATACTCGAGTATGATGCCGTACGTGCCGTCTCTCGCGGGGGAGATGAGCATGAAGTCCGGGCCGAACTTCGTTATCGGCACCTCGTAGCCGTTGACGGTGGCGACGAAGTCCTTGTCGTACGTCATCTTCACCACGACCGCCGTCCGCACGCTCGCGTTGTGCACCGCGATGAAGTAATGGTCCGGGTCTTTCATCGTCATCGTCACCGTGGCGGCGTCCGGCTTCTCGAGGAGCTCGACGTACGCCGCGAGGTAGCGCACTTCGACAGGATCGGTGCTGACGAACTCTTCTCCCACGCTGCCGCAATACGTCTCCATGAAGAGGACGCGACAACCAGGAGCGAGCGCGGTCACGTTCGACGCCGCCCTTGAGTCGACCGCCTGGGCGAACGCGGGGTTCGCGAGGGGCACGGCGAAGTATGCGTAACGGCTCTTCGGCTCGTGGACGTACGAAAGCGTGCTGTTCAGCCGCTTCTGCACGATCCGGTCGCGCTCGCCTTCCTCCGTATTGACGTAGAGGCGTCCGACGTTCGCCGCTTTCAGGTAGAGGGTGGTGAGGTCGGCGTTGTGGTACCCTGACGAGACGGAGAACATCTCGTCGTCGTACGCGTTCGTGATGCCTTGCTCGTAGTAGCCGTAGGTCTGCGGGATGGCTTGGAACGAGCTCCGCACGGAGAGGCTCTGGTCGGTGTACGGCATGCTGATACGTCCCGGAATCGTGTCGGTGAGGAATTCCGGCTTGTCGCTGATGCTGTCGGTCGTCTGCCAATGCGTCTGGACGTTGTAGATCACGATTGTCGAGGCGGCGACGAAGGCGATGAGCACCGTGTAATAGACCGCCTTCTGCCACTGCGTCCTGGCGATGTTGGCGATGACGGCGATGAGCGCGGCCGCGACGATGATGAACTCCGGGATGATGCGATGGTATTGGATGGAGCGCAGCACGTTCATCGGGAAGATGTTGAAGCGCTCGAGATAGTAGAAGAGGACCATGACGACAAGGACGAAGGCGAGGCCCGCGACGAGCTCGTGCGAGAAGATTCCTGAGTGTCCGTCGTGAGATTGCGTTGCGAGATCGCCCGTTCGAGGATTTCCCGCAGGAAGATTGTTCGCTTGAGGATTTCCCGCTCGAAGATTTCCCGCTCGAAGATTTCCCGCTTTCTGTTTCCTGCGCGCCCGCCAAGCCAAGTACTCGACGACGCCGAAGAAGAGGAGGAGGAAGAACGCGATCATGATGATAGGCCCTGGCCCCTTGAGGTTGCCCGCATCGAAAAAGAAATCCCATAACGTGATGATGTTCGGCGGCACTTGGTAGAACGGCAAGTAGGTCACGCCCATGTGCGCTCCCGAACTCGCCTGCTGATAGCTGATCTGAGGGAGGAACTGGACTGCGCCGATGATGATGCTGCAGAAGACGAGCACGAAGTACTGCCAGAGGTAATGGCGGTACGCGCCATTCGGCTCCTTCGTCTTCCTGATCGCGATGGAGAAGAGGTAGAGTCCCATCGTCATGCAGAGCGAGAACCAGAGGAGCGGATGGCAGAGGTACGCGATGCCGAGGAGGAGGATGAGCCAGAACCGCAACGGACGGAGCGGCTCCTTGAAGAAGAGGAGGAGTCCGAGGGGGAAGAGGAAGAGGAACGTGACGGTGATCGGCTCCCAGCCGTAGCTGCGGAGCGAGATGAACGTGTTGCTCAGCACGAACGTGGCGGCGAGCGCCGAGACCAAGACGCGTCGCGAGAGCTTGTAGCAGAGGAGGAAGGTGACAAGCGTGGCGAGCAAGTGGCTGAAGATGATGAGGATGAGCGCGGCGCGCGGGGCGGAGAGCCCCGTCGCCATGATGGTGAGCCAGTGGGCCACGTAGAATCCTGACTGGTAATACTTGAGGAGCGGCATGCCGAGATACCAGTACGGGTTCCAATGGAAGTTCGGAAACCATTGCATGATATACTCGGTCTTCCAGATGTGCGCCTCGAGATCCCACGCGCCGAACGTGTGGAGGTTGCCCTCGTTCGTGCGCCAGTCGACGTTATCGTACGTCTCGGAGAGCCACGCCTCGCCGAAGAGCAGCTTCTGGTCGAGCGCGAACCAGAACCCGAGGATGAGCAGGAGTGCGATGAAAAGGGCGAGCCACCACCGCCACGAGGTCGACGGCTTGTTCCGGATGAGCGTTCCGTCCTCGTAACCGTAGCTCCGGCCGGGGCGCTGCTCGTTCACCGTATCGTTCACCGTCATGTTCACCGTCATTTTTTCAGCCCTCGGAGACTCGTCGTGCCTTGCGGCTGCGGCACTCCGGTCAGCATCCGTTCTTTCCCGACGAAGATGATTGAGCTGGCGAGGATGAGGCTGTAGTAGAGGAGCCAGAGGGAGACCGGAAAGTAGGTGCGCAGCTGTTGCAGGTCGCTCGAGATCGAGGCCATGACGAGCGCGTAGAAGCTGAAGCCGAGACAGAGCGCGGCGAGGAGGAGATTCCACTTGATGAGACCGAGTCCGACACCTGTTCGGCGCTTGTTCGTGCGGACGAAGCCGACGTACCTGCCGATGGCCGCGTTGAACGCGGCGCGCGAGAAGATGAAGATGCTGTTCGTGATTAACACGTACTGGAGGAAAGCGTCAGAGATCTTCACTTTCTCGCCTTTCACCCTGCCGTGGAGCGAGACGTAGATCATGAGGATTCCTAAGACGACGTTGAAGTAGAGGACGACGAGCAGCGCCGTCGGCAGCCACGTGTGGTGCGTGCCGAGGCCGAACGCGAGCGAGAGTATCGGGACGGTGATGTAGATGAGCGTCGCGACTCCCACGAGCCACCAACCGAGGGTGAAGAGGGTGTGGATCTGCTGCCGCAAGGAGAAGCGGCCGAAGAGGATTCCGCGCCATGATTCGCGGAGGATCGCGAGGTTGCCGTTCGCCCAGCGGTACTGCTGCGACGAGTAGGCGGCGAAGTCGGGCGGCGCGTAGCCGTGGGCGAGGATCTCCGGAACGTACATGCCGTGATAGCCGGCCTGGTTCATGCGGAGGCCGAGCTCGATGTCCTCCGTCGCGCTGAAGTACTGGAATCCGCCGACGCCGCGGAACGCCGAGGCGCGGAGCACCGCGTTCGTGCCGCAGAACGGCAACGCGCTGTCATGGGACTTGCCGAGGCACTGCGCGGAGTAGAAGATGTTCGTGCCGATCTTCGCCCCTCGTTCGATCGGCGTGCCTTCGTTGATGAAATGCTGCGGCGTCTGGACGAAGCCGACGGTCGGGTCGCTGAAATGGTCCATGGTCCGCTCGAGGAATTCCGGCACCGGCGCCTGGTCAGAGTCGAGAATCATGAAGAACGGCTCCTTCACCGTCTTCCGGAGCGCGTTATTGATGTTGCCCGCTTTGTAACCGACGCGATCAGGCCGACGCACGATCGTGCAGCCGTGGCGTTTCGCCAACGAGTCCATGACCGCCTTCTCCTCCTCGTTGTTCGAATCGTCGAGGAGGTAGATGCGCGTCGCACCCGGCCAGCGGACGAGCTTGCAGGCGGACAGCGTCCGGTCAACTACCTCTTTCGGCTCGTTGTACACCGGGATGAGTATTGCGACAGGCGTCTTCTCTTGGCCGTCGAGCGGTCGCGGCCGCTCTTGCGGACGTTGCCCCAGCAGGAGCACGTAGACGAAGTAGAGGGCGAAGCCGAAGGAGAAGAGCTCGGCGGGGAAGATGAGGATGGTGAGGGCGAAACGCTGGAACGAGTTGATGGGGAACTGCTGCATCGTCGTGTAATGGAGGAGCGTATCCGAGAAGTAGTAGCCCATCAGGAGGAGGCTGGCGAGTCCGAAGAGGATGATGAACGCGACCTGCATCTTCCGGAGTGGCCGTATCAGGACGCCCATGATAGTCCCTCTGTCCTCGCTCACGGTCGCCGCGCGTCCTTTCCGTACTCCTTTCCGCGCTCCTTTCCGTACTCCTTTCCGCGCAGCTTCTTTTTGATCTGATAATTGAGGGAGAGCACGGCGAGAGTGACGAGCATGATGCCGAAACCGACCGCAATCGGGATGATCGGCTTCGCGACGATGGCCGCGAACGCTTCGCTGGAGAAGGCAGAGACGCCGGCGACCGCGCCAGTGATGAGTGATCCGCCTTCAGGGGTCGGGAGCGCCTGCACGTAGACGCTCCGGCCGCTGGTCAGGAACATCTTGCTCGCGACGGCGCTCTTCAAGGTGATGCTGGTGACAACGTACGTCGTGTCGGGTGTCGTCCCGTCGAGCGTTCCTTCCCACGTCCCGTACTGCGACGTCCCGGCGACCCGGTGCAGGGGGATTTGGAATGACTCGCCTCGCGACGTCGTTATGTTCGCCGTGACGAGGGTGATGCCGATTTGATCGGCGGCGTCGAGCCGGAGCGTGGCGTTCGTGCCGTTCCCGATGACGCTCGGCGTCAGGAGCGTATAGATGAGCGTGAGCGGTTTCGCGCCAGCGCCAGCGCCCGTCTCGGGACCGACGACGTAGAACGATCTGTCGCTCACGGGGATCTTCGTCGCATTCTTCTCGAACCCCCAGAGATCGATTTCCTTCAGGATATACTCTCCTGGGATGAAACCGGAGAACTCCTCCGACCACGTCCCGTAGCCGCGGTCGCCGGCCGTGAGGTTCAGCTCCAGTCGCAGGCCCGCCCCGCTCGGCGTCTCCAAAAGCGCTTCGACGCGCCGTATTTCGCTGTTGTTCGTCCTCGCGTCTAACGTGATCGTCTGCGAGTCGGTCTCATCCAGGACGTCGTGAGCGAACGTGACGTACACGAGCTGCAGAATCTCAGCTTCAGGGAAACCTCCTCCGCCCCCTCGACCGCCTCCGCCGCCCGAATTGTCGTTATCGTTATTGCTCGATGGCGTGCGGTAATGCGCCCGAACATCGCCGAGCGTATAGGTCGTGCTGACGCCGTTGGTGTCGAGAGTAGCGACCTTCCTGAGCCAGCTATTGCCTGTCGGAAGGTTGGTCGCGAGCTTCTGCCAGTCAGTCTCGGCACCGCCCGAGACCGGCACGAGACTGTAGACTGCGAGCGCGCCGCTGTTGTCGAGCGTGACACTCACCGCGGTGAAATTGACGCCATACTTGTTGTTCGTGAAGACGTGGATGAGGGTGTCCGGAGCGCCGAACGTCCCTTGGAAGAACGGGTTGAGGACGTTCTCAACGTCGACCGTCCACGTGATATTCCCGTTCGCCGTCTTCGCCACCACCGTGAACAGCCGCGTGTTGGTGTAGAGCGGCGCCACCGGCACCGCGAGAATCCCGGGCGTCCAGTTGAACGTGCTGTTCTGCCCGCCCGTCAACGTCTTCACGACACCGTCGACAAGCCACGTCACGGTGCCGGCGTCCTGCAGCGTCACCCAGAACCTGCCGGTGTCGATCTCATAGAGATGATGCGTTGCTCCGGTGCTGGAGTTCGTCGCGAGCGAGACGTCCGTCCCGTTCGCGATGATTGTGGAGTTCGTCACGTGCAGGAAGAGGTTCACGGTCGTCGTGGTGTTCGTGATGAGCGTCACCGGTTGCGTGACGAGCGCATAGCCGCTCTTGCTCGCGGTGAGCGCGTAGTCGCCCGGAACGACGGTGACGGTGAGACCGTCGATCGCCGTGACACCTTTCGGTATTCCGTCCAACGCGATGGTCGCTCCCGTCGGGGTGGTGAAGACCTTGAGCGTCGCGACGTCACTGCTCGGCGTGAGCGTGAGGTTGACGATTCGTGTCTGATTCGCGACCAGAGCGATGGCTTGAAACATCGTTGTATAGCCGCTCTTGCTCGCGGTGAGCGCGTAGTTGCCCGGAGCGACGGTGACGGTGAGACCGTCGATCGCCGTGACGCCTTGCAGCGTGCCATTCAACGCGATGGACGCGCCGACCGGCGTGGTGTAGACCTTGAGCGTCGCGTTCGACAGCACAGGAGGGGTGGAATTGCTCCCGGTCCCCAACACGACGGGCGCGTGCCGAACCCGGTCGTTGTACGCTCCGTCTAGGTAGGCGAAGAGCTCCACCGCCGCCGCGACCTTCTCGTTCGTCGACTCGGTGAAGAGATACGCCTCCTGGTCGTCTAAATAGTTGAGGGTGACGTCTCCGTCGTCAGTGTCGAACGCGCCGTTGATCCAACCGAGAATGGAAGTCTGACCGTTCGCGTACGTCCTGCTGGGAAGCCAGGGGTTGACCTTCGGGCCGAGGTCATTGCCGATGGCGCCGAAGGCCTGGCCCATGATGTCGCTCCGCCCATCCATCCAGGAGAGAGCGCCATTATGCATGAACTGGTAATCGATGCCTCGCGCGCCGAGCAGGGAACCGCCGGAAGCGGTGAAGAGTCCTGTGTCGATGAGGTATCGGCTGTGGTACTGCGCCGGATTGTCCTGCCCAAGGCCGAAGATGAAGCTGTAACTGCGCAGGGGCGCGGTGCCGGTCTCGCCGTCCTGCACGACGTTCTGTCCGGTGAGCCAGGCGAGCTGGCTGTCCGCGATCATCTGCGTGAACGGCGGCGCGGTCGAAGGCGCGAGCTCCAGGGTCTTCATCGCGTAGACCGCTTCGATGAGGAGCGAACGGCTGATCGAGAACCCGGTCGCGCGCATCTTCTGGAAGACGCGTTCACCGGAGCGCGAGATATCGATCGGGTCGTTGTTCTCCCAGTCGGAGGCCATCTTGCCCGTCAAGAGCTCGCGAGGGTCGTTCCCCGCGATCGTGTATTCTCGGCCAGCGGCGATGATCGCGCCCTCGTGCCGGATGTACTCCTCCCAGTAGAACTCGTTGCCGAAGGTGGCGCCCGAGTCGAAGCCGTCGCTCCTGACGTTGGTTCGGTAGTTGTACGCGCGGAGCAGGTACGCCTGGTCGCCGCTGTAATCGTAGAGGAGGAAGAGACCCATCCCGGCCCACGCGTATTTCTCTTCAGCAGTCATGGTCTTCGGCCCGGCGAGCGTGTCGACCGTCGTGGTGGTGTAGGAGTCTCCTATCTGTGCCGCGATGGCTTTCGCTTCATCGTAGGCGATGGTCGCCTTCGCAGGGTCTTGGTCGTAGAGGGCGGGAATCGCCTGGGTGAGCGCGGCGAACGAGTAGATCGTGTACATGTCGTCGCCTCGTTCGTCATCGAACATCAGGCAAGGGTTCGGCGCGTCGTTGAACATGCCGGTGTCGAGACGAGCGTCAAGGAAGCAGTTCCAATCATACATCCACCCCGCGGGGTAGGTGTGGTCGCCCGGCGTGATCGCGATCGTCCCTTTCGCGCCGGTGTACGTGAGGTTGAGGCATGGCTCGTTGACGTCGCAATGGTAGAGCGTCATCGCTTGGTCGATGCACGACTGCCACCCGGGAGAACTGCTCGCCCCGCAGAGGCTCGTGACTGGGACGGTCTGCGAAAGGCCGCCGTTCGTGTCGTAGAGCTGCAGGGTCGTGATGCTCGTCTGGTTCGGGATGAAGGCGTTCTGCGGCGACATATCCCATCCGAAGCGGTACGGGCCAGCGCCAGGGACTGCGTGCGCGCCGCGAAGGCCGAGGAGGTAGTCGGTGTAGTCGACGATGTACGTCCTCATCGCGTTGGAGAAGATGGCTGGATTGCGACGGTACGCGCTGCCGAGCCGTACGGTGGCGAGCGCGGCCTGGTCGGTCTGGATGAGGAAGCTCCCGTCGGCAATCATGGGAAATGCCGGGCTCTGGAATCCGTTCATGTCGGCGTGATAGTTCGAGCCTTGCTGCCGTTCAGCGTCGAAGAAGTCGAAGAGCGTGTGGAGATTGTCCGCGTAGAGGTCCGGGCTGACCTGGAATTGCGCGGTCGTGTGGCTCTGTCCGCCAGCGGTCGTCGTGATCGTATAAGTTCCCGTCGTGGTGAGGTCTGTGAAGTCTCCCACGAGGCAGGAGAGCCCGCCTTGGCACGTCGTCGGAACATTGTTGCCGTCGACGGGCACCGTGAGCGGTCTGTTCGTGAAGCCGGGAGCGCCGTTGACGGTGAACGTGCCGCTCGCGGCGCCAGTCTGGAGCGTGTAGAGGATGACCTGTTTTTCGCTCAAGGGGTGGTGGCCGAACTGGCTCGTCGCGGCGATGTCCGCGGCGTGAGCGACGGGCAGGGCGATGCAGAACGCCATGACGAGGAAGAAGAGGAGGAACGAGAGCTTGCCGCCGCTCGCACTCCGCGACGATGCGTCTCTCGACGATGAGTCCCTTGACGATGAGCGCTTTTCGTGCGTCTCCGCGCCGGCTCTCCAAGTGAACTTCCGGTTGAGCGCGAAGTTCGCGAGGAACATCACGAGGATTGCGATGAGGTTCCAGAGCAGGAGGTATGTCTCTCCGAAGAGCGTGGTGAGCGTGTAGAGGATGACGAGCGTCCCGACGAGGGTGACGAGGCTGATCGCTTGGAAGGAGAGGAAGCGGCGCCAGAGCGGCGTGGCGTCACGGTCGTTGCGGAACGTGAAGAAGTGGTTGCCGAAGAAGTTTGAGACGATCGCCGTTTCGGTCGCGATGGCGGCCGCGAGGAGGTAATAGAGGCCGGCGAAATGCGTGAGCCCGTAGAGGATGACGGTGTTCAGCACCGTGCCGAAGCCGCCCACGACGCCGAAGAGGAAGAACTTTCGGAACTTCAGGAGCGCGGGTGAGGGGCGCTTGTTGTGATTGCCGCGTATCTTGGAGTCTTTATCGATGCTGCTCATGCCGTTTGACCTCCGGATATCATGGTGTTGTTCCGTTACGTCTTCATGCTCGCCTGGTGCTGTGGCGGCTCGCTCACGGCGGACTCGCCGCCGACGCCACCGACCCCGCCGACGCCCCCGGTGTTATCTACTGTGGTGGTGCTCGCCGATTCGGCAACGTTCTGGCCCGCTGTCACCGCAATGGACGCGCTGTACTGCGACGTGACGCCATACGGTCCAATCTGTCCTGTCGGACTTGGCGTCTTGCGCGCGGTCGTCTCGCTCGTTCCAGGACTGAAGAGGCGTTGCGAGCCGACCTGCAGGATGAGGGCGGCGCCTTCCACCATGTCGGTGACGCGGATCTTGCTCTTGCCGGCGTTCCGTTCCAGGAACGCGATGGGCACTTCGCGGACGATCGCGCCGGTGCGGACCGCCGCTTCGAGGAGGAGGACTTGGAACGCGTAGCCTTTCACGTTGAGAGAGGAGAGATCGACTCGGCGCAGGGTGTCGCTCCGGATGGCGCGGAAGCCGCCGCTGCAGTCCTTGACTTTCGGGATGCGGAGCACCATCTTCGTGTAGAGGTTGGCCGCCTTGCTGATGACGCGGCGGTGCAGCCCCCACTCTTTCGGGATGCTGCCTCCTTTGATGTAGCGTGACCCGATGACGAAGTCCGCGCCGTTCGAGATCGCCGCGAGGATGGGGAAGATGTCTTTCGGGTTATGGCTGAAATCAGCGTCCATCTCCATCACGACTTCAGGGTCGAGGAGCTGCATCGCGTGCTGCATCCCGGCGATGTACGCGGCGCCGAGGCCTTGCTTCTCTTTCCTGAGCAGGAGGTGGACGTTCGGGTTTCGTTTCGCGTACGCGGTCACCTTGTTCGCAGTGCCGTCGGGCGAGCTGTCGTCGACGACGAGGACGCTCAGCCGCCACCCGTCCTGCGTCCGCGGTTGGCGTCGTTCGTTCTCGAAGATCCGGTCGAGGAGCGCGGTGATGTTCTGCGCTTCGTTATAGGTGGGGATGACGATGCACGCGGTCGAGGACGTGACGCCTGATTCGCTCTGCCGCGTCTCCAATCCGGCCTGTTGCATCGCGTGCTCCAGGAGTGTTTTTTTCAGTGCCATGTGTTCCTTCAGCATCGTGGGCTCCTTCAGCATCGTGTGTTCCATGAGTTTCCCCTCTCGTGTTCGTCCAGTCTCGTGTTCGTCAGTGTCGCAGTATCGTGCTCTTGCAGTCTGCGTTCAGTATTCAGTCAGTATGCGTTCATTGGTAAGCGTCAAGTATTCATTCAGTACTTAGTATCAATATTCGTTCAGTAGTACGCATGCAATACTCATACAGTATTCGCTCTTCGCATTCTTCGCCGCGCGCGGCGCGCGCGGTGCGGCGCGGTGCGATTCGGCGGAGCCGTTCCCCAATTCAGCTTCACCGGCCCCACTATTCACCGGCCCCACTCTGTTGAGATGTCTCTTTACTGTGTTGAGATATCTGGAGGGTGCAGCCGCACCCGACATCGGCAGCATTGAGCATGCCGATGAACCTCTCCTGAGGTTTGGAGAAGACGCTATATTATAACAAACCTTTTCATATAGATAATAGTATATATATTGTGAAGACGATGAAGTGCCATCATTGCGTTGAAGAAAAATGTGACGCCATATGCGGATCCTGGACCGCCAGGAGGTTCTCTGGACCGTCACTATATACTTAACCTTCAAATCGGTGCTTTAAGAAGAGACCGCCGACTATATATATTATATGCACGAAATATATATAGTTGAAGTACATTCTATATAGTCATGGAGCAACGTAAGATTATACTCTTCGGAAAAACAGCGTTCTGCATGACGCTGCCGCACTCCTGGGTCCAGAAGCACAACCTCAAGAAAGGCGACCTCCTCAACGTGCAGGAGACGCTCCGGAACTCTCTCGAACTCATCCCCTCATCGTCGAAACCGCCCGGGACGAGCAGCCTGACGATGAACATCGCCGGAAAGTCCACGGATGAGATTGTCCAGCGGCTCCTCGCGACGTACCTCAACGGGTACACAGTCATCACCTTAGAAGGGGCGAACAACGGCAAGGTCGCCTACCTGCGAGAGCACATCCACGAGTTCATCGCCGCGGAGATCATGGAGGTCACCTCCAATAAGATTGTCATCCACGTCTTCTGGGACATCGAGACCATCAACCTCGTCACCATCCTCCTACGCATCGGCCATATCATCCGCAGCATCTTCGAGGAGACCATCGACCTTCTCGACTCGAAGAACCGCGTCAATGACATCACGGAGAAGGGGAGAGAGGTGCAACGGCAAGTCCTCCT
>DASH01000057.1 GCA_002503705.1 Candidatus Woesearchaeota archaeon UBA153 | reverse complement strand
CGGAGAAACGACGGACACTGGACATCTTGCCGTGAAGCATATAAACCACAACGTCAACCCGAATTGCATGGAGAAAGAGCACGGCCTTGCCGTCTTCCAAGGGAAGGATATCAGACGCGTCTGGCACGAGAACGAATGGTGGTTCTCCGTCGTCGACATCGTCGCGGCACTCACCGACCAGACAGATTCTCTCAAGGCGAGAAAGTATTGGAACAAGCTCAGCCAACGGTTGCATGAAGAGGGAAACGAAACGGTGACAAGTTGTCACCGGTTGAAATTGCTCGCCGAAGACGGAAAGTTGCGCGAGACCGACTGTACGAACACGGAAGGAGCGTTCCGCATCATCCAATCAATCCCCTCGCCAAAGGCAGAACCCTTCAAGCTCTGGCTCGCCAAGGTGGGTTATGAACGCGTCCAAGAGATCAAGAACCCTGAACTCGCTCAGGAGCGCATGAAAGAGCTGTATGAACGGAAAGGCTATTCGAAGTCCTGGATTGACAAGCGATTGCGAGGTATCGCGGTCCGGCAAGACCTTACGGATGAGTGGAAGCAACGGGGCGTCGAACGGAACGAAGACTTCTCGATACTCACGGCAGAGATCGCCAAAGCGACGTTCGGCATGACGCCCTCCGAATACAAGAAGTTCAAAGGGCTCACGAACGAGAACCTCAGAGACCACATGAACGACTTGGAGCTCATCTTCACGATGCTCGGCGAGGCGTCGACCGCCGCTATCGAACGAGCGGACGACCCGTCGACGCTGGACGAGCACAAGCGGGTTTCTCGAGACGGCGGCGCGGTCGCGAAGACCGCGAGAGTCAAGCTCGAACGCAGGACGAAACGACGAGTCTCGAGCGAAGAGAACTACCTTGACGAGCCGGAACGGGAGAAGCGGAGACGGCTTCCGAAAGTTGAGGAATCACGATGAACTGTCCAACCTGCAACACCGTCTTGAAACGAGTCCTGGTCGCCGTCGAAGGCGCGAAGCGTTCAGTGCTGACGTACTCGCCTGAGGCGTCTCTCGTTTCGAAAAACTTAAATATATGGTAGTATCACCATGATTTTATGGTGATATTAACATGAGATTGAAGGATGCGGTACTCGTGCAACAGCTCATCGAGCGCAAGAACGAAGAACTGAACATCAGGACGCTCTCGAAGGCGTCGCGGATGGACTATAAGAACGTCCACGCCATCGTCAAACGGCTGGAGAAAGCATCGCTCGTCAGGCTGGAGAAGTTCGGGCCGTCGAGCAGAGTCACACTCGTGCGGCGCGCGCACCCGCTCGTCTTCGAAGCGGAATACGAACGGAGAAAGAGGCTCTTGAACGACAAGAACGTGGCGGTGGCGCTGAACGACCTCCAGAACGCGGTGACGTCGCGATGCTATGTGCTCCTCGTCTTCGGCTCGTACGCGAAGGGAACGCAGACGAAACGCTCCGACATCGACGTGATGTTCCTCGTCCCGGACGGCAAGGAAGAGCGGTTCGAGCGAGAGGCCGGCCGCGCGGCGAGCGTCCTGCCGTTGCCCATACACGTGCTCGTCTTCTCCGAGACGCAATTCGCGGAGATGCTCCGCGCCAAAGAGCCCAGTGTCGGCACGGAAGCGCTTAAAAACAACATCATCGTGCATGGCGTCGAGGCGTATTACGAGATGATTGCGTGATTGACGCGAAGAGGAGGAAGCGCGGACCTCGCTGGAGCGGGCGAAGCGGTTCATGTTCGAGATGAAAAAGCTCTAGCGCTTCTCCCGCCTCGTCCGGCAGCTCACCGAGCACCTCCCCGCCTCCGCGTCGGAAACGTACTGTCTCGCGGCCTCTTGAACGGCTTGTTTTCTCGCGTACTCCGGAACTCGTTTCTCCTCCGTTCTCGTCGGAGAAACGACGTTCGGCATGACGGTGTCGTTCGCGACCGGAAAAGAGGCAACCTTTTTAAACAACCTTTGCTTCTTCCCTCTCAGATAGTGGGGGTGAAGTTTCATGAAGCACGTAACACTCTATATTGCGCTCGCAGTACTCCTCGTCCTCGTGACGGGGTGCTTCTCAGTCCCGAAGATCGTCTGCCCTGACGGCACGGTCGTCGCGGACGCGAGGCAATGCGACACTCACCTGCTTGAGGACGTGCGTCTGGACGACGACGTTGACGACGCGCCAGTCGTCGATGACGCCCCGTCGGTCGCGGAGGTCCCGTACGACCCCGCGGTCAAAGCCCTCCTCGAGAAGCACGTCGGCAAGGTGAAGAGTTTGAGCTTCACGTACGCGCCGATCATCCTGACGACGAAAGGGCCGGCGACGTACGCCGGCGACAAGTACTCGTGGTACGAGCCGTTGAACCGGGTGCGCGTGGATCTTCACGACGCGACGAAGATTCCGAAGGACACGCGGTACGATACGGTGTACGTGAACTTGGCGTCGAGAACAGTGCAGGCGTACTGTTTGAACAAGAACACTGC
The DNA here is from genome assembly GCA_002503705.1 of Candidatus Woesearchaeota archaeon UBA153. GTDB lineage: Archaea > Nanobdellota > Nanobdellia > Woesearchaeales > UBA525 > UBA153. The sequence continues at coordinate 6,080 of DASH01000057.1, read as the reverse complement.
GTACTGTCCGGTGCCGGGCGAGCAGCGGACCGCGAAGTTCTCAGACTTTGACATCGTCTACCCGCTCGACTGGCTGGATGAGGTGCCGTCGACCGCGTTCATCAAGGAGTCGAAGATGTTCGAGAACCGTGACGTCAAGGTGCTCCGGTACGAGAAGGACGGGTTGTATGTCGAACTGTTCATCGACCCGTTCAACGGCGTCCCGCTTAGGAGAGCGTATTTCACGGCTGAGAACTACGAGGCGCGCACTTTGCAAGGCGGCGTCGAGTACCAGGATATCGCCTACAACCTCGTCAAGGACACGGATGTCGTGCCGAAGTGAACGGCGAGGGGTCTTCTCGAAAACATTTTTTCTCTCTTCTTCTCCGCCCGGTCGTAAACTATATATAGTCTCGACTCGGAGAAGGGCGGTATGAGGTTCGGCAGTCGTAGAGTCTTCATCGTGGGCGTTCTCTTCCTCCTCATCGGGCTCTCCCTCTCCCCCTCGACGCTCGCCGCGAGCAAGACGTATTATAGCGGTTGGGCGTATCCGGGTGACACGATCACCGTGAACAACGCTCTCTACGCGGTCAGCGAGGGGAGCGACCCGTACCAGCTCCTCTTGAAGAAGGGCGCTGACGAGTACCTCCTCAAGTATCGCGACTGCGCCACCAGCCGCGACGGCTTGGAACGGTACTGCTTCAACGCTTCAGACTACGCGGATTGCGAGTACGGCAGGTATTCGTGCCCGAAACGTTGCGCGACTACTGATGCAACGTGCGTCGAGCCGGAAGGTGCTTGGTGCTGTCCGTACGACGTCACGCATCTCAAGTTCGCGAGCGGGAAGGCGCACTGGGGCGCGTACTTGCAGTTTTACGACGTCGTCCCGGTCATGAAGCTCTCTCGTGTCGTTTCAGCGAAGACGTTGAAGCTCGGCGAGGAGGCGAGGGTGATGGTGACGTTCGAGAATACCGGCGACGACGCCATCACGGGCGGCGTGTACCGGGAGACGATCCCTCGCGGCTTCACGGTCCGGTCTCCGGATTTCACCGTCGTCGAGACGGCTGACGGGACGAACCTCACGTTGAAGGTGTCGCTCGGCCCGTCCGGCCAGAAGGTCGTCCAGTACACGCTCACGCCGAAAGAGTATGAGACTGCGGTCGTGCAGGGGCGGTTCTCGTACGTGTACAAGGGGGAGGCGCGCAACGTCACGCCGACGACGTACTCGGTCAGCGTCCCCAGCCCGTTTCTCGTCACGCACTCGCTCGCGAAGACGACGCTCGAGCCGGGCGAGGAGACCGCGTACGCGTACACGATCAAGAACGCGGATTCGACGTCGGAGCTCGTCGCGAACGTCACGTTCACCGGTTTTGACGGGGTCATCGTCAAGCGCGACGGCATCGGGAACGAGAGCGGCGCGCTCGTCCTGCGCGCGCGGCTCAAGCCGGGAGAGTCGAAAACTGGCTCGTTCACGATCTCGCCGAAACGGACGGGCGTGTTCTCGTTCATCGGCAACTCGTCCATTCTCGTCGGCGGCGCGCGGTTCGACTACGCGGTCACGGATGTCGCGGCCGTCAAGACGCTTCCGCTCTCCGCGAAGTTCCAGTTGAGCGCGTCGTCCGTCAAGGCGGGCGCGCCGTACGTCTTGCGAGTCCTCCTCACCGCTCCGAAGACGAGGCTCTCGTTCAAGGAGCTCGCGGTGAACGTCTCCTCGAACTATAATGGTTTCTCCCGCCGGTCGCTTGCTCGGCCGACCGTGCCGCTCGACACGACGTTCGTCCTCGCCGAGTACAACTTGACCGCGCCGAGCGTCGACGAGAAGACCACGATCTCTTTTTCGTTGAACGGCCGGTACGCGTCGCCGTACGGCGAGCCTTTCACGTTCGCGGCGGCGGCGTCGCTTCCCGTCGAGCCCGTCACGCACGGCTACAAGGTGACGCAGACGGTCTCTCCGACGACGGTGCACGCGGGGAAGAACGTGAGCGTCACGGTGAAGGTGAAGAACAAGTACGCGGAGTATCACGACGTCACCGTCGAGGACGCGCTTCCGTCCGGCATCGTCCTCGCTGCCGGCGTGCGTGAGCAGTCGCTCGGGTTGCAGAAGCTCGAGGAGAAGAAGGCGTACGAGTACACGATCACCATTCCTGAGGACTACGTTGGCGACGTGTACGTTGTCAAGACTCTGGTGACGGACGGCCAGAGCGGGAACGTGACGAGCGCTTCGACGGACGTCACGGTCATTCCGAAGCCGGTCGTCGTGGAGAATGTGACGGTTGCTGCGAACGCGTCTTCGACGTCGACGAGCACGAGTGAGGGGTCGCGCGGGGAGACTGCGTCGGTCGAGAAGAAGGGGTTCTTCAGCGAGCTGTTCGGCGCGATCGGCGGCTTCTTCAAGGGTTTGTTCTCCTGAACGCCGAGCATCGCTCGGGTTGTGGCGGACGCGCAGTCCGGTGCATGGGCTGTCGCGACGGGTGCAGAACTCGCTTTCGCGAGCAGAAAATTTTCGTCTACCGTTTTCCGACGACGCCCTTGAAGATGTTGTGCTTGTCGCGCACGATGGTGACGCGGACGCGCTTGCCGACCGGCTCGCTCGCGCCCGGCACTTGGACGTTGATCGCTCGTCCCTCGGCGGCCGCGTACACCTCTCCTGGATACCGGCCCGGCATGACGACGACCGCGTCGACGACGTCGCCCTTGCGGAACGGCTTCCCGAGCTCGTTCTCGTCGTGGATGTGGAACTCCTCCTTCGTCGCGGTCAGGCTCTTGCCGCTCTTTTCTTCCAACTCTTTGAGGAACGCGTAGAACTCCTCCCAGGGAAGCTCGCGCTTGACGGGCTTGCGCCCGNNCGCCCCCGCGGGTATTCGAGGTAGTTCTGGATGCCGATTGTCGGGTAGTCGCTCGTGATGCTCTTGCTCAGCTCGACGATCTGCAGCATCTCGCCGTCGTTCTTGCCCGGGATGAGCACGGGCGCGAGCAGGACGTTGAGCCTCGTCTTCGCGTACGCGACCATCTCGAGGAGGTGCGTGAGCGGGAACGAAGGGATGCCGGCGAGCTCCGACGCAAGTTTTTCGTCTAACGCGGGGAGGGAGAGGTTGATCCGCGTCAGTCCCGCCGCGGCGAGGTCGTCGACCAGCCGTTTCGAGAGGAGCGAGCCGTTCGTGTTCACGCTGATGATCGCGACGTTCGGGATCTCTTGCAACTCGCGGACGAGCTCGACGATCTCCGGGTACAGCAAGGGTTCGCCGTGCGGACCGATGTTGCACTCGACCGGGTGCGTCTTCGTCGCCGCCACCTCGGCCGCGACGCTCACGAGATAGTCCTTCTCGACGAGGTAGTCGTACCGCTTCTGGTTCTTCCCCTCGTCGACGCTGCAGTAGACGCAGTTGAAATTGCACCCGGTCAACGGCTTCAGCTCGAGGATGTTGCTCCCGCGGTCGACGACACCGAACTCGTTCGAGCCGATGAGCGGGACGCCGCTCCCCTCGGTGATGTAGAACGTCGGCTTTCCCGTGAGGCTGTTCACGAGCTTCCGCGCCAGGCCGTCTTCGAGGAGGCGTCCGAACTTGTTGACGACGGTCTTCTCGCTCGCGTCCGGGAACTCCAGTTCGTCCTTGCGGATGAGGAGTGTGCCGAGGCGCTCCAGCTCGCTCGCTGGGATGTCGAAGAAATACCTCGTGAGGAGCCGGCAGCGGATGAGGCGTTCGCCGCTCTCACCGGTGCGCTCTTCGAACGTCAGGTTCGGATAGGAGACTATTGCCATGCCCCTCGGGAGGAAACGACGAGGCTTTTTAAGTGCTTGGGCGCTTCTCCACAGTTCCCCCACGAATAACTATTTAAAAAGAGCCGTTGCTCTCGCTCCTTAAGGGGTTAGTCCATTCAAGGGTTGGTTCAGGTACTGGCGAGTCCAGTCAAGCATCGGTTCCTGTGGCGGTGAGTTCGTTCAAGTGTTCGTTCATGCAGGGCGAGTTCACAGTCAGATCCAGTTCAGATTCAGTTCAGATTCAGTTCAGGTTCAGTTCAGCAGAGGCGGGTTCATGGTTGAGGTCATCATCACGTACGAGACGCTCTTCGACATCCTCCGCAAGGAGAAGAGCAAGTCTGAACTGCAACAGTTGCCCGCGGACTTCTACGGCCAAGTCGTCGGCTACATCAGGGAGCTGCACGACCTGGTCGAGGCCTCCGGCGGCATCGCCGCGCCAGGCAGTCAAAAGAGTCTCGTGCAATTGCGCAACGCGCAGAAGATCCTCCGCGAGCTGTACGAGCGCCGCGAGCGGAAGATCCTCGAGATGGCGTTGAACCGTGCGCGCACGGAGAGCAACATCGTCGACACGGGAACGCTGCTCGCGCAGGAACGGCCGTTCTACGAAGAGAGCGCGGCCGCCTTGACGACGAACAAGTCGGCCTTGCTCGAGCCGGTCTTGCGCGGCGAGGCGCCCGCCGGCGTCACCGTCCCCCCTCGAGGGGAGCCGGGTTCGGGGCGCGGCGAGCAGAGCGACGAACGGCCCGAGGCTTCTCGGCCGTCATTGGCCGCCGCCATTGTCGACCCGAACGCGCCGACTCCGGAAGAGGTTGCCGTGAAGGAATCCTGCAAGGTGAAGTTCATCGTCGCCGTGCCGAAATTCTTGGGCTTGCACGGCGAGGTGCACGGCCCGTTCGAGCCGGGCGAGACGGCGACGTTGCAAGGCAAGATCGCGGCCGTCCTCTTGAAGAAGAAGCGCGTTGAGATCGCGTAGACTGGTCGTTTCATCTCGTTCTTTATTCGCGCTGTTACCGTCCAGCTCGCGTCAGGCTTCTGTCATCGTAGGTGCTGCTCCCCCGTAAGGGACATCCCCCGCAACGCACTCGTCGAATTCATCGTCGACGCTCGCCCGTAAGGACGGTAACAGCGCTGTAACGCGAACTGATGCCGGTAACGGTGTTGTCGTTTGAAACCGGGATGGCGCTCCCGCTATTGTTAGATGAATAGTCAGAAGTTCTCTCGTTCTTACACGAGCTCGACTTTCTTCGTGCGGATGCCGTACTTCTGCGCGTGCATCTTCTTGCAGACGCTGCACTGGTAGCGGAAGTCCGTCTTGCGGCTCAGCTTCTTGCCCGTCATCTTCGGCTTGGGCGGCTTGCTGTACTTGCCCTTGTTGCCGAACCCGCGACGCTGGCCGCGCATGCGGACGCGCTTCGTGCTGCCGGAGCTCAACGGGTGCGCCTGGTTCCTGCCGCGGCCTTTCGCCTGGAGGACCTTGTGCGGCGTGTGCTTGTTGCACGTCGGGCAGTGCCGGTTGATCTGCTTCGGGACCTTCATGTTCGCGTCGGAACCACGAGGCCTTTAAAAACCTTACTGTTGTTTTTTTCAGAGGAGAAGAAATTTAAAAGCCATATGGAAAATAATCTATGGGAAGACTTATAAAGAACATTTTTCGGAAACACTTCATGGTCGAGTTGAACAACAGGACCCTCGCCCTCATCGGGCTCTTCTTCGTCCTCCTCATCGTCATCGTCGTCCTCTTCATTCGCAGCGAGACGAACGCCGCCGCGGCGGAACGCTCGGAAGTGATGGGCGCGGTCCTCGTCGAGCACTTGAAGAACGAAGGCTACACGACGCTCTATCCCGAGTGTCGCGGCGTCTCCCCCACTGACGCCGACGCGCTCCGCGCCTGCCTCCGCGTCATCGTGGACGCGCGCGACCTGACGAAACTCTTCGCCAAGGACGAGTTCAAGAACGTCGACGCCGTGAAAGGAACGCTCGGCTACCTCGTCATCAAGAACGCGAAAGGCGGCAAGTCGTTCGCGAGCGCGAACTTCACTCTCAACTACAATAACGTTCCCGTCGCGAACGGGTGCTCGACGCCGGGCGACATCGCGCCAGGCTACACGTGCCGGTTCAACTTCAACACGACGTGCGCTCCCGGCGACAACCTCGAAGTCAAGTACGACGGCCAACGCGTGTTCCTGCATACATGCTGAGAGTGGAGTTCTTCGTTCTCGTTCTCGTCGTCTTTGTTCTTCCGTTTTGTCAGTCTCGACGTTACGTCCTGTGCGACCACCGTCCTGCTCGCTCTTCGTTGTTGACGGCGTGTGCGGCCCTCCCCGGGTGGGGCGTGGTCGGG
>DASH01000055.1 GCA_002503705.1 Candidatus Woesearchaeota archaeon UBA153 | reverse complement strand
CACGTTTTCCGATCAGGAAATTTGAGCGCCTTGAGGCCATGAAGGACGAGGAATATCAATACTGGCAGGGCAGGCCCGCCCGTGAACGCATTGCCGCCGTATCCGAGATAACCACCGAAGCTTACCGGCTGAAAGACCCCGCCATCAATGTATCAAGACTTCAAAGAACTCTTGTCGCGGTTCAACGGCCATAAGGTTAAATACCTTGTGGTTGGCGGCTATGCCGTTTCCTTCCATGCCCAACCGCGGGCAACCAAAGACCTGGACATTCTGATCAAGGCGGATGTTGCCAATGCCGAGGCGGTTTATTCGGCCCTGGCGGCGTTTGGCGCCCCGCTGCAAGACCTGACGCCGGAAGATTTTATCGAGCCGGGCAAGTTTTACCGTATGGGGCACCCGCCTCTGATGATCGATATTTTGTCGGAAATCAGCGGGGTCGATTTTGACACGGCCTGGGAAAAGCGGGTTGAAGCCGAGATCGACGCAGACTTGAAGATTCCCTTTATCGATGCGGATAGTTTGATTGCGGCGAAACTCGCTTCAGGCAGACCGGAGGATTTGGCCGACGTTGCGGCGCTGCGCCGGGCGGCACGCAGTGTGACGGAACCCAAACTGTAGTCGTTGTGGTTCCGCAAGGAGGGCATTTATGCACCTGGCCGCTGACCCCATGTCTTGATTCGACCGCCACCTGGGAAGAAGTTTAGCCAGAGAAATTTGATTAGCGGCTTAGATTAGACAAAATATAGCTAATTGTCTAGTTAAAAGAACCGATTACAGCTAAAACGCAGGCTTTTAGCGTCTCAGGCAATCTGAAGATTAGACAAAATGATGGAACGTGCGGGCCGCTGGGCAGTAAGAGGCTTTTCCTGGCCCCTAACCCCTAACCCCTGACCCACCATGGCTATCGACATCAGCTTCCTGAAGAGCCTGGATCGCCTGCAGATCATCTTGAAAAAGAAGATCCACGCTGACATCCAAGGAGCCCACGAGGCGAGCGCGTTCGGCCAGGGGCTCGTCTTCCAGGATTACAAGGCGTACGTTCCCGGCGACGACTTCCGCCACATCGACTGGGCTATCTTCGCGCGCACGGACAAGTTCTTCATCAGACGCTTCGAAGAAGAGCGCAACATGGTCGTCCACATCCTCGTCGACACCTCGTCGTCGATGGATTACGGCCGGAAGACGACGAAGTTCGAGTACGCCGCACAGGTTGGTTTGGGCTTCGCGTACATGGCGTTGCGGCGGAACGAGAAGTTCACCTTCGCCACGTTCAGCGATGAGGTCACGCGGTTGCGGCCGCGCAAGGGCGCCAACCAGCTCGTGAACATCCTCGACACGATGTCCCGGCAGAAGGTGAAGGGCAAGTCGGAGTTCAAGGGCGCGATGGACGGCTACAAGAAGGACTTGCACGGTCGTTCTCTCGTCATCCTCATCAGCGATTTCTTGTACGACTTGGAGGAGGTCGAGACGGTGTTGCGCACGTACCGCCGCAACGAGGTCTTCGTCGTCCAAGTCCTCGACCCGACCGAGCGCGACTTGGCGATCATGGGCGACGTCATCCTGCAGGACAGCGAGACGAAGGAGAAGATGCGCACGTACGTCTCGCGCCGCTTGAAGAGCGTCTACCAGGACAAGATCATGGACCACATCATGCGGTTGAAAGCGCTGTGTCACGAGAACGACGCGGCGTTCATCAGCGTGACGAGCGACACGCCTATCTTCGAGACGTTCTACCACGTGCTGCAGTGAGAGTGGAAAGAATACTATCATAGGGCGATAGTTTTCTTCTAACCCAGTCCGGGATAGCTCTTCTTGACGGGTTTCGTCGCGGCTTTCTCCGCTTTGACGAGGTCGTCGAAGAACGGGACTTTGACGGGCAAGGCGAATTGCGCGAACGTGCTCGTCACGACGGCTTCGCCCTTGTCGAGCGCGGCGATGGCGCGGTCGTCCTGCGACAAGTCCTGCGCCGCGCTTTCGATGATGGCTTGCCGTTCCGGCTTCATCTCGAGACCGAGGATGATCTTGGTATTCATATTCGCGAGGACTTCGCGCGGAATGAGCGAGGGCAGTTGCGTGATCGCGACCAAGCCGACCTTGAACTTGCGCCCTTCGCGCGCGATCGTCGCGAAGATGTTGCGGCCGCGCTCAAGAACTTCTTTGCCGAGGACGCGGGGCGCTTCTTCGAGGACGATGGACGCGACCGGTAAATCCTTCAAGGTATTGTCGATTTTCGCCTTACGGTACGCTTTTAGCAATTCGTTCGCAATGAGGCTGCCGACAAGAATCTCCTCGCGGCCGTCGAAGCTGCTCGTGTCGACGACGACGATCTTGCCCGAGGTGATGGCGGCGACGATGTCCGTGATCGTCGTGCCGCCAGCGTTGAGTGAAAAGACGCCTTCGTAGTGCAATTGTTCGCCGTCCCACGACAGCGAAAGGACGTCCATGAGGCGTCTCCTGACGACGGCGATCGTCCCCTCGTGGTACTTGTTCTTCTCGTCCAGCGGCTTGTCGAGGACGACCGCTTCAATCCATTCGTTTCGGTATTTTTTCCAGTACGAGCTTAACGCCTGCTCCTGCGCGTCGCTCCAGTCGACGGCGCCGTTGAAGTGCTCAGGCCTGATATCTTTCAGGTTGAACGCTAACCGGTCGGTACCCGGCAACGGTTCAGGACTGTAATACTTGATCTTGTCGCGGTTCGGATGGTCTTTCAAGCCCGGCTCGGCGTTGTAGTACTCGTCGTGCGGGTCGAGGACGAGCATGCCCGCGTAGGATTCGCTGGCGAGCTTCCACAGCAGGCACTTCAAGAGGTTCGACTTGCCGCGGCCGGTCGTCGCCGGGATGAGGATGTGGTGGCTCAACGCGTCTTTCCCGTCGACGTAGATGGGCACGTCGAGTTGTTTCGACCCTGAACGGAGGCTGCCGAGGAACAACGGATGCTTCGGTTTCGTCAAGAACGTCAAATCCTCGCTCTTCACGTCGCGGAGTTCGCTGAAGAACCCCGGCATGGACTTCGACGCGCGCACCTTGCCGTTCTCGGGCAAGGTAATAAGACTTTTCAGCTTGGCGAGCGTGTAGTTGCGCAAGTGCGGCTCCATGAACGAGAACGAGGATTGCTCCTCCAATTGCATCCCGCTGACGAGCTCCAAGTTCTGCGGGCTCACTTGGCTGCCGTAGACGAGGTCGAAGACCTGCATCAACGTCTTGCCTTTCGCGGCCTCCGCGACGAGGAGCTCGCCGAGCTCGAACTCTTCCGTGCTCTTCTGCCGAGCCACGAGCTCGCCGAACGAGCCGCTAATCACGAGGCCCTTCACGTCACCCATGACTTTCAGGAACCGGAAAGGACTTTTAAATCTTCTCTCGACCACAGCTCCTCTCTTCTTCCTCATTGCCGCCTTTTCGTCGGAAGCCCGTCGTAGGCGGAATGTGAGGCCGCCGCGTAGGCGGGTCAATGCTGGCGCGGCAAGAATTCATAGTCGAAGTCAAGTAACTGCATACGGAACGACGATGCCGTACGAGAAAATCACGGCGGACGACGAGAAATTCCGTGCCGCGCCAGCACGTTCTGGACCATGTCCAGCGTCCATCGTGCCAAGGCGGCAATGAGGGAGTGTGTGAAGGGGTTTCTCCAGAAAACGTTAAAAACCGTGCCCTCTCAGTGGGGCGCGTGGTGAGTCGTCGCAAGGCCGGAGGGCCTGTCACGAAGGAGCAGCTCCTCGCGCAGCACGAGAAAGTGCTCAAGACGCTGCAATACCCGACAGGGTTGTTCGCCGCGTCCGCGAAAGAGTCGAACACCGGCTACGACCGGAGCTGGCTCCGGGATAATTTCTACGAGTGCCTCGCGTTCGAGGTGCTCGGCGAGTGGAGCGTCGTCAAGAAGACGTACCGCGCGCTCTTGGATGTGTTCAAGAAGCACGAGGAGAAGATCGACTGGGCGATCGCGAACAAGCCGACGGAGAAGTGGCAGTACATCCACGCGCGCGTCCACCCGGAATCGTTCGACGAGTTCTGGGAAGATTGGGGGAACAAGCAGAACGACTCCATCGGCGCGGTCCTCTTCCGCATCGGCGAGTTGGAACGCGCCGGCTTCTCCATCCTCGAGGATGACAATGACCGTCGCGTCGTGCAAAAGCTCGTCTGGTACTTGCGCTCGATCGAGTACTGGCACGACAGCGACAGCGGCATGTGGGAGGAGAACGAAGAGGTGCACGCGTCCAGCGTGGGCGCGTGCGTCGCCGGACTCAGGGCGATGAAAGCGATCGGCTTCGAAGTGGACGACAGTCTCATCGCGGACGGCGAGTTGACGCTCCTCGCGTTGCTGCCCCGCGAGTCCATCACCAAGTTCGTCGACCTCTCCTTGCTCAGCCTCATCTGGCCGTACGACGTCGTCACGGACGAGCAGCGCAAAGAGATTTTGAAGAACGTCGAGTACCTGTTGTTGCGCCGGAAGGGCGTCATCCGGTACAAGAACGACCACTACTACAACAAGAACGAGGACGGGTACCGCGAGGAGGCGGAGTGGTGCTTCGGCCTCTCTTGGCTCGCAATCATCTACGAGAAGCTCGGCGACGAGAAGAAGACGAAGAAGTTCATCAAGCTGATGATGGAGACTCCCGACGACGAAGGGTTCATTCCGGAACTCTACTACAGCAACACGAACAACCCGAACGACAACCGGCCATTGGGCTGGGCCGAGTCGTTATTCATCGTCGCCTTGCACAACGTCAACGAACAATTGCTCGAGGCGGCGGTGAAGAAACAAGTACGGAAGGTGGGGACGAGCGTCCCGAAGACGAAGACGACAGGAACGAAGACGAAGTTGACGAAAAAGAAAAAGATGTCGACGATGGACGAGAACAAGAACGAAAACGAGTAGAAAGACGTTTTTTCACAGCTTCGCGTTCTTCAACAATAATGAGTTCGTCACGACGCTGACGCTCGACAAGGCCATCGCGCCACCCGCCAAAATCGGCGACAAGAGCCAGCCCGTCGAGGCGTACAGGACGCCCGCCGCGATGGGGATGCCGAGGGTGTTGTAGACCATCGCCCAGAACATGTTCTGACGGATCTTGCTCATCGTCAAACGGCTCAGCCGGAACGCGCGAGGAACATCTTCGAGGTCGTTCCGCATCAAGACGATGCTGCCCGTCTCCATCGCGACGTCAGTTCCTGAACCCATCGCGATGCCGATGTCCGCCTGCGCGAGCGCCGGCGCGTCGTTGATGCCGTCGCCGACCATCGCCACTTTCCCATGCTTCTGCAGCCGCTTGACGTGGTCCGCCTTCTCGTGCGGCAAGACCTCCGCGAAGACGTGCTCAGGTGCGATGCCTGCTTGGTGCGCGATCGCGGCGGCAGTCCGCTTGTTGTCGCCGGTAATCATGTACACCGCAATACCCATCTGGTGGAGTTTCTTCACGGCTTTCGGCGCGCGCTCCTTGATGGTATCAGCGACGGCGACGAGTCCTAACAATTTGTGACTGTTCGCGACGAGCATGACCGTCTTCCCCTCATCCTCGAGCCTGACGACTTCGTCGAGCTCGTGAGCGCCCACCTTGACGTGCTGCTGCGCCATCAGCTTCTGGTTGCCGAGGAAGAACTGCCTTTCTTCTAACAGTGCCGAGACGCCGTGACCGGGGATGGCCGCGAAATCGTGCGCGTGACGCGTCGGAATCTTCCGTTCCTTCGCGGCAGTCACGATCGCTTCCGCGAGCGGGTGCTCCGAGCCCTTCTCGACGGACGCGGCGACGTGCAAGAGCTGCACCGTCGTCACGTCGTTGAACGGGATGACCTCCGTCAAGACGGGAGTGCCGTTCGTAATAGTTCCCGTCTTGTCGAAGATGACGCTCTTCACCTTGTGCGCGGTCTCCAACGACTCGCCGCCCTTGATGAGGATGCCGTGCTGCGCGCCCTTCCCGGTGCCGACCATGATTGCCGTCGGCGTTGCCAAACCCAAAGCGCACGGGCACGCGATGACGAGCACCGCGATCGCCGTGGAGAGTGCGAAACTGAACGGCTCGCCGATGACTGCGAACCAGAGAAGGAACGTCAGGATGGCGATGATAACGACGGCGGGGACGAAGTATTCGGCGACGACGTCGGCGAACCGCTGGATCGGCGCCTTCTCGCCCTGCGCCTCTTCGATGAGCTTGACGATGTGGCTGAGTGTCGTGTTCATCCCGACTCGTGTCGCCGTGAACGTGAAGCTGCCGTGCTTGTTCAGCGTGCCGCCGATGACGGCACTGCCGACGCTCTTCTCCACCGGGATGGACTCGCCAGTGATCATGGACTCGTCAACAGAAGAACCGCCCTCGGCAATCTCGCCGTCGACAGGGATTTTCTCCCCGGGCTTGACGATGATCGTGTCGCCGGTGACGACGTCATCGACCGGAATCTCGACCTCGTGGCCGTTCCGGACGACTCTGGCCGTCTTCGGCGCGAGCGTCATCAACTTCCCGATAGCTTCCGACGTCCTGCCTTTCGCGCGCGCTTCCCAATACTTGCCGAGGAGGACGAACGTGATGAGCGCCACGCTGACTTCAAAGTACTGCATCATCTCGCCCATCACGAAGACGAGGACGACGCTGTACAGGTACGCGGCGGTCGTGCCGAGCGCCACCAACGTGTCCATGTTCGCGCTCGTGTTGCGCAACGCGGCCCACGCGCCGCGATAGAACGGCCAGCCGATGACGAACTGCACCGGCGTGGCGAGAATGAACAAGAAAATGGGGGCGTACGGCAGTTCGAGCCTGATGAGTGGGAAGAGGAGGCCGTCTCGCATCAACCCCATCCCGATGACGAGCGTCGGCAAGGCGAAGTACAGGCTGGCGAGGAAACGGTTCTTCGCCGAATCGATCTCTCGCTCTTCGCGTTGCCGCAACGCAGCAGGGTCCTCGTCGGTCAAGACGGAGGCCTTATACCCTTTCTTCTCGACGGCGGCGAGCAAGTCCTGCTCGGTCGCGACGCTCTCGTCGTACGTGACGAGCGCCTTGTGCGTGGCGAGATTCACGTTCGCTTTCCGCACGCCCGGCGTCTTGACGAGGCCTTTCGTGACGAGCGAGGCGCAGCTCGCGCAGTGCATCCCTTTGATTGCGAGCTTGACCGTCGTTGCCATCGTGAGAGTTCTACTCGAGACTGTACCCTTCAGTTTCGACGGCGCGACGGAACTTCTCCTCGCCCGCCTTCCGCTCGTCGTACGTGACGCTCGCGGTCCCTTTCCCGATGTCGACGACCGCCTTCACGACGCCCTCGACCTCTTGCAACGCTTCCCGCACGAGCATCTCACAGCTGTTGCACCGCATACCTCTCACGCGCAACGTCACTTGTTCCATACCAGTCACCCTCCTTCCTGCAACCATCCGTTCTCGGTTTAAAACATTGTCTTGAACCCTCTCACCCCAGGCCGTAGCCGCCGCACCCGCAACCGGACGGTGCGGTGTTCTGAACGTCGGGTGCGGAGCGCGCGGTTCTCTGAACGCCGAGTTCGGCGACGCCGTCGCTGGCATCCGTGTTCTCTCTGCCGCGCGTTTCGCTCACCATCGTCGCAGGGTATTCCTGGAAGACGTCGAGGGCGAGCACCGCTTCCTTGCTCGTGACCGCGGGGTCGTACGTGACGGTGAACGTTTTTGGGAACGAGTACGCAATCCCGCGGACTCCTGTCACGCTCTTCACTTCGCTCGAGATGAGGGGCGCGTGGCCGGGGCACGGAATGTCGACCGTCATCGTGAACGAGGCGAGGTTCGCCGTCGAGGCGACGCCGCCTGCGAGGCCGTTCCCCGCGTTCTGCGCTTCGCTCGCCGTCGAGGCGACGCTCACGTTCGCCAACGCCGGGAAGATGATGAGGAACAGCAAGAGGTTCACGCCGATTGTCGTGCCGTACATCGTACTGATATACCCTGCTTTGCGTTTCGCGCCGCGCCAGCTGAGCAGCCCGTTGCTGCGCAGGTAGAGCAGGATGCCCGCCGTGGCGAAGGCGAACGAGATCGCGACGAGGATGTGGAAAAAGTACCGGTTCATCAATAACGGCTTGGCGAGCTGGATGAGCAGGGTCGAGCCGACGATACTGCCGATGATGAACGCGATGCATCCGAGGTGCGGAACGAGGCCGTACGCGACCCCTTGCCAGACGCCGCTCGAGCCGCCTTTCTGGCTGTTCGCCGTCGAGTAGCCGAGCGTTGCGATCTCGCCTTCAATATCTTTCAATGCTATCCTGCGGCCGTCGTACGAGACGGTTGCCGTGTGCTCGAGCAAGTCGACCTTGACGTCCCTGACGCCGTCCAGCTTGCCAACGCCGCGCTTGATGTTCTTGACGCACGACTGGCACGTCATGCCCTTGACCGGGATCGTTTCCTGTTTGATTGCTTGTTTCGCCATTGTGCACCTCTGTTCACGGTTCGTTGTGATGCCGCTTCGCGGCCCCGAGACGTTTGTTGGGGGGACTCGTCCGGGGCTCGCGTCGCCGACACCCTTTGTGTGAGAAGATGAAACCGCATATATGGGTTCGTTTGCAACTAGTTTCACGACCCGACGAGACGTTGAGAAACCGGGTGAAATCGCTCGTTTTCAGGGTTTGATGATGACGACGTTCGTCATCCCGCGTCGTTTTCGTTCGATGAGGCCGCGTCCTTCCAGCTTGTCGAGGAGCCTCGTGACTTTGACTTTTGTCATCCCGGTCTGCTCGCCGAGGGCTGATTGGAAGATGGTGCCGTCCGCGGCGACGACCCTCTTCATGAGGTCGTCCTCCGCTTTCGAGAGCGTTTTCTTCAGCGCTTCATAGCGTTCCGTTGAGAACTTGCGGGCTTCTTCGGCCTCGCGCTTCTGTTGCTGGCGTTCGCCGAAGACGACGAAGTACAACCCGATGAGCAGGATGGCAGTCATGATGGCGAGGCTGACGGTCGTCTGGAACCTGATGGAGGCCCACATGCTGCACGATGCGCCGTGGTCGCACGTCGCGTTCACGATGTCGGTGAGCGCGCGGTTGAACGCGTAGATGATGGCGCCGATGAGCGCGGCGATGCCGATGATGAGATACCCGACTGTGCGGCGGCGTAAGGGTTCGCGAGCCATGGGGTGGTTGGAGGGTTGGTAGTTATTTAAACCTTAGGTTTGAGTGGCGGGCGTCTTTGCCGGTTTTTTTGAGACGACAAACAGCATTTATTTTCCATAAGGTAAGTATTTTTTTCTCGAGGAAAGAATAAGCTTAAATATTCCTGGCACCACTAGGTCAAGGTCGAGGTGGACGACGATGGAGAACAAGAGCATCACGATGAAATGCGGCCGGTGCCTGGCCCTCGTCCCGGTCAACGAGATGAAATACGCGAAAGACGGCAAGACGCTCGTCTGCCGGAAGTGCCAGAACCTGAACGTGAAAGAGGCCATGGACGCGCCCATCACGAAACCAATCGCGAACCGCTCGTTCACCCGCAGACCGACAGTCGGCAAGACAGCAATCAAGACGCCGACGAAAACGACCGGCGCGATCTCCTTCGCGTGCGCGAACTGCCGCTACCGCTTCACGAGAACGAGCAAACCGCTCCACTGCCCGTACTGCGGCCAAGAGACCGTCATCGAAACGAAACAAGTGAGCGCGGGCAACCTCCTCGGCATGGCCGACGACATGGAATAGGGTTCAGCAAACATCTTTTCTTCTCACTCTTCTGGCGCCTGCAGCGCTGCTGCCTTGGCGCGATTGCCGGGCGCGAGTGTGACGCCCGCAGGCGGCACGGGGTAACGAGCGCCCGGATATGCCCGGACCGGAGGGAGGTTCATTGGCCGCAGCAGCGCCGCCACCCTGAGAATCACTCGAGATACTTGAGGATCTCACGCACGTCCTTCTTCGTCACGACGACGTCCGCGGCCTTCGAGACCTTCTCGCTCTTCGGGCAGAACGCGATCCCGAGCCCCGCTTCCTGCAAGATGTCGATGTCGTTCTCGCCGTCGCCCACGAACACCGTCTCGGCAAGCGGGATGCCTTCGCGCTTGCAGATCGCGTGCAACGCCTTATGCTTGCCGCCCTGGTCAAACACCGTATCCCGCCACGACGCGATACGCCCGTCCTCGTCGAACGAGATGAGATTCGTGAAGATGTCGTCGAACGGGTGGTCGGGGAACAACGTCTCGATGAGCACGTTCAACGAACCAGAGATGACGGCGAGCTTGTACCCGCGACGTTTCAACTCGTGGACCGCTTCGCGAGCGCCCGGATGCAACGTGTGCCTGCGCGCCGCGCGCAAGAACTCCTCCTTCGTCGCGCCCGCTTTCTGGAAGCCCCTGATGTCGGAATCAACCCAATCCTTATACGTGATCTCTCCCGCTTTGAACGCGGCGTGGAACTTCTCCTCGATACGGGTCCCTTCCTCTTCGCCTTCAATCTCCTGGTGCAGCGTGCCCCAATAGTTCTGCCGGTCATCGCTGATGAGCGTGCCGTCGATATCGAAACAGACGAGCTTGTACTTCATGGAGAAGGAGGAGAAAAAATCGTTTTATGAAGTTTTCCCTCGCGCTCGACGTTGCGGAGGTCTTTCTCGCGCTCCGCGCGAGCAATGACGAAATTCGCCCTGCATGAATCGGGCGAATTTCTGCCCTCGCTCCAAGGCAACGCCGAGCGTGCCGGTTCTACAGCAACGGGTTCTGGCCGCCGTACAGCGCTTGGAACTGGCCGTTGCGGAACTCGAGGCTGAAGATGTCGTTGTTGCACGCCGTCGTGCGCATCTTCACCACGCTGATCTCGCGCACCACTTGGCGGCGGTACGTGGTCAGCCGAATCGTGATGATGCCGTCGCTGAGGAAATCCTCGATCTCGTACTCGGAGTACTTCGAGCCGTCGAGGGGCATCTCGCTGATGAGGAAGCTCGTGATGCCCAAGTCTCGCAGGAACTCGAAGATGTAGAACAGCTCAATCCGCGGGTTCTCGAACCGCGAGAGCACGTAGAGCGCGCTGAGCGAATCGAGGACGAACAGGGGACAGCCCGCCTCGACGTTGATCTTCTTGACGACGTTCTTGATCACGTTCATCCAGGACTTGTTCTCGTCCGTGTTCACGTCGCGGATCTCCTTCCGGATGGTGCCGATGTCGACGATGATGAGGCTGCCTTTCCCGCCGGACTTGATGCCGTCCATCCGATTCTTCAGCTCGGCGAGCTCCTTCACCATGACGAGGTCCACCTTGGAGAGGTCGTACCCCATGTTCACCATGTGGTTGACGAGGCTCTCCGCGGACTGTTCGAGCGAGATGTACAGGCCGTTCTTCCCCGCGACGGCTTCATGATAGAGGCTGTTGAAGCAGACGCTGCTCTTCATCGTCCCCGCGGCGCCGCTCACGAGCGTCACGTGGCCTTCCGGGATGCCGCCCTGGATGTTCTCGTCAAGCCCTTGGATGTGCAGTTTGATCCGCTTGATCTGCGTCTTGTCTCCGACGACTCGTTCCGCCATGAATGCTCACCTGCTCTTTTTTTTCTCACTGCTGAAAAGTTGGAAGCCTTTTTTTTGGGGGGCGGGGATGGGGCAGGGTTCACTCGTTCTCATGCTTGAGGTCGTCGACGAAACCCGTCTTGACGTTCACGATGATGTTGTCCTTCTCAAGCTCTTCGCAACCCACGATCATGCCCTGCGTCTTGATCTGCCACAACCGCTTGCCGACGTGCTCGCCCGCCTCTTTCGTCGCGACGCTCGTGTAATGGCCGCTCTGGTGCGCGACTCCTGACAATCCCGGCATGTAGTCGAGGTCGTACGCGCCCTCCCCATCCAAGACGTACACGTTATGGTCATAGCTGCCGACGACGATCTCCAACTCTCCGTCGCCGTCGATGTCCGTGACAATCGGGCTCGTGACGATCCAGAAGTCCGTCTCGTAGCTCCAGATGCGCTCGCCCCTCGCGCTCAAACAGTACACCTTGTTGTCGCAACTGCCGAAGATGATCTCCGGGCTTTCGTCACGGTTCACGTCGGCAATCGTCGCGCGCCCGTAAATCGCGCCTTCCGTCTTGAACCGCCAACGCTCCACCCCGTTCAGGTCGAGACAGTGCAGCACGCCCGCGATGTCCCCGATGATGAGCGCGTCCTGCCCGAGCAGCTTGCCCGCGACGGGCTTCGCGCGCACCGCGCCGTCCGCCTTGAACGTCCAGAGCAGGTTGCCGAGCGGGTTGTACGAGAAGATGGTGCCTTGCTCGTTCCCGAAGATGACCTGCGTCCGCCCTTCACGGATGACCGCGGGCTCTCCTTCAACGCTCGCTTGCGTCTCGAAGACGAAGCGTTGCTTGCCCGTATGGTCGAGGATGATGAACTTGCCCGTCGTCGTCCCGAACAGGACTTCCTGCGAGCCGTCGCCGTCGATGTCGTCGACGAGGATGCGGCCGCGCACCGCGCCCTTCCCCCGGTATTGCCAGACGAGCTTCCCCTCGCCGCTCAGGCAGTAGACGATGCCGAGCTCCGTGCCGAAGAGGACTTCCGGCTTGCCGTCATCGTTCACGTCCTTGATGGTGGGCGTCGCGGGGACCGCGTCGATGCGTTCCGCGTCGTAGAAGAAACTCTCCGTCTCGTCGACTTTCTCGCTGATCGCGTACACCCACTTCTGCTTGTTCTCTTCCGTGATGCAGAAGACCTTGCCGTCTTTCGTCCCGAAGATGATCTCCTTCTGCCCGTCGCCGTCGATGTCGACCGCGGCGGCGCTGCTCAAGAGCGGGCTCTTCGCCTCAAAGACCCATCGTTGGACGATGCGCCCCTTGTGCTTGCTCGACGACTTGCCAAATGAGAACATACCGGCGACCCGAGGAAGGAGGGTATTTAAAGTTTATGACGAGAACGACACTACTCGTGCAGAGTCAGAATCGTTTCCGTCATTCCCGAAAAACTTTATAAACGTCCGTCGTCGGTACGGTTTCCGATGCCGGACGCGTTAGAAGGTGAGGTGCGGGCGCGGCTCTCGAAGAACGAGAGTCCGATGACCATCAGGAACGGCCTGCTCGAGAAAGGGTTCTCTGAAGACGCGATCAACGAGGCGTTGAAAGAGGCGGCGCCGAAACACCTCGACGACCGGGACGCGACGGACAAGCGCAACTCGCGGGTCTTCGCCGCGAGAGACCTCCTCGACCGCATCGGGTACGGCGCGAGCGCGCCGCAATTCATCAACGTCTTCTTCGCGTTCACCGGGGCCGGTTTGTTCCTCGTCGGGCTGTTCAACGCGCTCCGCGCCGTCATCAGCATGCTCTTCACGACGGTCTTGCAAGAGTACGCGAAAGTCCATAAGGTGTCGCGCAGCACGATTGGCGGGATGGGCGTCCTGTTCGGGTTCAGCTTCCTCCTCATGGCGTTCGCGATCCGCGCGCGGTTCGTCTGGCTCTTCGCGTTCGCCATCCTCCTCGCCGGCGCGGGCGTCGTCACGTACGGCGACCTGTACAACAAGTTCGTCCTCGAGACGCTCCGGCGCGAGAAGATGGGCGGTTTCCTCCGCAAGATGGGGCAGTACGGCGTCCTCCTCACGATGGTCGCGATGCTCGTGAGCGGGTGGCTCATCGACAGGTTCCCCGAGACTGGCGCGAAAGTCACGCTTTCGCTCTTCGGCGCGTCGTTCGCCGTCACGCCGATCGGCTACCTACTCGCGTTCGAGATCACCGCGTTCGCGTTCATCCTGAGCGGCTACCTCTTGAGTTTCGTCACGGAACAGCGCGAAGAGCGCAGTTACCCGCTCGGCAAGTTCATCAAGGAGCATTACGTCTCGTTGCGGGGCCACTGGCGCGGGTTCTTCCATCACCGGTACGTCTGCCTCCTCCTCATCGCGACCGCGATCGCGGGCATCCTCGAGACGCTCGCCGCGTCGTACTACGGCATCTACCTCTATCGCGAGTTCTCGAACGAGTGGCTCGGCCCCGTGCTGAACGTCGCCGTCGTCTTCTCGATCGCCATCCTCGCGAGCTTCCTCGGACCTTGGTTCACCAAGAAGGTGCAGCGCGCGATCGGCTTCTCGCCCATGCTCGTCTTCGGGACGCTCTTGACCGCGATCTTGCCGTTCACGTTCGTCGTGAACACGCACCTCGCCGCCATCGCGGCAGCGGCCGCGTGCAGCGTCCTCGGCGCCGCCATGGTCGGGTACGCGCAAGGTCTCTTGGCGCGCAAGCTCATGGATGAGGAGACTCGGAAGCGGTACTATCTCAGTCTCGGCTTCCTCCTCGCGATACCGTACTTGGTGCTCGTCCCTCTCGGCGCGTGGGCGGCGCAACTCCTCGGCATGCGCGCGCTCTTCCTCATCGTCGGCCTCGGCCTCGTCATCGTCGTCACGCCGCTCTACTTCGTTCTCGTCGCGATGGCGAATAAGGAACGGCTGTGACGTCCTGATTCTGAGTCGAGCCGAAGCTCGATATGTTCCGCAAGTGTCTGCTGGACGCGGTCCAGAACGTGCTGGCGCGGCCCGGATTTTCTCGTTCAGGTTCTCGAAAGTACTTTTCGTACAACTGAGAACGATGACGATGATTTTTGCCGCGCCAGCGAATACCCGCTGACGTAGCGGCCTTTCAATCCGCCTTGCGATGGTCAGAGTCTCAGCATCTCAGCACGATGAGCGGGACGAGCATCTCTTCCTTGCTCACGCCGCCGTGCCTTCCCGGGTGCTTGCTGTGGTGTTCGCCTATGAGCGTGTCCTGGAGCGCGTAGCCGTCCTTCATGATGATGAGATAATCGCCGATGCGCTCCCGGAACTTCGGGTGAACGGCGCCGAGGCCGAACAGTCCTTGCTTGAACGCTGTCTCGCTCTTCACGACGGTCGCGACGCGCCCCAGCCTTCTTTTCATGTAACTCTCGAACGCTCCGGCTTTGCCGTCGCGGACGTACGCGTAGCTCATCCGCGCCTCGCCGCTCAACGGGAGCGCGAGGAGCTTCGCGAGCTCCGGGTGCTCTTCGACGTTCAGGATGCGCTTTTTCGGAATGTCCGTCAAGCCGTGGTCGGCGCTCACGATGAGCGCGGTGTCCGTCCCCGCGAGCTTGCGCGCGAGGAGCTCGAACTTTTCATCTAACGATTTGAAGTGGCTCATGACGCTCGCGTCCCGAGTCCCGTGATGATGCGTCCGCTTATCGAACTCCGGCCAGTACGCGAGGACGAGCTTCCGGCCCGGCTTCTTCACCGCTTTGACGACGTTCTCGAAACACTCGTGCAGCGTCGTGTACGTGAAGAGTTTCGCGCCGCGCGAGAACCAATCGTTGTACGGCGTCCCGACATACTCCGCCGGAATCACCTGGTACGACGACGTCCGGACGCGCTCGAACACGCTCTGCACGCCAGAGAACTCGCGCATATCGAGCTGCGGCACCGGCAGCCCGCCGCTCCGCGTGAATGGGGGCAAGGGCGCGAACACTATGCCGAGCTCTTTTGCGTAGACATACCACCCGGTCAAGGCGTGTTGCTGCGCGGTGACGCCGGAATAGTACGTGGTCGTCGCGGCGGCGGTCGTCGGGGGGAAGACGCTCGTCATCACGCCCTTCCCGTGCCGCCCGAGGAACGACTTCTTCGCGTGCCGCGACATCCACTCCGCGCCGAGGCCGTCGACGATGAAGACGACGACGTTCTTCGCGTCCTTGAGCTCCGCGGCAGGCAAGAGCCGCAGCTCAGGATAGACTGCCTTCCCGCCGCGCGCCGTGATGACGCTGCTCATCAGGTTGACGATCGAGCCGCCATGATAGTCCGGCACGAGGAACTCTCGACCGTGCAGGGTCACTGTCTTCCGAGTCGCGCCTTTCCGCTTCATCTCTTGCCAGAACTCGTCGTGTATTAAAAAGCTAACGTCTGGAATGGCCGCGTTGAAAGTCTCGCTTCGCGGCGGCCCTGCGGCGGCCACCGCTTCCTCGTCCAGCCGCGCAATTCGATTAGCGCAAGCCGGCAGGACACGAGTATCGAGAGGCCGCCAAGGCAGGGTCGCACGACTTTTTCAACGCGGCCGTCTGGAATAACGACGGAGCCGTAAAAGCTATACTTTTATTAACGGTCGACCCTTCACCAGCCTCACGATGCAGAAGCGCGCAATCGACGTGGTCAAGCTGCTCTTCCCCCTCGGGCGCGAGAAGCGGAAGGCATTGCAGGACTTGCGAGCGCTCGTGACCGAGCGAGAGTACGGCGACGTGCAGTACTTGGCGCGGTTGCGCAAGATCGGGTTCCACTACGACCGGTTCGGCACGAGCGCGGCGCTCGTACCCGACGCGTCGTGGCCGCAGCTCGCCGCCGCCGCGCCCGACGAAGACGTCGTCACAGTCGTCGAGCGCCTCAATAAGAAGATCGCCGACCAGGCGATGCTGGCCACGTTCGAATCCTTCAAGCTGCAGAGCGTCGAGGCGATCGCGAAGCTCGTCGCGCCGAACCTTCTCGGCATGGACGCGGTGAAAGAGGCCGCGACAGTGCAGCTCTTCACGCAAGAACCTTTGCACATACTCCTCCTCGGCGATCCCGGCACGGGGAAGACTGAAGTGTTGCGCAGCATCGAACGCTTGGCGCCGCACGCCATTTTCGGCCTCGGCAGCGGAGCCTCAAAAGCCGGCCTGACGGGCATCTACGACGGCAAGGAGTTCCAACCCGGCTTGCTCGTCTTGGCGGACGAGGGCTTCGCGCTCATCGACGAGCTCAACCTGCTCAAGAAAGAAGACCAAGCCGGGCTCTATAGCGCGATGGAGAAGGGGTTCCTCACGTACGACAAGAAAGGCGCGCATGAGAAGTTCGACGCTCGCGTCCGCGTCCTCGCGACGGCGAACCCGAAAGGCGACCGTTTCGTCGGGAAAGACGCGAAGCTTCTCCGGACACAACTCCCCTTCGACCCCGCGCTCCTCTCGCGATTCCACCTCTTGTTCCTCATCCGTCGCGCGAGCGCGCGAGAACTCGAGTCGATCACGCGGAAGATCGTCAAGGACGAAGTGCGCGACTTGGAAGACGGCGACGCTCGCTTCGTCAAAGCGTACGTCTCGTACGCGGAACGGTTGAACGTCGCGTTCGACCCGAAGTTCGAACCCGTCATCGTCTCGTTCATCGACGACCTTCGAGCGCGAGAAGAGTCCTGCCTCGTCGAGATCGGCCCGCGGCTCGTCATCGGCGTCATCCGCCTGGCGAAAGCGTACGCGCGCAGCCGCTTGAGCCGGACGACGAGCGCCGATGACGTCGAACGAGCCATGAAGCTGATGAACGCCGCGCTGGTTGTCAAGAAGGCGTGAGGATTTTCTCGTCATCTTCTGCGCTGCCACCGTCCTGCTCGCGTCTCGCTTCTTTCATAGTGGGTGCTGCTCCCCCGTAGGGGGCGACCCCCGCGACGCACTTGTCGAACTCTCTGCAGACGCTCGCCCTTAAGGAGGGCGGCAGCGATTTTTGAGACGGGTGAACAGATACCTTTTTAACCAGGTATTCTTCAGGGCTTGTTTGGAGAGGTGAAGTTGTTGTGAGCCACGCGCGTCGAGTCACGGTGTTGAACATCGCCTTGAACGCGGTCCTTTTCCTCCTCAAGCTCTTCGCCGGTCTCGTCTCCGGCAGCATCGCGGTCCTCGCTGACGCCGCGAACTCGTTCTTGGACACGATTCACGGGTGCGCGACGTACTGGGCGGTGAAGGAGAGCCATAAGAAAGCGGACAAGGGCCACCAGTTCGGCCATGCTCGCGCCGAGCCGATGGTCGCGTTCTTCATCAGCATCCTCATGGCGATCACCGCGTTCGAATTCCTTCGCAGCGCACTCTTCAGCTTGGCGGGGAACGGCGAACCGAGACTCCTCAACTGGACGATTGTCGGCGCGCTCGTCATCGCCATCCTCGCGAAGATACTCCTCAGCTACGAGGCGGGCAAGGCGGGCGAGCGGACCAGAAGCCCCGCTTTGAGAGCGACGGCCGCTGACGCTCGCAACGACGTCCTCATCACGCTCACCGCGCTCTTCGGCCTCGCCGTCTCCGCGACCGCGTACGTTTGGATGGACGAGATCGCGGCCATCCTCATCAGCGTCTTCATCTTCTGGCAGGCCTTCCGTCTCGGGCGGGAGAACATCGACTACCTCGTCGGCGCGGCGCCCTCGTCGGAACTGCAGCGAAAGATCGAAGAGATCGCCACCACCGTCCGAGGCGTCCGCGGCTTGTCCCTCGTCAAGGCGCACTATGTGGGCAGTTTCGTCCATGTCGAGGTGCACATCATCGTCAACCGCCACCTCTCGACGAGCGCGAGCCATCACATCGCCTTGACGGTCGAGCACGACCTCGAAGAACTCCCCGACGTCGACAAGGCGTTCGTCAGCGTCGAACCGGTGTGAGCCGTCCGACCCAAGCCCTGGTTCTGGAAGAATTCCGTCGAGGTTGTTTAAAAACCTCTATTTAAACGGAACAAAGTTTAAATAGCTCATCGTCTCTACCCTTTGTTACTGCTTCTTGACGCTCGCCTCACCAGTCACGACCTTATTAGTAGGGGAGGCCCTTTTCGTGAGGGAGACCCTTTGAGCCGGGAAGAACCGTTGAGCCGGGAAGAACCGTTGAGCGGGAAAGAACCTTTGGAGGGGAGTTAAATGGGATATGACGATCCTGATTTCGACAGCGATGATGGCGGCGACGATTGGGACGACGACGCTTGAAGAGAACGACCTGAAGAGAACAGACGGCTTTTCTCAGTCTACACGTCGATGACGACATACGAGTACGTCTCGCTCGTACCGTTATAACGCGGTTCGACCATGAGCACTTTTCCGCCGTACTTCTCCGCGAGCCGCATGCTCGCGCCCTCGCGCCAATGGCCGACGACGTGACGGTAGCCGCGCTTCGCCGCTTCGTCGAGCAAGGCTTTGAGGAGCGCCGTGCCGACGCCTCGCCCTTGGCGCGTCTTCTCGACGTCAAGCGTCTCGATATACAATGTCTCCTCTCGCGCCAAGACTTCGTCGTACTCCGGGTCGCCGGGTTCGACGTAGTACTTGATCGTCTCGCCAGCGATGAACCCGGCGAGTCGTTCGCCCTCGAGCGCGCCGATGAAAAGTGCGCGAGGGTCCGAGAGCGTGTCCTGGAGCTCCGCTTCAGTCTGCGCGAGCGGCTCGGGGAAGAGTTCGCGCTCCATCTGAAGAATGGTCTCGCCGTACACGGGCCAAGAATCGAGCGGTAAACGCACACAACGGACTCGGTGTTCGTGAGCATCCGCGCCATGATGGTGCGAATCAGGTTGCATTGTTGACACCTCGGCCATTGGCCGACACTTGCTGGCGCGGCCCGGATTTCCTCGTTCAGGTTCTCGCGAGTACGTCCGTACTCCTCTGAACGACGACCATGACTTTTGCCGCGCTAGCCCTGACCCGCCTCTGCGGCGGGCGAACGTTTTTTCAAGGCGACGATGCGGGAAAGATCGTCAACGCACACTCACAACGTGCTGCTCGTCGTCAAGTGGTGGAAGGGCGGCTTGTCCTTGTACCGCTGGATGGCGAGCTTGAGGACGTACTCGATGAAGCCGGCGTAGTCCAGGCCGAGGAACTCGCACGCGCCCGGCACCGCGTCCCCGTCGTTGATGCTCGGGTTCGGGTTCAGCTCGATGACGTACGGGTTCTCGTTCTTGTCGACCCTGACCTCGACGCGGCCGTAATCGTGGCAGTCGAAGATGTTGTACGTGTCAAGCGCGATCTCGCTGATGAGCGAGGTGATCCTGCTCGGCAGCTTCGGCGCGCGCTGCACCTCGATCCCGTCATACACGCTCTTCTCGCTCCACTTCGCCTCGTACGGGTAGATGTGCCAGACGCCGCTCGGCAGCTTGTCGAACGTGCTGCGCGAGAACGGCAAGACTTGCACGTGGTCGCCGTTCCCGATGATGGTCACGTCGTACTCGTCGCCTTCGATGTACTCTTCGATGAGGGCGGGGCAGTGGTGCTTCATGATGAGCTTGCGCAGCTGCTTCCGCAACTCCTCCTCGTTCTTGACGACGCTCTCGTTCGTGATGCCGATGCTGTTGTCCGCGTTCGCCGGCTTGACGATGAGCGGATACTTGAGGCTCGGGTCCACCTCGTCGTCCGGCGCGTACACGTAATCCCAGTTCGGCGTCGGCACGTCGTGGAAGTCCAAGAGCTTCTTCATGCGGATCTTGTCGATGCACAAGGCGAGCGTGGCGGGGTTGCTCCCCGTGTACGGGATGTTCAGCATGTCGAGGAACGAGGCGGCGTGCGGCTCGAGCAGGCTGCTCCCGTTGATCCGCTCGCACACGTTGAAGACGATGTCCACCTTCGACTCCATGATCGTCTCGAACGGCAGCGGGTACTCGTTCATGTCGAAGAACGTGACGCGGTGCCCTTTCTTCTCGAGCGCTTTCTGGATGTTCTTGCCGACGCTCGTCAGATCGCTCTCGACCTCGGTCAGCTTCTCCCCCGCTTCCGGCTGGTAGAGGTTGCAGAGGATGCCGATGTGCAACGGCGGCAGGTTCTCCGTCTGCAAGAGCTTGAGCTTCTCGATGCGGCGCCCGCGGAGGATGGTCACTCGCGTCTCCTGGACTTCCGTCGAGAAAGTGCGGCTGCTCGTCTTGCCGACGCTGCTCCCCTGCTCGAATCCCATCAGGCTGAACTGAATGCTCTGACGCAATTCTTCGAGCTTGCGTTCCGCGTCGACGTGGCTGTCGCCTTTCGCGACGATCCACCCGAGGTTCTCGAAGCCTTCCGGCGGGACGAGAATCGTGTCGCCGACGCGCTTGTGCAAGTACAAGGTATCGAGGCCTTGCGTGTCGAAGAAGCCGGGGTGCGGCCGGATGCCCGCGACGACGCCTGAATTCTCCGGGATGAAATAGTGGCCGATGAGATAGCATAGCGGCTCTGCCGTTCGTCGCGGGTTCGGCGGGAGGCCGATGCAGATGCGCAACGCCTGCTCGACGAGATCCACGTTCCAGACTTGGCGCGTCCAATCCCACAGGTAGTCGCCGCCCATCCGCAGGGCGGTTTCGATGACGCACGGGCCGTCCTTGACCATCTTGACTTCCGTATGGTTGACGCCGTTCTTCTGGCCGACCGCCTTGATGGCCGCGACGACCGCCTCCTTGATCCGTTCTTGGCTCTCGCGCTCGAACCTCGTCGGCGCGACGTCGCCGCGTTCGATGAAAAAAGGCTCCTTCATCGGGAGCTTGTCGCTGATCGCGATGATGGTCGTTTCGCCCTCGAACGTGACCGACTCGACGTTCACCTCAGTCCCGTCCACGTACTCTTCGTAGATGAAGCTGGACTGGTTGTACGTGAAGATCGGGTTGAACTTCGGCACGGCGTTCTTCACTTCGTACGTGTAGACGTTCCGCGCCTCCTCCTCGGTCTCCACCTTGACGACGAACTCGCTGTCGGAACCCCACGCGGGCTTGATGACGGCGGGCAGGCCGACCTCCTTGATCGCGCGCTCGACATCTTCCGGGCTGTTCAGGAGCGAGAATTTCGGCGTCCGGATGCCGGCCGCTTGGAATGCTTCGCGCATCCGGAACTTGTTCCGCCCTTTCTCGGCGGTGTCCAGGCTCGGCCCGGCGAGCTTGAACTTCTTGCAGACTTTCGCGAGCAAGGGGACGTCGTCTTCCCAGAACGTGACGGCGCCGTCCACCGGCACCCGCTTGATGAACCGTTTGAGCTTCTCGATGACTTCCGCGTGGTTGTACGGGTCCGCCTGGATGAAGTGCTCGACGTACTTCTTCTCCCACGTCAAGGTCTTGTTGACGAGCGCGATGGACGCGCCGAGCTGCGCGGCCCGCTTGAGGATGAACTCTTTCTTCTTGCCGCCGCTGTTCAGGATGAGGATGGTCTTGCCGGCGAGCTCGCCCTCCTTGTTGCGCAGCCGGCTCTGGAAGTGGAGGAAGCCGTTCTCTGGATCCTTGCCGGCCGGTTTGGTCGTGGTCTTCTCGTGGGGCTTCTCCGTCGGCTTCTCGCTCTTCTCGACGGGCTTCTCAGACGTCTTCTCGTTCTGATTCTCAGAGCTCTTCTCGACCTTCTCCGTCTTGTCGTTCTTCTCGCTTTGCTTTTCAGAAGCCTTCTCGCCTTTCTCGTTCTGCTTGTCAGAGGTTTTCTCTATCTTCTCCGGCTTTTCAGATTTTTCCGCCTTTGCCGCTTTGTCGTTCTTCTCAGTGGTTTTCTCGTCGACAATCGGTGCCGGGGAGGCGGTCCGGTCGTTCTTCTCCGGGTGTTTCTCAGAAGTCGTCTCTTTGCCTGGTTCGTCGTGCATACGTTTTCATGCCCCCTCTCAACACACCACTCCGCCTGGCTGCGGCCACGTGGTTTATATTGTTTTCGCATCCTCGCGTCCGGTGGCGAATGCGTCTAACGTTAAACGAAATTTTCGCCGAGCGAAGCGCGACGTCCGCCGGCCACGGGCCGGTCGTTGCTGGCGCGGCACGGATTTTCTTGTCAGTGGTTGTCGTGGTGTTCTCCTCCTTCGTGAATTTCTCGTCCGTCGTGATTTCCTCGTCCGAGTTCTCGTCAGTACGTTCGGACGATGTTGCACTCGGATTCTGAATTCCTGCCGCGCCAGCACGGGACTGAGCTCAGTCGCGTCTCTGACGCTCCTGATCCTCGCGTTCTTCGAACACGAGTCTCGCGCTCAGCGAACATTGTGCACGTTCTGGACGATGTCCAGCAGTCATCGTTCGCGATTCGGACGCTCTTCGCGTCATTTCCCCTCGTCGCTGACGGGCGAAACTTTATAAAGAACTCCGGGTTTCACGAGTTCGCGATAGCGAGGTAGAGCAGCTAGGAGTGCTCGCTGGGCTCATAACCCAGAGGTCGGTGGAAGCGGTCCGGTTCGTGCCGGCTGCTGCCGAATTCAAATCCACCCCTCGCTACGTTCGCAACCAAGGGGCGCAAGCCCCTTGGCTTTCCCTCTTCTTCAAGCAATACGTTTTTAAAACTGTGACTGTTCTCCGCCGTTCATGACCAAGGACGGCCGCGTGAGTATCACAAAGCGCGTCTGGGCGCTCATCGACGAGGACCCGAGCTTCCGCAAGGACTTGGCGCGCGGCGTCATCAACGTCTCCGGCCTCGCCGAGTACCTGCGCAAGGCGTACAAGCTCGACGGCAGTCTCGACGCGGTCGTCAGCGCGATCCGCCGGTACGAGCGGAGCGGCGACGTCGTGAACCTCGACGCTGGCGTGCGCAAGGCGCTCTCGGACGCCGTCGTCACGACGAAGAATCGCGTCTCCGCCATCCGGTTGAAGAACAGCAGCAACTTGTACAAACGCCTCGCCGAGGTCTTGAAGGATCCCGAGTTCTACAAGAGCGAGATTTTCCGGCTCTTCAAGAGCCGAAACGAGACGCTCGTCATGATCGACAGCGAGAGCTTGTCGCGCGCGAACGACCTCTTTCCCGACGCGAACGTGGCGAGCGTCACCTCCGGGATCGCCGAGCTCACGCTCGCCTTGACGCCTTCGGGTTGGGCGGCGAAGGGCGTGATGGCCCGCCTCGCGAACGAGATCGCCAATGACGGCGTGAATATCATCGCGGTCATCTCCGCCGAGCCGCGCATCAGCATCTTCGTCAAGGAGGACGACCTCGCGAAAGCGCACGACGCGGTCTTGAGCTTGACGCGCACGCACAAATGAGGCGGCAGTCCCCAGGGTTTCTCCCATCGGCCGCGGTGCAACAGTCGATCGACCCTGCCGTGACGGCTTCTCGACGAGACGTTCTCCGGGCACGGCCCGGTCGTTGCTGGCGCGGCAAAAGTCATCGTCGGAGGGAAACTAGAGTCAGAGGGAAAAAGTTCGTACGAGGAAATCACGAAATACTTTAACGAGTAAAACCGCGCCGCGCCAGCATTGACGGGCGTTGCCCGCGAACACGCTGAGAACACGCCGAGGACGTCGACGCCTTTCACGCGCGCCACAGCGGTGCCGCGAAGCGAGACGTTCAACGCGGCCCGCTTCAACGGCTCTTAGGCAAATGGATGGTCGCCAGCGTCAGGCGAGTCGCTTTTGACGTGAGGTTGCGGTGAGCGACGGGGGACCTGCCCCCTACGGGGTGGTCGCGACGCCTCGGAGCGACCCGCGAGACTCGCGTCCCGAAACGCGAGGATCAGGAGCGACGCAGGCGCGACTGAGTGCTCCGCACGAGCATGTCGCGGAAGAAGCGAAAAACGAAGCGATGCGACGAGCGGCTGGCGACCACGCGAAAGCGATTTGCCGAAGAGCCCGCTTCAACCATAAGTTTTTATACGCTGCGCCGGGCCTCGTTCTCTAATCCGATGAGGTGAACCATTCATGGGTGAAGGTTGCGGTTGCTGTTGCGGCTATGGCGAAAAGACGGTGAAGATGGCGGGCGAGTCGGCGAAGAGGAAGAGCGGTGTCAAGTGCGCGTGCGGCTCCGGCAAGAGCGCCGAGACGTGCTGTGAAGAGTAGCCGCGGAACCTCTGCTCGTTATCAACGTTTTTTTCAACAAGTTTTTCTGTTCCCGCTTTCTCCGCACGTTTCCCCTTCTTCTCGCATGCCGTCACCCCTCTTTCTCGTCTCAAAACCACCCCTCCGGGCGTTGCTGAAAAGTTTTCATTTTAGAATGGTTACAGAACGGAACTTTTAAATATGAGTGTCTCCATTCCGCAGGGGAGACGCGTAAGCGTCACAGATGGGGGAGGAGCGCACACCACAACCAATTGCTTCTCACCTCTTTTTCCCGGGAAGGCCCTTCGCTTTGCGCGAGGGGCTTTCTTGGGTTTCTCCTGACTTCTCGGAGAGCTAGAATTGACAATTACTTCTGACATCTCACGCCCTCTATCTTGAGTGCTACTGTCCTTAAGGGCGAGCGGAAGAAGGAGATGGAAAAAGCGGTCTGCGGAGGGGGTCGCCCCATTCGGGGAGGGCCGCACACGACGTTCTCCTCGATGAGCGAGCAGGACAGTAGCACGAACGAAAACTATTTCTTCTGCACGTTCTCCTGCACTTGCTGCACCTTCCTGAAGAATCCCATCAAGGCCATCGCTTCTCGCTGCGTCAAGCCGCTCTTCCCGACGAGGCGGCGCCACAACACTTCTTGCGTCTCGCGCTTCTCTTTCGTCGCGAACGGCAAGCCCGCTAACGTTTCATCCATGACGCGGTGCAGGTGCTGCTTCGTCGGCGCGTTCACGAGGGGGAACTTCTTGATGATGGGAGCGCTCAAGCTCCCCACCGCGATCGCGTACAGGACGACTGCGACCGCGTGGCTCAAGTTCATGCTCGGGTACTCCTTGCCCGTCGGGATCGTCACGGTCGCGTCGCACAACGCCAACTCGTGATTGTACAACCCGTCGCTCTCGCGACCGAAGACGAGCGCGACTTTCGAGTTTTTCCCGGCTTCCGCGAGTTTCGTCGCGAGCTGCGCCGGCGTCAACGGCGTGCGCGGCAGGTTGTAATCGTCACCGAGCACGCCCGTCGTCCCGACGACCAAGTCGTACTCCTTCAAGACGTCGATGGAAGCGATCTTCGCCTTCTTCAGAATGTCTTTCGCCCACTTCGCGCGGTTGATGGCTTCGGTCTCGCCCGGCGAGCACTTCGGGTTGACGAGCACGAGTTCCGTGACGTCGAAGTTCTTCATCGCGCGGCACACCGCGCCCAGATTCCCCGGATTCTCGACGCCGATGAGGACGACGGAAAGCTTGACCATGTTTTGAGGAACCGGAAGGCCTTTTTATAGTTCTCGGCCAGTCATTGCGGAGAATTGGCTTGCGCTAGACAGCTTTCTTGTGTATACCCGTCTCCTTCTGGGTCGTTCTCAAGCATAAGGTCGCATCTGCTCGGTGTATTGTAATTGAAGATGTTCATGATGCCGAGACAATAGTTAACCCTCGGTGCGTCGAGACACAGTTCAGGTTGTCTTTTCTTTGCTGCGATTTGACTATAGCATCTACTGCGTTTCCATTCCAGGTTTTTGAGGCACATCTTCGGGTCGTATGTATCCACTCCATCTATGAGGATGCGACAATCTTCCTCCGCCGGGGGGATGAGATCACAGACGGTGGCGTTTTCCGTCGTCATGGCGACTTTCTCGATGCATTCTCGGTTGTTGTCACAACCCATTGCGATTTTATCGTCGCCGACACTCCAGACGTTCTGAATGACAAGTTTATCGTCATCGATGTTCCAGACGTTCCGAAGGCATCTTTGTTTGCTCTCAGGCGACGTTATCTTCTCACAGAAGCTCTGGTTCTGGGTGGCGCTCGCAAGGATGCCGTAACACCAATCTTTCCCATCGGTCGTCGTCGTGCGCTCGCAGAATTCTTGGTCGTCGTTCTCTTTGACAAGCGATCCATAGCATTGGTCTCGAAGACTTGGGATTGAGACTGCCGCACAGAGTTGAGGATCCTTTGCCGCGAATGCTCGCGCATAGAAGCACCTTGCTCGATTATCGTTCGTGATTGCAGGCAGTGGACTGAAGAAGAGCATATTCTCCGTGACCATCTCGCAATTTTTTCCTTCACTGATTGCAGTCGTCGCAAATTCATTGTATATTTGGTGTGCCTCGAAGAGGGGAGTCACGATAACGAACGCGACAAAGAAGTACGTCGCAAAGAATGCGATTTCCTTCCCTTTTTTCTTCGCCAATGCGAAAATGAGTGCGTAGCCCAGGAATGTGCATGCGATGATGGTCTGCCATCCCCCTCTCAACCAGAAGATGTTACGATCCAGATGGAGTGTGAATGATGCAATCCAGAGAAGAATGGTGATGGCGAAGAGTATCTTCCACACTAAGGCGTCTTTCCTCGGCCGTTTTCCACTCTTCTTGCCAATAATGATGAAGACAATCCAGAGTGGCAGGAGGAGAACACCGTAGACTATTGTCTGAACCAGAATACTCAAGATAACAAGGTATGCCGGAAACTCAAAAGTCATGGGTTATCCCTCCCCTCTGTCGATTTAAAAATCTATTGCTATGACTTCCACTCCCGTCTGAGTCTTCACTAACTATATATAAACGAACGTCTTACTGAACTGCGCGAAACGGGAAAGTTCGGGGAGAAACGCCTGCGAACTCCGGTACAACTCGCGAAAAACAATCCTTTTTCGACTCGACAAACATGGGACGGTGAACTTCATGAAACGAAACCTCGGCACTATCAGTATGGCTCTTTTTGTCCTCGTCCTCCTGGCGGGGTGCACGACCCCCCTGACGCTCCCGCCAGGCGGCACGGGCACGGGGAACTTGCAAGGAGCGACGCAAGAGCTCGTCAAGTTCAACAGCTCCGCGGAAGTCCGAGAGTTCTTGGAGAACGCGCAGAAGCAGCAGACTGCGAGCTACGGCGGCTCTCGCGGCGGCGTGTTGTTCAAGAGCGCGATGATGGAGACTGCCGCGGTCGCGAGCGACTCCATGGCGGGCGCGCCAGCCCCTTCGAGCGCGGGCAACGGCGGCAGCGCTTCCGACTACAGCACGACGAACGTGCAGGTGCAAGGCGTCGACGAGGCTGATTTCGTCAAGAATGACGGCAAGTATATCTACGACTTGGTCGGCGACCAGCTCGTCATCATCAACGCGTACCCTGCTGAGGACGCGGAGATCGTCTCGAAGACGCACATCGACGGCACGCCTCGGGATTTGTTCTTGAACGGCGACACGGTCGTCATCTTCACGCAGACGAGCGGCGAAGTCTACGATTATGCGGAGTTCGAGCCGATCCCGTCGCCGCAGTGGCGGTCGCAGACGCACGTCCTCATGTACGATGTGACTGACCGTGAAGACCCTGAATTGTTGCATGACTACACGTTGGACGGCGACTACCAGCAAAGCCGGATGATTGGCGACTACGTCTACGCGGTCGTCCAGCAAGGCGCGTACTACGGTCCGCGGCCCCTGCTCCCGATGATCAAGGAGGCGGGCGCGACCATCGTGCGGCCTGACATTTACCGCTTCGACAATCCGGAAGACAACTACGTCTTCACGACCGTCGCGAGCCTGAACGTCGCGAACGGCGACGTCGAGGCGGAGAGCTTCCTCATGGGGTACGCGAACACGATGTACGTCTCACAAGAGCATTTGTACATCGCGTACCAGAAAAACGTGCCGTACTGGTACCAGGAAGAGGATCGTGAGGCGCGCTTCTACACGGTCGTCCTCCCGCTCCTCCCCGCGGACGTGAAAGCGAAGATCAACGCGGTCAAGAACGACGACTCGCTCAACACGTACGAGCGCTGGGACGAGATCAGCGACGCGCTCGACACGATGTACAACACGATGAGCCGCGACGAGAAGGCGCGGATGGTCGAGAAGATCCAGGACGCGGTCCAAGAGTACGAGCTGCGGCGCGAGCAGGAGCGCCAGAAGAGCGTCCTCCACAAGATCAACCTCGACAAGGGCGCAATCACGTACGTGGCGCGCGGCGAAGTCCCCGGTCAATTGCTCAACCAGTTCAGCATGGACGAGTATGACGGCAACTTCCGCGTCGCGACGACCTCGTACTTGTACACGCGGATGGCGTCGACGATGTACAACAACGTCTACGTCCTCGACGAGGAGATGAAGACTATCGGCGAGCTCGAGAAGATCGCGAAGGACGAGCGGATCTACAGCGCGCGCTTCCTCGGCGACCGCTTGTACCTGGTCACGTTCCAGCGCATCGACCCGTTCTTCGTCATCAGCCTCGAGAACCCTCGGCGGCCGGTCGTCCTGGGAGAGCTGAAGATTCCCGGGTTCAGCGACTATCTCCACCCGTATGACGAGGACCACATCATCGGCATCGGCAAGGAGACTGACGGCAACGAGTGGGGTGGCGTCAGCGTGAAGGGCGTGAAGATCGCGCTCTTCGACGTCAGCGACGTCACGAAGCCGAAGCAGGTCGACATGGTCGAGATCGGCACGTCAGGCAGCGACTCTGAAGCGTTGCAGGACCACAAGGCGTTCCTCTTCGACAAGGAGAAGAACCTCCTCGTCCTGCCGGTGCGCGAGGTGAAAGAGAGCTACGCGTACGACGGCACGCGGTGCGGCGAGTGGGGACGGTGCTACCCGTACCGCCAGCGCGTCTGGCAAGGAGCGTACGTCTTCACCGTCACCGACGAAGGCTTCACCCTGAAGGGCAAAGTGAGCCACTACGACGGTGATGAAGATTACGCGTGGTATTGGGGCAGCCCGTCCGCGGTGAAGCGCAGCCTGTTCATGGACGACGTGCTCTACACGGTGAGCCAGAAGTACGTCAAGATGAACAGCCTCGACGACCTTGAAGAGATCAACGAGGTGAAGCTCCCGTACGACGGCTACAATCGGCCCATCTACTACGACCGGCCGATGATGGCCGAGTAGGAACTCTTTTTTATTTTCTTTTAACTTTATTTTAACTTTATTTTATTACTACTTTCTATAACCACTATTTCTCACCCTTTCTTTCGGCTTCCAAGCGCCGTTACAGTCCTTAAGGGCGAGCGACCACTCGGAGAGACGAATCGAATGCGGGAGGGGTTGTTCCTCACGGGAAGGACCCTCATCTCGATGAACGCAACGGAAGAGCGAGCTGGACGGTAACGGCGCGAAGAGAAACGAGTACGAGCGATGCAATGGCGCGGACAAGAAGCGAGTGGCTACTTCACGAGCGCTGTTCTCTTCGCTTCCTTCTCGTCTTTGAGCTTGAAGTGCTCGGCGAGCGTCCGCATGACCTCCTGAAAGGTGATTGGTTCGCTGATGAGGTTGTGCATGTCGACGTCCCATCTGTTCTTGAGGCGTTTCGCTTTGTTGAACATTTTGATGATGTCGAACGCATCGCCTGATTGTTCGCATTTCTTGGCGACGAGAGCAAGATCAATAGAAAACTCTCGCTTGATGAGTTGGTAGATGTCGAAATGGTCGCGTGGTTTGTTTCTGCCGATGGCCGCGGCAACTTTCTCAGCAATCATTTCCTGCCGCGAGAGCGTTTTCATCGTGAATGCGGGCACGCTTTCGGTATAGAAGTGCGTCACAGCGTGCTCTTCTGGCGGCGTGTTCAGCCGCGCTTTCTCGTTCAGGTCGACAAAGATGGTATCGTCTCTGTCGGCAGCGGTGTAGTGGCAGATGATTCGCGTGAAGAAGTCGTTGTTCTTGTCAAGCTCGAGACTCTCGAAGAGTCCGCTCTGCCCGAGTATGGCCATGATCTCTTTCTTGACTCCCTCGAGGTTCTCTGTCACCGTATAATCGACATCTTCGCTCAGCCGCGAGTGGTCGAGGAATATCTTTTGCAGGGCGGTGCCGCCTTTGAAGTAGCAATGCTTGACGTCGCGCAGCAGGTAGAGTGCGCACGTGATGCGGTAGTCCTTGAGAATCATCCGTTCGGGAAAGTTCTTGACGAACGCGATGTTCTTGAGTTCGCGCTCGTCTAGTCTCTTAATCGCATCCATTTCTCCATCTCTTCTTTGTTCATGACCTTGAACGGGTGGCCCTTCACCTCTTGAGTCACCGCTTGTGCGACGCGCGCACGCGTCGTCCGCCGGAAGATGAAGGGGGTGTTCATCACGCGCATCTCGCCCTGGCGCTTCGTCGTGTGCACTTCCGTCCGCATCGGTATCTGCTCAGTCAGCCGCCAGTAGTTCGCAGCCGACCAGCCAGCGATATAGTATCCTTCGCCGTCGAAGATCTCGTCCGCGAGGACGAATGCGTCTTCGCTCCACCCGCCGCTCTTCGCCTTGATCGGCACAAGGTAGTATTTCTTCCGATTCAGTTTCACGATCCGTTTCTTCTTGAGGAGATTCCGGATGGTATTATAGCGTTGCGTCTTGTTTTTCGCAAACTTGTCGACGTCTTCCGACGTGAAAAAGTACTTCTCGTAGAACTCGAGCCAGGAGATGAGCTCCACTTCTTTTCGCGAAAGACCCTCCACGTATAACACCAATTAGTGAATTTCTAACAGTTTGATGTGACGAATATATAAATCTTTCCATTTTTTATGCTCTCTTGACTTCAGCATCACTCCCTGCGTCCGCCGACAAAGAAGCCGGGGCGACGCGGGGAGCGAACGTGTGGAGTGGTGGTGAACCCAGACGGTGACGGGGCTACTGGGCCGGTGCGTGAGGGTCGGCAACAACGACAACAACAACCTCAACGCCAACAACGACCTCAACAACAACAGCCGTGCCCGCGGAATGATTGCGTCAGGCAGGGACGATATGCTCTCGCGATGAGCGCTCGACTCCCATGAAGACGTACAAACACCTCTGGGCGCGGCTCACGAGCTTCGACAACCTCCGGTCGGCGTACGAGAAGGCTCGGAAGCGAAAGACTGGCAACCCGAACGTCAGAAAATTCGCTGAGCACTGGGCGTTCAAGATTGTCTCCTGCCCGGCAGGTGCTTCCAGTCAGGGTGTCGTCCGCAATCGTTTGCGGGGTAGAACTCTTCCTTGTAGAGTGCGGTGAAGAATCCTGGTTCGTTGAGGAGGTCGTAACAGGTGACTTCGGGGTGTATTGCATCCGCTCTGGCAATCTGTTCCTGACTCTGCGTGCTCCCGAAGAACTTGAGCGCGTCTTGCGCAGGGATGGCTTTCAAGTAGTGGAAGAGGTGCGCGCTCGCGTCGAGGATTCCGGCGTCGTTCGTGACGAGCGCCGCGCGTCCACGCGCGCTCTCCGCGATCAAGCGCGCGACGAGCGTCCGGTCCGTCGTCGACGGGTTCTTCTCTCGCGCTTCCGGCAGACTGTAGAGCAAGTGCTTCGCCGCCTCGTACAGCTTCATGAAGATGACGAGTTCGGCGCTCGGCCCCGCTTGTTTCCTGTTGCGATACTGTCTCTCTTCTTCCGCGTTGCGCATCTCGAGATGGTCGTAGACTGACTGGACCGCGCTGAAATACGGGTTCTTCCTCGTCGACGCGGGAACGTTCTCCAGCCCGTTTTTCATTTCGTGAAGCACTTGTACGATGGTACGGATGTTGCGGTGCCGCTTGACGACGTCTCTCAACTGGAAGAAGTACTCGTTTGCGAATTTCCGAGGAAGGCTTGCCGTGCACCGTCGTCCGAAGATGCGGGAGAGTATCGCTCGATTCTTCACCGCTCGGTGCTGCATCCTCAACGCGCACGTGTCGAGCAGGACGATGTCGTACGAGTTCGCGATCTGTTCCAAGCTCTCCTTGAACAAAGCCATAACTGTTGTTACTCGCAAGTAGAATAAAAGCTTTTCGGTTCACTTCGCCAGCCACGCGACTTCGTCCGCGTCGAGACCGAGCTCGTCGATGAACGGCTGCGCCGCGCGCTTGTTCTGGAAGAGGCCTCGGAGGATGACGACCTCGTGCTCTGCGCGCTTGACGCTCGTGTGCGTCGCCGCCGCGAGCTTCTTCGCGACGCTCTTCCGCTTCGCGTTCTTCTGGTTCATGATCCAGATCGTCAAGAGCCGCGACGAGCGTTGGTACTTCGTCACGCCGGGGTATTTCTCCGTCTTCGCGATCGCGATGCCTGCCGTGAGCAAGTTGTAGATGTACACGTAGAATCGATAATGCTGCCAGCGCCGGATGCGGCCGAAGAACTTGTCCGCTTCCGCGAGCGCGTCGTACGCTCTCGCCAAGTCTTCGGCTTTCGTGTACTCTTTCGGCAGGTTCTCGTCGATCCACAGGAACAATTGGTCGACGTCCTCGTCGAGGTGCTCGAACGCGGGCAACGCGACGCTGGCGCTCGTCGTCTTGAAGACGCGCAACAACGCGTTCTGCAACGCTTCCTTCCGCTCGCGGTCGCCCAACGATTCGACGTCCTGCTTGGTGATGGCGCCGTTCCCGCTCAACGACTGCAAATCATTCACCGCCGCTCTCGCGTCCCCGCCGGCGCGGTGCGCGATCGCCGTCAACGTCGCGTCGTCCACCGTGACGGATTCGTGCTTCGCGACCTTGCCCAAGTGCTTCGCGATCGCCGCGGCCGCGACGGGTTCGAACTCGACGAGCTCGCACGCCTTCTTCAAGTTCTTCAGCTTGTCCAAGTCTATATCGTTCGCCGTGATGATGACCGGGTAACGGGAATCCCGGACGAGGTCGATGAGTGCGGGGACGCCGCCGCGGTCGGACTGGCCGCTGATGCCGTCCGCTTCGTCGACGAGGATGAGCTTGCCTTTGAAGAAGAGGCTCTGCTGGTGCAACGCCGCTCCCAGCAAGCTCGTAATCGCGTCCTTGTTGCGCGAGTCGCTCGCGTTCAGCTCGATGACCTCCAAGTCGAGGTCCTCCGCCGCGGCGTAGACGCTCGTCGTCTTCCCGGTGCCCGGGGGGCCGTAGAGCAACAAGGGTTTGTGACCGCGCTTGAAGCCCTTCACGAACGCCTCGATTCTCGAGACTGCGCGCTCCTGGCCGACGACGTCTACAAGCTTCTTCGGCGCGTGCGAACGGATCCACGGGGAGGAGCGGGTCATCCTCAGGAGAATTCAAGATGGGTTTTTAATAGTTCTCCGGACCCGTGCTACTCCTCGCTCCGTACTCTTGTTTCTTCTGCTCGAGGCGGAGCTTGAAGCTGATGAGTCGTGTCGGGACGACGCCGATGATGCCGACATTCGGGAGGTTTTCCGTCATGTAGAGCGCGACCGTTTCTCGTTTCTTGAACTGAAGATTGTGACGATACATATTCTCGGAGACACGGTCATTCCCCACCAAGAACTCGAGCGTGCACTCGGTGCACTCGTGGGGCAACCGCCATCTCTGCGGTTGACTGAGCATCTCGAAACCGTGCGCGAAACCTTTGTCGCCACCGAGCCGCCAGATGTACATGATGGTCGCGAACCACTCTTCTCCCGTCGGCGGTCGTCCTTCGGCCGGCGCCCAAGAGCCGACATACGCCGTCGTCAAGAGCGGTAAAGGCCTTTTGAGAGGGATTCCTCTCTCCGCGCTCAAGTCCGTGAATGAGTCGCCGATGACGACCGTGTTCTCTTTCGGGATGCTCCGGCTCTGGACGAGCTCGTTATAGACCTTTCCCGGGTGCGGATTGTAGTATGCTTGCGGTTGGACGCTGAAGAACGGCGGGATGGAAGGGATGCAGTTGACGCCGTCGAAATAGGCAGACAATAGCTGCTTCTCGTTCCTCGACGCCAGTAAATCCGGAACGACCAGGCTGTTCACGTCATCGATGAACTTCTTGTCCGGCGAAATCTTCGTGTTGCTCGTGATGAACCGTTCGAAGATCTTCTGACCTGATTCTTTGTTCTTGAGCGTCATCTTCTGGAGAAGGTAGAGGACTTCCCTGTTGTAGAGCTCTTCGCTCTCGCTGGTTCGGCCCGTCAGGGTCTCGTCCTTGTCGAAGAAGACGTGCAATCTGTTTTGGTGCGTCCCCTGACCCGGGAGGTCGTCTTTGTAGGTCGGCGCGAGCGGAATGCGGCGGTTCGATCCAGTGAGTTCGAGCCGGTTCTTGGCGTACTCTGCCGCTTCCTCCACAGTTGCGCCGTCGACGCGCGCCGCATAGAATGCATATGTTGCTGCGAGACACACATGACTCTCTCGTGCGGCGTTCCGAGCTCGTTCTTCGAGCTTTCTCGGACTGTTCTTCTGAACGATGGTCGCGAGGCGCTGACGCGTCCGCTCTTGCTGCCGTTGAGCTCCTTCGATGAGCGTGCCGACGGCCGTGAATGGGTGGAGCCGAATCTCTTCACCGTGGTGTATGCGACGTTCTTCCGCGCCGCGCGTTCCGAGCTCGTGCGCCTCTTCGACGATTTGGCGCGCGGCTCGTTTCGAGACGACCATGGCGCGTGCCTAATAATCATCCATTTATAAATGTTTCTATTTGTAACTATCATTAAGTAGTGTATTTATCTTTTTCTCGTTTTTCTCCCGTCGCTGTCTCGTCTCCCCCAAACGTTTAAGAACTCCCTCTTGTTCGCACTCGACGAAATGGTCGCGATTCCCGGCGTCAACCCGTTCGTGATGTGGGGCGTCTTCATCCTCTTCGTCATCTTCCTCCTCTTCCTCGACCTGTGGGTCTTCCACCGGAAAGACAAGGACGTCAAGATCAAGGAAGCGCTCATCTGGACGGGAGTCTGGTTCGGCCTCGCCATGCTCTTCAACCTCTTCATCCTCCTCGAGTTCGGCACGCAGCCAGCGCTCGAGTACCTCACCGGCTACCTCATCGAGAAATCCTTGAGCGTGGACAACCTGTTCGTCATGCTCATGATCTTCGCGAGCTTCCAGATAGCGCACAAACTCCAGCACAAAATCCTCTTCTG
The DNA here is from genome assembly GCA_002503705.1 of Candidatus Woesearchaeota archaeon UBA153. Lineage (GTDB taxonomy): Archaea > Nanobdellota > Nanobdellia > Woesearchaeales > UBA525 > UBA153. The sequence continues at coordinate 8,965 of DASH01000055.1, read as the reverse complement.
GGGCATCCTCGGCGCGATCATCATGCGCGGCGCCCTCATCCTCGCGGGCAGCGCGCTCGTCCAGAAATTCGACTGGATCCTCTACGTCTTCGGCGCGTTCCTCATCTACAGCGGCATCTCCCTCTTCTTCAAAGAAGAGAAAGAGTTCGACCCGCACGACACGTGGATCGTCCGGTGGACGCGCAAAGTCGTCCACGTCATCCGCGACCACGACGGCAAGTTCTTCAAGAAAGACGAACACGGCAAACGCGGCGTCACCATCCTCTTCATCACCCTCCTCGTCATCGAGTTCATGGACTTGGTCTTCGCGTTCGACTCCGTACCCGCCATCTTCGGCATCACGACCGACCCGTTCCTCATCTTCACGTCGAACATCTTCGCCATCCTCGGCCTCCGGTCGCTCTACTTCGTCCTCGCGCACGCGCACGCCTCCTTCTCCTACTTGAGCATCGGCCTCTCCGTCATCCTCGTCTTCATCGGCCTCAAGATGCTCGCCGCCCACCTCTTCCACATCAACGTCCTCTTCAGCCTCGGCTTCGTCCTCTTCGTCCTCATCGTGAGCATCCTGGCGAGCCTCTACTTCCCGCACAAGGAACGGAGAAGAGCGTAGAGTTTCTTCGTTACGGACTGTTGCATGACGTGCAGCACTATCCTTAAGGGCGAGCGTCAACGGTGAATTCGACGGGCGCGTCGCGGGGGTTGTCCCTTACGGGGGAGCAGCGCCTACAACTGACAGAAGCATGACGCGAGCAGGACAGTGCTGCACGGAGAACGTCATGTCGTCAGCACCGCCGCGGCCACTTACCCTCCCATCCGGTCCGGGCAAGTCCGGGCGCTCGCAATCGTGACGCTTCGCGTCACACTCGCGCCCGGCATCGGTGCCAAGGCGGCGGTGCTGTCGTCGGAGTTGTTGCAGGAAGGAAACTTTATATACGTCCGGGAATGCTTTCACGACAGTCAACCTGGGCCTGTAGCTCAGCTTGGATAGAGCGACAGCCTTCTAAGCTGTAGGTCGGGGGTTCAAATCCCCTCAGGCCCGCCTTTTTTCTTCCTTTTCTTCTCTCCCAACGGAAAGATTAAAAAAGGCCGTTTCCGAATACGACCTCATGGGCATTTTCGACTCGCCACCAGAGAAGTTCCAGGGTTCCGTCCGTGAAGAGTATCAGGAACTGCACGCGATCAGGGCCTATTTCGAGAGCGGTGCCCAGTACAAGCACTGGTTTGATGCGGAATACAAGTCAGTCTACCTGAAAGCCTACAAGGCGTACTTTGAGATCGGTGTCGAGCAGCAGCGGAAGCTCGCGCTGAAAGATCTCGGGCTTGACGATTCCCATTGGATGTCGAAGGAGATCGCGAAACGGCTCGACAAGCGTCTCGACGCAGTCTTGCCAAAATTGCGCGAGGATGCGAAGAAGGCCGCGGACGTCAAGGCGCGTTCGCTCGCCGAGAAGTACGCTCGCGGCAAGGAGCAAGCGCTCCTCATGCCGGTCATCCACCGGTTCCTCACGGCGATCCGTGACGAACGGACGCGGCTGCTCTCCGTCGTCTCGTGGTTCGACCAAGGGCAACGGCAGATGCTGGACCCGAACCAACGTGTTCACTTCGAGGGAATCCGCGACCACCCAGTCTTGAGTGTTGATGCGAATATCCGTCAAGTCTTCACGAACCGCTCAGCACAGGTTTTCGATCGTAAGCTCGAGTGGGCGCTCATCTTCCAGACCGATTTGTACAAATACTCCTCCTTCGAGTCTCGTGCGCGCTACGCGCTCGGTTTCATCAGCGATTTCGAGAAGGTCGGTGGCGGGTTCCTCAAGCTCTTGGCAGATGTCATTCTCTTCGTGCACAGTAAGCAGGACTTCAATTCGAATCCCGAAAAGTTCACGAAGAGTGTGCTCGTTGCGCTCTTGCAACGGTACGGTGCGCTCGGCACGATTATCGATCGGTATCGCGATTTGACGCCGTGAGCGTCGCCTCCCCAATCAGTTGCCGAGGAGGTGGACGTTCTTTGGGTCGTACTCTTCGATGACGCTCTTGACGATGCCCGGCGTCAACGGCGTTGTGCGGGCGATGACGCGATAGCCATTTTCGTTGTTCGAGAAATAGAAAATCTTGGTGAGGCCGAAGGCATCAGGAAGGACGCCGAGCTGAATCTCTCCAGCTTTCTTCTTCTTCTCGACCTCTGGTCTCGTCAACAGGTACGGCAATCCTTGCAAGCCATCAGTCTCGAGGGTCTGGAGGAGGACTTCTGTCAGTTCCCTCTTGAGCGGCCTTCGGAACTTGAGGACGTGACAGTCATCAGTGGCGTGCTGTTCGCTCATCGTCCGTTGGGGGAACGAAGAGAGGTTTATAAAGATTCCTATTTATAACTACTTATAAGTAACTAAAGATGGAGGTTGGTTTTTCTCGTCTCACGGGTTAACCATTTAAACCATCGGACAGTCCTCCTCGCCATGCGCTTCCTCCATCTCGCTGACGTGCACATCGGCGCGTGGCGCGACCCGGTGCTGAAGGAGCTCCCGCTCAAAGCGTTCGAGCGAGCCGTGAGCTTCGCCCTCGACAAGAAGGTCGATTTCGTCCTCATCGCTGGCGACCTGTTCAACACGTCCATCCCGCCGCTCGACATGGTCAAGCAGACCGTCGGCCAGCTCCAACGTCTCAAGCAAGCGTCGATCGCGGTCTACGTCGTCGCGGGGAGCCACGACTACAGCCCGAGTGGCAAGACGATGCTCGACGTCCTCGAGGAAGCGGGACTCCTCGTCAACGTGATGAAAGGCGACGTCGTCGAGCATGACGGGAAGGAACGCCTCGCCCTCCGCTTCACGACCGACCCGACGACCGGCGTCAAGCTCGCCGGCATCCTCGGCCGCGCCGGCGGCCTCGACAAGAGATACTACGAAGACTTGGATCGCGACGCGCTCGAGAAGACTGCCGGACCGAAAATCTTCCTCTTCCACGCGGCGATCACCGAGCTCAAGACGAAAGACCTCGCGCACATGGAGTCGAGCCCGGTCTCGATGCTGCCGAAAGGGTTCGACTACTACGCGGGCGGCCACGTCCACATCGTCGGCGAGACGAGCGTTCCCGGCTACAAGAACGTCGTCTACCCGGGACCGTTGTTCCCCGCGTCGTTCTCCGAGTTGGAAGAGTTATCGACCGGCTCCGCGGTCCTCGTTGAGGACTGGCAGATGACCCGCGTCCCGATCACCGTCGCGGAACGAGTCGTCGTCTCGATCGATGTTGAGGGAAAATCTTTGGAGCAAGCGGACGTCGAGGTGAAGCGCCACGCGGACGTCGACGTCAAGGAGAGGATAGTCCTCCTCAGACTTCAAGGAACGTTGAGTTCCGGAAGCCCGTCCCACCTCGCGTTGAAAGAGATCTTCGCCGCGTGGCACGAGCGCGGAGCGGTCGCCATCCTCAAGAACACGGCGAAACTCTCGACGAAAGACCTCGACTCGCCGGTCGCGGTGACGTCCAGCAACGACGTCGAAGCGAGCATCATCAACGAGAGCGTCGGCAAGGTCCCAATCGGCATCACGAAAGAGGACGAGGCGACGCTCACGCGAGAGCTCCTGAACATCCTCGGCGAGGAGCAGCGCGAGGGCGAGAAGAAATACGCGTACGACGAACGAGTCGCGAAAGCGGCGAGAGAACGACTGACGAAGTGAGGTTGGATGAAAATCTATGACGCGCGCTGGGCGAAGAAAGCTGAAGACAAGGATAACTTCCGGACGCTCATTCCGGAACCGGAGCAAGCGCTCCTGGAACGCTCCAAGGCGAAGAAAATCCTTGATTTGGGTTCCGGTGACGGGAAAACACTCGTCTTCCTCGCCTCGAAAGGCTATGGGCTGACGGGTATTGACTACTCTGAAGTCGGCGTCGCGAAGACGAACGCATCGTTAAACGAGAATAAACTGAAGGCGCGCGTCGTCCTCGCCGACATCTACGAACCGCTGCCTTTCAAGGACGGCGAGTTCGACGCGGTCATCAGCTACCAAGTCATCAACCACGACACGATCGAGAAGATCCGATGCCTGCTGCACGAGGTGAACCGCGTCCTGAAGAAGGGCGGTCTCTTCAGCGTCAAGGTCGCCGACGCGTCGACGTATGCGTTCACGTACTACGATGGCTTGTGCTATGACGAGTACGGCAGCATCTTCCAACTCATTGCACCAAGAACGTTCTTACCCATCGCTGGCTGGGAGCGAGGTGTCATCCACTACGAGTTCAACAAGGAGATCTTGACGAAGGAACTCGCTGACGCAGGTTTCGTCCTTCTCGACGCGCGGCACATCGAGTGCCATCTCCTCGCGAACTTCGAGAAACGGTGAAACGCCCGGTCAGTTGAGAGGCGTTATCGGCCTGTGATTCTCATCGAACAGCACAATTCTCTCCTTTTCGTAATGGGCGGCCCAGTACGTCCAGGCGTCGCGCGCCGCTATGATGGGGGTGAAAGAGTGTTCGCAGACAGTACTGGATAACTTGGCGATTTGTTCGCAGGTCAGTCGATTGAAGACTGCGAGGAGATTTGAGGTGGTGTACGCGCCCGATTCTTTGAGCATCGGTTCCAGCGCGGGGAACGCTTCATGGTGATTGTGTATGATGGTGATGAAATCGCGAGCGATGTTGAAGATTGCGGGCGCGTACTCATCACCTTTTACTAGACTTATCAGGAAGTTGTAGAGGGTGTATGCGGGGAGTGGGCCGCGCGCCATTTGCGTCAGTATCGCGAACCTCTCAGTCTCTTTGTTGAAAATGTCTCTTGTTCGAGCGTCGCTCATCGGGTGGTTCTCGATGTCCAAGACATCGTCAAGCAATTGATGCGCTCCCTCGTGGATGATGAGGGAATCTTCATATTGTCGGGGAATTGAGGTGATCTCGGCGATGAGCGGCCCGTTCCACTGGGTCGCCACAAGCCTGCGTATATCGGTATCGTTGTAGCTGTTTCGTGTCGAATCGAGCAGTATTGATTCCATGTCTCGTTTTAGTGCCCCTCCATCGTTGAAGTAAGCCGCTGTCCCTTTTCCCAATGAGATGGCGCCGGTCTTTTTTTGATTGATGAGGTCGAGGACGCCGTGGAAGCGTTTTCTTCCGACGCGAATCCAGTCAAATTCTGTCGTTCCGTCGTACAGGGTGAGCGAGACTCGTTTTTTATCGTCTATTTCATATAAGAACATCTGTTGCCACGAGCCAAAAGGCGTGTCTTCATATCCGTAGAAGTAGAGAAGATTGTGTGTCTCGAAGAACTGCCCCGGTGACTGTATGCTCTCTTCAGAGAAGACTTGGTGAATCTCAGAGTATTGCCGTTCGTCAACTTTCTCTATCATTTCTTGAGCTATGACTTCTCGATGATTGCGTGCCTCTTCCATGAGGGCCATCTTCTCTCCGCACGCTCTGTCAGAGATGTTTTTGAGCCGTTTGACGACCCTTTCCACCAACGATGTCGAATAATTCATCACTATAACGGGGTGAGAGATTATTTATAAACATTTTTATTCCGAAAATATTTCAATGTTTACGGAGGATTTACGTTTTTTTTATAGAAAGCTCTATTAAGGTGAGAGTCTTTTTCCCTGAATATGGAGTTCGACAATTGCGTTTCCGGGAGTGTTCGTTCTCGGTCTCAACCGAGATGGACTAACCGCGAGTATGAATCGCTCCTTCAGCATTTCGACCAGTATCGGAGCAAGGTTTTCATCACAATCGATACGGTGGCCAATAGTGCTTCTTCGCCAACCCCCGTCTATGGTCCTCTTTTCCGACGGAAAAAATGAGAGCGTTCTCTCGCCCCGGTGACAAGAGAGCTCACGGCGTCCATCGCACCGGCGTTCTCGGGAACGGGATGGCGTCCTTGATGTTGTCGAGGCCGCAGATCCACGAGACGATGCGTTCCATGCCCAACCCAAAACCGCCGTGCGGCACGCTGCCGTACTTGCGCGTGTCGAAGTAGTACTCGTACCCTTCGAGCTTCTCGCCCGCGTCGAGCAGCCGCTTCTGCAGGACTTCGAGCGAGGTCTCGCGCGCGCTGCCGCCGACGACCTCGCCGTACCCTTCCGGCGCGATGAAGTCGCAGCCCTGCACGACTTCCGGATGACCGGGCACCTCTTTCATGTAGAACGCCTTGACGATTGCCGGGTACTCGGTCACGATGATGGGGGTGTCGTACAGTCTCGACAACTCGTCCTCTTCGATGGTGCGCAGGTCTTTCCCCCACTCGATCTCCATCGCGCACTTCTCCTTCAGCACCTTCACCGCGTCCGTGTACGTCATGCGGACGAACGGCTTCTTCGCCGTCGGCTCGAGCTTGGAGACGTCGCGGCCGAGGACTTTCAGCTCTGCCTGGTTCTCCGCTAAGACTCTTGAGACCATGTGCTTGATGACGCCCTCGCCGTAATCCTGAATATCTTTGAACGTCGCCCACGCGACCTCCATCTCCGCATGCCAGTACTCCGTCAAGTGACGCGACGTCTTCGATTTTTCCGCGCGGAACGACGGCGCGATCGTGTACAGCTTCTCGTAGCTGAAGATGGCCGGCTCGGCGTACAGTTGCCACGTCTGCGCCAAGTACGTCATCGACTCGAAATACTTGACTGCGAACAACGAACTGCCGCCTTCGCACTGCGTGCTCTGGAAGATGGGACTGTGGTACTCGAGGAACCCGTGGTTGTCGAAGTACTCGCGGAACGCCTTGAAGACGGTGTGCCTGATCTTCAGGATAGCGTTCATCTTGCGGCTGCGGAGCCACAAGTGGCGCTTGTCGAGCAAGAACTCCGGGCTCTGGTCTTTCGTGATGGGGAACTCGTGGCTGGTGCCGACGACGGTGAACTGCTCGACTTGGAGTTCGAACCCGGTCGGCGCGCGCTTCTCCTCCTTGATGGTCCCGTGAAGTTCTAAGGATGCTTCGACTTGCAGCTCGTCCGCGGTCTTGAACGCTTCCTCGCCGACAGCCTCCTTCTTGATGACGCACTGCAAGATATCGGTACCGTCGCGCAGGACGACGAACTTGACCTGGCCGCTGCCGCGCTCGCGATGCACCCAACCGCGCACCGAGACTGCGCCGTTGCCTTGTTTCATCGCGTCCGCAATCGTGAGGAACTCCGCATCATGCTTCGATTCCTGCGCGCCGTGGCTCTCGTGCTGCTTCGTCTCGTGTTGTTTCGCGACCATAGGAGTATCACCTATTTACGGGTTCGGGAACGCCCCTCGCCCTCTCCTCTCTCGAGACTGGACGGTGTTAATAAAGATTACGAGGATGGACGGCAATATCGGAACTCTTAAAAAGGGCTTCCCGTCTGGAATGGTGAGCGCCATGGTTGACTTGTCCAGCATCCCGATGCCGCCAGCATACGTCTGGACGATTCTCTTCTATCTCGTCGTCATCGCTGTCATCTACCGTTACCGGAAGCGCTTCGAGTGGCACGGCATCGTCGGCCTGTACCGGACGAAGTTCGGCGTGAAAGCAATGTCCTCGTTCGGTAAGCCCTCTGATGGTGAAGGCGCGGGAAATCTCCTCCTCAACTTGACATTCCCGCTCGTCGTCGCCTCGCTCCTCCTCCTCATCCCGCACGCGCAACGCTGGATTGTCCTCCCGGACGAAGTGGTCTCCGCCGCGCTCATCGTCTTCATCATCTCGACAATCGTCTACTTGCTCACCATCCTCTTCCTCCGCCCGTTGAAGCTCGCCGGCGTCCACGCGATCATCATCGGCTTCCTCGGCATGGTGCTCATCACCGCCATGCTCGTGAAAGGGTTGTACGACTTGGCCTTCGTGCCGAGCGCGCCGCCCGTCATCTCGCCAGTCATCCCGGGGGTGCCCATCCTCGGCATGGGGATTACCGTCCCCTTAGTCATCGGATGGCTCGCCTTGTTCCTCGTCATCCTCGTGCACGAGTTCAGCCACGGCATCGTCGCTCGCGCGCACAACCTCCCCGTCAAGGCGAGCGGTCTCATGGTCTTCGGCCCGCTCGGCGGCGCGTTCGTCGAACCCGACGAGGAGAAGTTGAAGAAGTCGTCGCGCAAGACGCAGCTTTCCGTCTTCGCCGCGGGACCGTTCAGCAACGTCCTCCTCGCGATAGTCTCCTGGTTCGTCGTCATGCTCCTCCTCGTGCCGCTCCTCTCCGCGTTCATCGCGAGCGACGGCGTCGTCTTCGAAAAGGTGACGAAAGGGTATCCTGCCGCCGCTGCCGGCGTCACGCCCGGAATCGTGTACGACCGCGTGAACAACGTGACAGTCTCGACGTACGCCGACTTCTCCGCCACGCTCGAAGGGCTCGCGCCGAATGACACGGTCGTCTTGGAGAGTTCGCGAAGCGAGCGCGCCCACGTCATCGTCGCGACGTCGCACCCGGAGAACGCGTCGCGCGGCTACCTCGGCGTCATCCAAGGCGTCAACCTGAAAGAGCAGTCGTATCGTCCGCTCTACGACGTTCTCTACTGGTTCGTCGAACTCTTCACGTGGACGTTCCTCTTGAGCCTCGGCATCGGCCTCGCGAACTTGCTGCCGCTCGGCCCCGTGGACGGTGGTCGCATGCTCCAAGTCGTCTCCGAGAAATGGTTCGGCGAGAAGGTCGGGAAGAGCATCTGGACGAAGATCACGATCATCGTCATCGTCGTCCTCGCCATCCTCCTCATCGTGCCGTTCCTGAAAGCGATCTTCTGAGACGTGATTTCAGAGATTCGACGAGCGTCGAGTCGATGATGCCGAGCATGGCTCGGTCGTCTCGGTAGTGTCAGTCGAGCAGTGCTCGAAGATGCTGGCGCGGCCCGGTTTTTCTTGTTCGTCGTTCGTCGTGATCTCCTCTTCCGTCGTGAATTTCTTGTACGAGTACCGGCGTTTCGTTTCATACGTCCACGCTCCCAAGAACGACAATCATGACTTTTTGCCGCGCCAGCCTCTGACTCGTCTCACGACGAGCTTTCATCCCTCAAAGGCCCACCTCGACAGGGTTTGTAGAAAGTTTCCGTAAAA
>DASH01000065.1 GCA_002503705.1 Candidatus Woesearchaeota archaeon UBA153 | reverse complement strand
GGCTCTTAGGCAAATCGCTTTCGCGTGGTCGCCAGCCGCTCGCGTCATCGCTTGTTGGACGGCGAGGGCTGCGTTCCCGTGGGGAGCGACCCCTCGCAACGCCCTCGCTTGCGGCTCTGCTGACGCTCGCCTGACGCTGGCGACCATCCATTTGCCTAAGAGCCGGTGGTTTCGTCCTGTGTTTTCCCTCTGCGCCCGAGAGTTAACTTTATAAACCCCTCCCGGTTCTCGCGCCGATATGAGTGACGCGATTAAGATTTTCAACCGTTGGGACCTTTCAGGAATCACGGTGAAAGATCCCGGGTTGCAACGCTACTTGAGCATCAAGCCCGTCATCGTCCCGAAGACTGGCGCTCGGTACGCGGGCAACCGGTTCCACAAGTCGACCAAGATTAACGTGGTCGAACGCTTGATTAACCGCGTCATGATTCCTGGCCACAAGGGGAAGAAGCACAAATTCTCGAGCGGCAAGGACACGGGGAAGAGCCAGACCGCGTACCTCCTCGTTCTCGAAGCGCTCAGCATCGTCGAGAAGAAGACGAAGAAGAACCCTGTCGAGGTCTTCGTCCGCGCGATTGAGAACGGCGCGCCGCGCGAAGAGCTCATCTCGATCGAGTACGGCGGCGCTCGCTATCCGAAAGCGGTCGAGTGCGCTCCGCAACGCCGTATCGACACGGCGTTGAAGATGATGTCGCAAGGCGCGTTCCAGAAGAGCATCCGGAGTAAGAAGAGCGCGGCTTCGGCCCTCGCTGACGAGATTCTCCTCGCGTACCAGTTGAGCCCGAACAGCAACGCGATTGCGAAGAAAATCGAGCTCGAACGCCAAGCGGACGCGAGCAGATAAACTGTTTGTTTCTTCCGTTCTTCGTCCAGTATGTGCTCTGTAACCATACATAGTTTTTTATACTTCCTCCTGTTGTGCTTTCCAGATGTTAAAGTCAGCACTACTCATTTGTATTCTCTCCTTGGGACTGCTCAGCGGCTGTGGGACTGCAATCTCCGATCCGGTAGTTGGTGGTCCGTGCAAGTTCAAGGAGTTCTCAGGATCATGTACGATTATCGCAGTTAACGAGACGAACATGAGCCGGACTGTGAGCACCACTATCCACTTCACATTCCGGCCCGCCGAACCATTCGACCTGACCGGGACGTTCTTGAACGGTTCAGAGAACAGAGTCATCGCTGATACTCATCTTGAGTCGGCATCTTATCTGGGGCTGCCTTGCCTTGACGACCTCCACAAGTATCCGCTCCTGCGACAGGATGTTGAGGCGTGCGGTGTCACGACGGGCGCGGTCCTGCCCTGCAAGCTCCTCGTAGAAATAGGCGGAACCTGCACACCACTCGCATTCAGCTTCAAGTAGCTTCTTCCCGCCCTCTTCTCCCTGTATCACTCCCGAATGGTCCGTCTAATTTAAAAACCTGTTCTCGCCCGGAAACCGCATGGCCAGTCTCGAGAAGACGCTCTCCTTCCCCGTCATCCTCCTCATCACGATCAACTCAATCATGGGGACGGGCATCTTCTTCCTCCCCTCGAGCGGCGCGGGAGTCGCCGGTCCGACATCGATCATCTCCTGGATCCTCATGGCGATCCTCAGCATGGGGATCGGACTCGTCTTCGCCGAACTCGTCGGCATGTACCCTTTCGCGGGCGGCGTGTACGAGTACTGCAAACAAGCGTTCGGCTCCTTCCCGAGCTTCCTCCTCGGCTGGATGACGATGATCGCGGGGAACATCACGATCGCCATGCTCGTCGTCGGCGCCATCCGCTACCTGAACCCTTCGCTGCCCCCGCTCGTGAACATCGGCCTCAGCATCTTCTTCGTCCTCATCTTCAACGCGATGGCGTACCGCGGCATGCAGACGAGCGCGATGATGCTCGTCACGTTCGGCATCATCACGATCTCCTCCGTCGTCGGCCTCACGATTCCCGGGCTCTTCTCGTTCAAAGCGGCCAATCTCGTCCCGTTCTGGACGCACCCGTTCTCCGCCACCCTCCTCGCCGTCTTCTTCATCGCGGAGACGTTCTTCGGCTGGGAGACGGCGACGTTCCTCGCCGAGGAGACGAAAGACGCCGAGCACGTCATGCCGCGCGCGATGTGGCTCGCCACCCTCCTCATCGGCATCATGTGCGTCTCGTTCGTCGTCGTCAGCCTCGCGAACATCCCCTGGCAGACGTTCAGCTCCTCCGCGACACCCCTCGCCGACCTCGCCGCGCACTACTTCGGTTCCGGCGCCCTCGCTTTCGCCTCCATCATCGTCTACCTCGCCATCATCGGCACCGTCGCCGGGTGGGTGGTGAGCGCGCCCCGCCTCATCATGAGCTTGGCGGAAGACAAGCTCTTCCTCCACCAGCTCGCGGAGATCCATCCGAAGTACAAGACGCCGTACAAGGCGATCATCTTCCAAACGCTCCTCGCGAGCGTCCTCGTCGTCGTGGGGAGCGCAAGCTTCGAAGCGATCCTCCACTTGCTCCTCCCCGTCGCCATCTCGCTCTACGCGGCAGTCCTCCTCGCGTTCATCGTCCTCCGGTATACCCGGTCAGACCATCCGCGTCCGTTCAAGCTCTGGGCGGGCGTGCCGTTCGCCTCGTTCCTCTTCCTCTGCCTCATCGGCATGGTCGTCTACTGGGCGATCCTCGACCCGACAGCGGTGCACACCCTCACCGTCGTCGCGAGCTTCCTCCTCCTCGGCATACCGCTCTACCTGCTCCTGCTCTTCACCTACAATCCTGACGCGATTCTCGCCGCCACCAACCTCTTCGCGTACTGGAACGTCCTCCTGGAAGACCTCCTCCTGCCGAAGCGTCTCCGACGAGAGATACTCTTCATCTTCCGCGGTCTCGAAGGCAAGCACATCCTCGAGTACGGCGCGGGCGTGGGCACGTTGACGCTGCGCCTCGCCGAACAAGTCCTTCCCGGAGGCCGCGTCACCGCGACCGACCTGAGCGCGAAGAACATCCGGATTCTCGAACGGCGCTTGCAGAAACGCGGCATCGTGCACGTCCGGACGCTGCACGATTCGCATCACGTGAACCGCATCCATCCCGACGTGAAAGACGTTGATGTCGTCTTCAGCGTCGGCGCGCTCGGGTACGTCCAAGACTTGCGGAAAGTCCTGAAAGACCTCCATCGCATCCTCCCCGAACGCGGCAAGGTCTGCTTCGTCGAGTACGTCGACTACTTCAAATTCCTGCCGAACCCGAAACTCTTAAGCGACGAGGCCGCGCTGAAAGAAGAGTTCCGCAAGTCAGGGTACAGCGTCCAGGTGGCGAAAGTCAAAGGCCTCCTCTGGAGCTACCTCTTCATCTACGGCGAGAAGACGAAACACGTCCACGAGAACCTGCTGTACGTCTGACGTTTTGCTGCATGTTTGACATTTCGTTTCACGTCTGACCTCTTGCTGCGCGTCTGACGCGTCGCTTTACGTCCGACGTTTCGTTCCCCGTTCGACCTCTTTCACTCTCACTCGCCGCCACTCGTCCTCGAACAGTTCCGTGAAGTACCGCGTGACTTCCGGAATCTTGACGCTGATGATGCTCGTCTCGGCCCCGTTGTGCACCAACGTCACCTTGTTCCCGTAGACGTACGCGTTCGTCGCCCCGCGTCGTCGCGTTCGCCGATGCGCGGTCAACCGCTTTTCCTCGACGGGCAGCGGTGTGAGGACGCGCAAGGGAATCTTGAGCCGGGCGCGTCGCTCGTCGTTCGCCGCGAACTCCGCGGCGAACTCGGGACGCTCCGGAGACAGCTTGAACGCGCGCACTTCGACGCCTTTGATGATCTCGTCGACGAGTAACGCGCGCAGGCCGGGCGGGCCGTGCAGTACGTTGATGACTTGCGAGTCTTTCGTCTCGTCGTACGCGGCCTGCAGGCGCGGCACGCTCCGTTCGAGCTGTTCGAGCTTTGCCAGCGCTTGCCGTCGTGCCGCGTCGACGTTTCCGAACGCGTAGACGATCGTGTTCGCGACGCTCGTCGTCGTGACGAGTCCGTCGCGTTCGAGGCGTTCGAGGACGAGCTTGACGCTGCGGCGATGCAGGCCCGTGCTCCGGCTGAGCTGCCCAATCGTCGCGGTGCCGAGCCGCGCGAGGCCGCTGAGGACGAGTTCCTGCGCGCGCGTTTCACCCATCGAAATACCCCTTCATGCTCTCCGCGAACGCGGCATCGTCGACGAAGAACCCTTTCTCGTCCGCGACGGAATAGAGGAGGAACCGTTCCGTCGTGAAAATCGCGATGATCGAAGCGGAGCATCGCTCCGGGTCCGGCGCCCGTGCCGTCGCGCGATTGTGTAAGATGAAAAATTTCCAGTTCGGGTTCTCGACGACGCGTTCGCAACCGTTCCCGAGGTGGATGTCGCGCGCGCCGGTTGTCCGCCGGATGAGCGCGAAGAATGACTTCTTGTCCGGAATGAGGTGTAGCGAGAGCTCTTGCGCGCCCTGTCGCGCGAGCGCCTCGAGCGCCAAGAATTTTCGTTCGACACTCGCGCGCTCTTCCGCGAGCATCTGCGTGAGCAGCGACGGGTTGAGCGCGAGGAACGTCCGCTTGCTGCCGGTTTGGATCTCTCCGACGAGGCCTTTGTGCAAGAGCCGCTCGATGGAGTCGTAGACGCTCCGCTGGTCGAGTCCCGACCGGCGCGCGAGCGCGCTCACCGTGCACGCGCCCGTCGCGAGGAGCGTCTCGTACACGTGCAGCTCCTGCCGCGTGATGCCGAGGAGGCCCCACGGGGTCGCCGAGGGGTTGTTCGTCGCTCGTGGCGTCCCGCGCAGCGTCGTCCTTCTTGTCGGTCTTGTCGGCCCTTCCGTCACTCGTTCTGCCATCGTCTTCGTCCGGTCTGTCATCGTCTTCGTTGCGGTCGCGGACTATTTATATTTTATGGTAAACTACTGTACCATTTTATTACTTATACTCTTGCTCCCACACTCGTGCACACAACAACGATGTGTTCGAGGTGAACAT
>DASH01000028.1 GCA_002503705.1 Candidatus Woesearchaeota archaeon UBA153 | reverse complement strand
TTCCCCTGCTCGGGCCGTAATGGGTGAGGCTGCGTCTCGCCGCGTCCATCGTCGCCGCGATGACCGTTTCAGCAGTGGGGAAGTCAGGGTCGCCAGTCTCCATCCGGAGTATGTGCTCGCCGGTCGCCTGGAGCGCGCGGACTCGTTCGGCGAGCGAGACGGTCGCTGAAGCCGGAAGTCTTTGAATCCTTTTGGAGAGTGAGCACATCGTTTTCACCCCGTCCGGATTAGTGTCTTCTGTTCCATTTCCTCAAAACATCGTTCGACGTCGTCGCGCGTCTCCGCGGTGACGATGTAATATCCAGCACGATTCCCGCCGCTTTTGACCTCCGTGACAGTCTCGCCAATCGCCTTGAGGCTTTCGCACGCGAAGACATACGGGAGCCTTGTCGCTTCCTCGACGCCGTCCAGGTCCAGTATCCTCCCCGGCGGCGGCGTGATGAACCCGAGCGCTGCCGCGGCGTGACGCGTCGGTCGCAACGAGACGGGCTGGCCGAGGAGATGTTTGAGCGTCTCCTTCGCGTAATCCACACCCGTGACGAGGAAGACGATGTCGCTGAAGATTCGTCCTCCACCGCCGCGGCACGCGGTCTCGAAGAGGACGGGGCCTTCCGCGGTGAAGCTTAGTTCGGTATGTGAGGGTCCGTCCACGATACCGAGCGCCTTGACCGCGCGTTCGACAGTCTTTCGGATGCGAGCCTGCCGGGCGGCGTCCAAGCGCGTCGGGTAGAGGACTGCTTTGTCGACGCGGTATGGGTAGGGGAGCTTGACTTTGTCGCTGATGGCAAGGATGTGGACCTCGCCATTAATAGAGAGTGCTTCGATGCTGTGCTCGCTCCCTTCCGCGCAGCGTTCGACGAGGACTGTGCCGTCGCGTGAGAACCCCTTGCAGTAGGCGTACTGCCGTTGGAGTTCCGCCTCGTCCAGGCTGCGGACGACGCCCCTGCTCGCGCCCATGTTGTCGGAAGCCTTGAGCATGATTGGGTAGCCGATGACGCGGGCCGCGTTCACTGCTTCGTCACTCGTGCTCGTCACCTCGTACGCTGGGTTCGCGCATCCTGCGTCGCGCCAGCGTTCCCGCATGAGGCGCTTGTTCGAAGCCGCGTCGACGACGTCTGTGGGCGTGCCACGGAGGCCGAGCTGGGCAGCGACTGTCGATGCGGTCGCGACGCCCCAATCGTTGACGGGTAGAATCGCGTCGACCAAGTAGTTTCGTGCGACTGCAAGGACTGCGTCTGTATCGATGATGTCTGCTTGCTCGAAGACGTCCGCTTCAGACCGCCCGACGACGTTAGGGTTCTTGTCGACGAGGACGACCCGGAGCCCGAGCTCGTGCGCTTTCGCGATGAGCGGCCGGTAGAAATGCGAACCGCCGAGGAGGAGGAGTGTTTTCATGCACGTCCCTTGATGCGTTCAATGGCCTCGGCGACGACCGCGTTGGTCACCCTGACGCGGTTGATCGTGCATACTTCGAGGATGAGGTCGAGCAAGTCAACGCCGCGCTCTTTCGCCGCCTTCTCGACTATTGGGAGGTAGCTCGAGTGGAAACCGGCATACCCGCAGATTGCGTCGACCGGAGACGCGCCTCGCGCTTCACGGACGAGCGGCGCAATCTCCTCCTCGCCGATTGCCATCGCCTGCTTGACATCGATGTTGAGGTCGTAACCGCGTCGCTTCAGCAGGAGCAGCATCGTCTCCGTTTGTGCGTTGCCGGAGCTCCGCCCGATACCGCGCAGTGAGGTGTCGATGATGTCCGCTCCTTCCTCCACCGCGACGAGCGTGTTCCCGTTCGCGAGGCCGAGATTGTCATGGCCGTGGAAGCCAATCTTGCACCGCAGCTCTTTCCGCATCGCTCGGATGTACTGCGCCACGTCTTCTGGCAGCATGTTCCCTGCCGAGTCGACGAGGACGACGACGTCCGAGCCGTATCCCTCGACAATCTTCGCGATTCTGATGAATTCGGAGAGCGAGACGACGTATGACTTCATCAGGTTGAGCGAGACGCGCATCCCGAGCTCTTTCGCACGCTTGACGAACGGTTCCGCCTTCTCATACTCGGTGATGTTCGTTCCGATCCGGATGAACGGCATCCCGCGTTTGGCGGCGAGCTCGACGTGGTCGATTGTCGCGAATCCGGGGATGCAGAACATGCACCACGTCGCGCGCTTGAGCGACTCGTGCGCCGCTTGCAGGTACTCTTCGTCGGTCGCCGCCGCCGGCTGCACCGTCTTCGTCGCGTTCAATCCTATGCCGTGGCCGAGCTCGATGAGGTCGAAGCCCGCCTTCTCGAGCTTTGCGGCAATCCGACGCGTGTCCTCAGCGGTGAATCGGAAGTCGATTGTGTAGCTCCCGTCGCGCAGCGTCGTCTCCAGGAGTTCTATGCGGCGTTTCATCGTCTGGGAATCCCTCGTACGGTTTATATATTTTCGTGCGGCCCGCACGGTTGCAGCCGCTCGTCTCTGCCTCGCCTCGTTGGTTCAGCGTTCCTCGCAATGGTTCGTCAGGTACATCGAGAGCCGCGACGCGACCCTTTCCGCGCCGTTGCCGTCGAGCAGGAGTCGTTGCGTCCGCTGCATGCGTCGCCGGCGCGCAGGAGTGAGCTTCGGCAGGAGCGCGCTCAGGCGCGTGCGCGGTTCATAGCTGCCCGCGCCGAGCCGGTGGAACTCTTTCGCCACCATCGTCTCCGGAAGGTTTTGCGGGTAGAGGATCATGGGGACGCCGACGGCGCACGCTTCATACGCTGTGCGTCCGCTATTGCAGAGGATGACGTCGTTCGCCGCCATCAACGGCAAGAGATGTTGCTGGGGGCTGAGCACGCGGAACCGTGCATCGTCATCGAGGACCCGTCGCAAGCGGTCGTGCTGTCCGTAGAGCGCGCCGCAGATGATGGTCGCCGCGAATGATTGTCGGAGTTGGCGGAGCTGTTGGACGATGCGCAACGTGAGGTTGCGAGGGTCGGAACCGCCCATCGTGACGAGGAATCGTCGGGGCGGGCCGCGCGACGCACGAGCAGTCCTGGTCGCACAGTCTTGTGCCGCGGAGAGGGGGAAGAAGCCCGTCCCCGTGTAGTATTGCGTGCCGATGCGTTCAGCGTACTTCTTCTTTTCATTGAACAACAGGCTTCGGTTGAAGATGATGGCTGGCGAGAACCCCTCGATGCCGACATAATCGAAGTACGCGACAGGATGCTTTTCCGCGAGCCGCTGCAGCTCGTCGCGGCGTGCAGTCCTCGAATCGATGTCGACCAGGACGATATCCGGAGAGAAACGCTTGAGGGCGTCGAGCAATCTTCCCGACGGGTAGATCGTCACGCGAGACCCGTCGCGCCGTAACGGCGCCGTCGCAATCTCGACGCCGGGAAGCCTCGTCGCGAAGAACGAGACCGCCACTGGGAGCTCCTTCGCGAGCGCTTCAGTGACTGCCCGTGCCGTATGCACGTGACCAGTCCCGTACTCCTTGCACGCCGTGATTACGTACGCGACCCGATACGGTCGTCTCGGCTTCGCGCGACGATAATACGCCGATCTCGCCGAATCCACGCCCGCAATAATCTCCTGCAGCCCCGCTCGCGGTCCGACAATCCGGACGAGCCTTCGCAAGAACGCATAATCGTGCGCATCGTCCAGCGTGAGGACGATTTCCGGACGGTACTCTTGCGCGACGACGAGATCCCTGATGCCCGCAACCTTGAACCCTGAAGAGCGGTACGCGATGCTCGTCACGTGCTCACGGTCGCTCGCACTCCTCGAGTTCGCGAGCAGCTTCCGGAGCGTCTTCCGGGAGAAGACTTCACAGTCAAGCCCTTTCGGCACGCAACGACTGTGACCGGTGCTCACGACATCCCATCGTCCGCTGAGAAACTTCTTGATGGTCCGGTCGACGATTTCAGGATCGAGCAACGGCTCATCACCCGTGACCCTCACGATGACCTCCGCGTCGTGCTGCTCCGCGCACGCGGCGAAACGCCCGAGAACGTCCTCTTCATCCCCGCGGAAGCACGGGACTTTCCGGCGAGCGCAGAAGGCTGCGAGCGAGTCGTTCTCCTGCCTCGTCGAAGTGGCGACGACGACTCTCGTGATGAGTCTCGACTGTTTGAGTCGCCGCAAGAGCAGGCCGAGGACGACGTCACCCCCGAGGGGGAGGAGCGCCTTGCCGGGCAGGCGGGTCGAGCCCATGCGGGCCTGGACGATTGCGACGATTCGAAGCTTCATCGTGACATCAGACAGTCCCACGTGAGAGGGTCGTCCGCTCGGACGTCTTGCGCGAGCCGGTAACCCTTCTTGACGAGAAGCGGGTAGAACCGCGGCTCGAGCCCGGGCTCCTTGTTCCCCGGCCGGAGGATCCTGATCTTCGCTCCTGTGAGGCGTTCACCGCGCTTCAAGGCGCGCGTCGCGAAGATGCTCTGGTTGCTGAACCGCTTGCTGTACTTCTCGACGTCGTAGACCTTCTTCTCACCGCTCCCGAGGAGCTTCGGCGCGACGGCGACGCGCTCGCCACGCCGCAGGTTCGCCTCAGTTTTCCTGATGGCTTGAACCATTGCCTTGAGATCGTACGGCTCGAGTGCGAAGAAGTGGTCGGGGCCGGGAAGATTTTTGTCCAACGTGATGTGCTTCTCCACGATTTTCGCCCCGAGCGCGACGGCGGCGACGGGCGCGGCGACAGGATCTTTCGTGTGGTCGGACCATCCGACAACAGCGTCCGGGAAGCATCGCTGGAACGTCGTGAGGACTTCCAAGTTGCAGTCGCCAAGCTCGTGCGGATAGCTGACGATACAGTGCAGCATCGCAACGTCCTGATTGTGGTTCCTGATGGTCTTGTAGGCCTCATTCACCTCGCCGATATCGCTTGCTCCTGTCGAGAAGATGACTGGCTTGCCGAGCTTCGCGACGTGCTCCTGCAAGGGAGTGTGGGTGATGGCCGTCGAGGTCAGCTTGTACGCGCTCAGGCCC
>DASH01000010.1 GCA_002503705.1 Candidatus Woesearchaeota archaeon UBA153 | reverse complement strand
CATCCCTCAAAGGCCCACCTCGACAACAACCCTTAAAAACCCCTTTCCGCTCCTCTCGCGCGTTGATGCGGGCGTAGCCAAGCAGTAAGGCAACTGGCTGCAGACCAGTCATACCCGAGTGCAACTCTCGGCGCCCGCTTGAGGAGCCGTGGCGACGAAAGCGAAGCCGAGGCTCCGAGAGCAACGCTCGAGGATTGTCTCGGCGTCCGCTTGTTCTCGGCCATTGGCCGACTCGTGCTGGCGCGGCCAGGATTTTCTCGTCAGTCGTGAATTTCTCGTACGCGTCCGTCGTACCGTCTCGTACCTCCGTGCAATCAAGAACTACGACCATGACTTTTGCCGCGCCAGCCGAATTCGAGGTCGTCTCGGCGCCCGCTTTCTGAGAATGCACTTTTTACTCTTTATGGCGTCGCCACGGCCGGCCCGCGGGGAGCGTGTCGAGGCCTGTGAGCGTGCTGCGCGGCAGGTTCGCGGCGAGTCTGAGCCGGGCGAGCCCTTTGTTGAGGAGTTGGCGGACGTTCTCTTTCGTCGTTGACTCTTCGCTTCCTTTCCTCGAGAGGAGTTCGCCCGTCTCTTGCAGGGTGCGTTGGCTGTTGCCGTCGAGGCCGTAGAAGAACGTGACCGCGTTCTTCTCCGCTCTCGTGAGCGTCCGCGCGAGCGGTTCGTCGTCGAGGAATCGCGCGTGGTAGTCGATGACGCACGCCAACCCGTCGTTGTACAGGCGCTTCGCGAATTCACTCGTGACCGCTTCGTACTCTCGTTCGAACGCGTTCCGCGTCCGGAGAGTTCCTTTTTGGTAGGACTGGAGGAGGAATGGTTTCGCGGCGAGCGCGACGAGGAGGTTGGCGCGCGCTTCAGGTGTTTCTGCGCCCGCGACATCCCAGAAGAGCTCGTGGCGCGGCGGCGCTGGCTGGTCGAGCAGCCCTTCCAGGTTGAAGTACGCGACGACGCTCTCTGTTTTCGGGTTGAAGAGGTGGTTGGTGAGGAGGTTTTTGGCCTGCTCGTGGGTCGCTTCGACGAGTTCGGCGCCGGGCAAGGGTTCGTTGAACTCGGTGACGAGGTAGAGGTGCGCCGCGTTCTGGATGCGCTGGTGCTCCGGCGTCTCACGATAGAACTCGACGAGCTTGTCGTTCCAGCCGCCTTCCGGGCCTTTCGACCGGTTGCAGATGATCGTCCGGCGAATCGTCTCTTCAGAGACGCGGAACTCTCGCTCGAGCGCGTCCATCGACACGCCGCACAGGTAACTGACCGCGGCGTTCCGTTCTTCATCGTCTGACAGCTTCCGCTGGTACGCCATGGCTTCCGGGAAGCGCAGAAGAGTATAAGAACTTTTCCCTCCTGAATAGTGGGGAAAGGTGAAGAAAAAGGTTTCTGTGACGGTTCACAGTTTCAGTCCGTTCGCGAGCTCGAGCGGCGTCACGGCGAGTCGGTATGCGTCGACCTCCCTCAGCTTGAGGTCGATGAGCTTCTTCTTCAGCGTCTCCCCTAAGGCCGCGTCGAGAATCGGGCTCTTCTTCGCTTCTTGGATGGCTGCGTAGAGGTCGTGCGGCAGGCTGGGGATGCCGCGTCGTTCGCGATCGGCAGCGTCGAGCTTGTACAAATCCTCTTTCGTCTCCTGTCGCAGCGTCGTGCCTCGCTTCACGCCGTCCAAGCCCGCGCGGAGGAGCACCGCGAAGGTCAAGTACGGGTTGGCTGTCGGGTCTGGGAATCTCGCTTCGAATCTCGTCGCCTGTTCGTTTCCTTGCTTGTTGTCCGGAATCCTGATGAGCGCGCTCCGGTTGCGCCACGCCCAGGCGAGGTAGACTGGCGCTTCGAACCCTGGCGCGAGGCGCTTGTACGAGTTGTACTGCGGGTTCGTCACGAGGACGATGCCGGGCGCGTGCTGCAACACTCCTTCCATGAACGATTGCGCGGTCTTGGAGAGGTTGTACGGTCCTTCTCTCTCGTAGAACGCGTTCTTGTCGCCTTTGAAGAGGGAGAGATGGACGTGCATGCCACTTCCGTTTTCGTCCGCGAGCGGCTTCGGCATGAACGTCGCGTGCACGCCGCAGCGGCGTGCGACATCTTTGACGATGAGCTTGTAGATTTGGAGAGTGTCCGCCATCTCGAGCGCCTTGTCATACTTCAAGTCGATTTCGTGCTGGCTCGGCGCGACCTCGTGGTGGTGGTACTCTACCTTAAGCCGCATCGCTTCCAACGCCATCACCGTCAAGACGCGGATGGGGGCGCCTGCGTCGTCACCGGAGAAGTAACTCGCGTGGTCGGTCAGCTCCGTGCTTCCTTCCCTTTGGAAATAGAAGAATTCAGCTTCTGGGCCGATGTTCATGTGCGAGAAGCCTTCCTTGACCATCGCTTCGAGGTTGCGCTTGAGGATGTGGCGCGTATCGTCCTTGTAGACGTCGCCAGTCTTCGGGTTGCGCACCTCTGCGAACATCGCGATGGTGCGGCTTGGCCCGACAGGGAACGGGAGGATTCTCGCGGTCTCGGGATGCGGGAACAGGACCATGTCACTCTCCTTGATGCGCTCGTACCCTTGGATGGACGAGCCATCGAACGTCATCCCGGTCGTCGCGGCGCGCTCCCATTCCGACGGCTGGAAGAGGAATGTCTTCAGCTCTCCTGTTAGGTCGGTGAAGAAGTATTGGATGCTGGTGATATTGCTATCCCTGACGAACTTGGTGACGTCTTCGATGTTTTTCGGTTCGAACTGATGTCTGACATTTAGGCGT
>DASH01000077.1 GCA_002503705.1 Candidatus Woesearchaeota archaeon UBA153 | reverse complement strand
GAGCGTCAACATCACCTTGTGCGACGATGAGGGGTTGTGCGACACTGAGCTCATCACCTTCGAGATCCGGAACAATACGAGGCCGTACTTCAACCAGACGTTCCCCGTCCTCACGTGCGCGGAGAAGACGACGTGCACGTTCAACACGAGCTGGTACGCGCACGATGACGACCTCGGCGACAGCGTCGCGAGCTACGCGGGAGCGTTCACGAACGGCTCCCTCTCCGCCGCGAGCCTCAACACGACGACCGGCAACCTCACGCTCGCGCCCGTGCAAGACGAGATCGGCACGCACGTCTTCACGATCACGATCACCGACACGCGCGGAGCGACGGGAACGCAGAACTTGACCATCCTCGTCACGAACACGAACGATACGCCCTCTTGGACCAAGTATGATTTCAGCGCCGAGACCATCGTGGAAGACCACGAGTTCTCGTACGAGCTCCGCGCGAGCGACGAGGACTTGCTCCTTGACGAGTCGAGCGAAAACCTCACGTTCACCGCGAACCTCACGTGGATGACCATCACGTACGTCCAGACCGTGGACGACGTCGTCTTCGCGCTCCTCACGTTCACGCCGAACGCGAGCGTCGTCGGCACCCATACCGTACAGCTCAACGCGACCGACGCGAGCGGCCTCGTCACCACGACCACCGTCACGTTCGAAATCTTCGCGGACACAGAACCGCCGAACTTCACCGCGATCCGGCCGTACGGGAACGGGACGAACGATTCGCTCGTCGACGACTGGCTCGACATCCCGGACGCGACGAGCGGCACGGAAGCGGTCACGCTGCCGGAGGATACGAACGGCCTCCTCTTCGCCGTCAACGTGACGGACGACACGACGCTGAAGAGCCAACTCAACTACGCGTGGTACTTCGACGGCGTCCTCGTCCAAGGGCCGACGAACCAGGCGAACCATACGCGGAGCTTCGACTTCTTCTCGAGCGGGACGCACAACGTCTCCGTCGTCGTGAACGACACCTTCCTCGAGAGCTCGTCGTGGACGTGGGCGTTGAACGTGACGAACGTGAACCGGCCGCCCGTCCTCTCGAACAACCTGACCACGCCGCTCTCCATCGACAGCACGACGACGTACGCCGACTACTTCCTCCGGACGAGCGCGCTCAACCGGTTCTACGACCCTGATGACGATCTCGACTCGAGCGGCATCATCAGCGGGAACGAGAGTTCCGGCCTGACGTACTCCTCGACGACGTGCAGCGTCGCCACCATCACGTTCATCGAGGACTCGTTGCGCTTGACGCCGCTCGTCATCGGCAGCTGCGTCGTCCAGTTCACCGCGACGGACGCCGACGGGGCGAGCGTGGCGAGCAATCTCGTCACGATCACCGTGACCGCGCTGCCCACGCAGCAGCAAGTCGTCACGAGCAGCGGCGGCGGAGGGTCGAGCTCTTCCACGACGACCGTCTTGCCGGTCGAGACTGAGGTCGATCGGCCGAAGCCGCTCACGATCATCGCGCCCAAGCTCATCACGATCCAGAAGAACGGCACGGTCGCCGTCCCGATCGTGCTGCACAGCAACTGGACCGCGCCGCTCACGAAGATCTTCCTCGGCGCTGAGGCCAACGCCTCGAACGTGACCATCGAGTTCGACACGAACTACATCGAAGAGCTTGTTTCCGACGCTACGGAACAGGTCACGATGTACGTCTCCGGCTACCGTCTCGGCGAGAACTTCGAGGTGACCGTCTCCGCGAACGTGACCGACCCGCTCTTCCAGGATACCGCGCTCATCCTCTTCACGAGCATCGAGCAGTCGCAGCAGGGCAAGGAGCTCGAGCTGAAAGTCACGTTCGCGCGCGACCTCCTCAGCCAGAACAACGCTTGTCAAGAGCTGAATGAGCTCCTCCTTGAAGGAGAGCACCGGCTCTCGAGTGGCGACATCACGGGCGCGGGGCAGTTGCTCGACATGGTCATCAACGGGTGCCAGTACTTGATGAGCAAGACCCAGGTGGCGGAGCAATCGCCCGCCATCATCAGGGCGTTCTCGCTCGAGATGAATGAAGAGACGCTCAAGCGGGTCGGCTTCCTCCTCCTCGCGGTCGCGCTCCTCGTCGCCGGCGCCTGCGTCGGGTATTATCATCACACAACAAAGAAGACGTATGATTTTTGAACAGGGGGGAGTGATTGCTGGAAGGAAGCGCGGATTGCTGGAAGGAAGCGCGTGAACGATCGTCGGAAAAATTCAAACAACAGCGAATATCGAGGTGAGAGTATGTCCAAGAACCGCAACAATCTTCGGAATGTCTTCATGACCGTTATCGTCATCTGCCTGCTGCTGCTCTCGGCGGCGGTGGCGGTCTGGGCCGCGGGACCGCCATCGGCTCCCCCGCCACCCGGCGGGGTTCCGGGCGGAGGCCTCCCTCCGGACGATGATGACGGGAACGCGACGGGTGGTCTCGCTTCGATCACCGTGGCGCCTTCAAGCGTCGCGCAAGGCGCGTCGATCACCGTGACGGGCGCGCGGTTCCTCGCCGACGCCTCGGTCCGCCTCGCCCTTGCAGACCCTGCCGGAGAGGTCGATGTGAAGACGGTGATGGCCGACTCTCGCGGCGCGTTCACTGCGCAATGGCCGCTCCGTCTCAACATCCCCCCCGGCACGTACACGGTCGCTTCTTCGCAAGTCGGCAACGCGGAAGGAAACGCCTCCGCGCTCCTCA
This sequence comes from Candidatus Woesearchaeota archaeon UBA153, assembly GCA_002503705.1. Taxonomy (GTDB): domain Archaea; phylum Nanobdellota; class Nanobdellia; order Woesearchaeales; family UBA525; genus UBA153. The sequence continues at coordinate 6,640 of DASH01000077.1, read as the reverse complement.
CGATCACGAAACTCACCGTGCGCGTCTCGACCGACAAGGCGAGCTATCCGGTCGGCGCGACAGCGACGATGACGGGCGCGGGGTTCCGGCCGTCGAGTTCGACTGTCGTGACGATCCTCAAACCGGACGCGAACGAGTACGCTAAGACCTTGACGACCACGGCGAACGGGACGTTTTCGTTCACGTACGTCTTGACTGGCGAGCGCGCCGCGGGAACGTACTCGGTCGTGGCGCGGGACGCGACGCAACACTCGCTCAACGCGACGACGACGTTCATCGTCACGGGAAGCGTGACGAACAACGACTATGATAATGACGGGGTCTTGAACGATCTCGACAACTGCCCGTACCAAGCGAACCCGGGCCAGGAGGATGTTGATGGTGATGGCGTGGGCGATGCGTGCGACACCGCGGCGGGTGGTTCGACGACGCCCGACTTTGATGGCGACGGTGTCCCTGATGCTGAGGACAATTGTCCTGTACACGCGAACCCGTTTCAGGAGGATGTTGATGGTGATGGCGTGGGCGACGCGTGCGACTCGTCGGACGACTCGTACGACAAGAACAATCTCGATGTTTCGGAACGACGGTCGTCATCGTCGAACGGCAGCGGCCTCCTGCTCTCCATCATCGGTCTCGTCCTCCTCCTCGTCCTCGGCGGCACGGTCGGTTACTTGTTCTACGAGGGCAAGCTGGACGTGCACGATCTCTGGGGGAGCTTGCAGGCGCTCTTTCACCCGGAAGCGGGACTGTCTCGCGGCGGTGGCGCGGCATCCGGTCTCTCGCCGCAACAGGTTGAATCGCTGAAGGAGTTCATCTTCGGCGAGCGGAGCAAAGGGTATGACGACCTCGTGATCCGCAACTCGCTCATCCAGCGGGGTTGGCGCGAATCGGATGTGGACTCGGTCTTCCAGCAAGTCTACGCTGTATGACTGGGGAGAAAACTCTTTTCTGTCTACTTTTTCTTTCAACAATATTCTCTTTTTCTTCTTAGGTCATCTCGGCCTCTGGCCGAGCCTGGCTGGCGCGGCAAAGATTCATGCTCGTCGTTCTTTATCCGCGGGGATGTACTCCTGAGAACTTGGACGACTCAATCCGTGCCGCGCCAGCAATGACGAGCCATGCTCGGCGAACGTTTGCGGAGAAGAACGGGCGAGACTTCACGCCTGCTGCCGCGCGATCGCCTCGTACGCCTCGTTCACTTTGTGGTAGAACTCGCGCTGGACTGTCGAGCCGAGATGGTTGTACTTGTGCAGGAGGCGCTTGTAGAGTTTCGCCGCGGACTTGACATCGTTCTCTTCTAACGAGAGGTAGATCCTCTCGAGGAGCGTGTTCAACTCGACGGTGACCGGGTCGTTCGGCTCGAGCATGGGGAAATCAGTGATGACCGTCCGCCGCTCCTCCACCTTCTTCCGGAAAAGCCAGTCCGCCAACCTCGTGAGGAACGGCCGGTGGCGCTTCCGCTCAGTCACCAACTCCTTCACGATTCCCGAGAGGTCCTCGAGCATGAGCTGCAGCTCCGCCTGGCTGTACTGCGTATCAGTGTACTCGACGAGCGAGATCTTCTCGATCAACACTTCGACGCGCTTGCGCACCCCGACGCTCAAGTAGACGCGGTGCAACTCCTGCTGCAGCTCGTCCGCCGTGTACTCGAACGGCTTGCCCAAGTACGCCTTGAAGAACTCCTTGGCGAGCGCGTACACCTCGCCCTGGTCGATAATCGGCCGTCGACGCAAGAACTCCGCCTTCCGTCGGGTGTCGCGCGCGGCGTCCGCGATGCGTTGCCGCGTCTCGTCGCCCGGAGCCTTCACCGCTGGAGTCGCCGTCATGATCGTCCTCTCGGTTCAGATGATCGGGACCTTGTCGAGAATCTCTTTGATCACCTGTTCCGGCTTGATTTCCTCCGCTTCACCCTCGAAATTGAGGAGGACGCGGTGGCGCAAGACGTTGTACGCGACATCCTTGATGTCTTGCGGCGTGACGTACCCTCGTCCTTGGACGAGCGCGTGCGCCTTCGCTGAGATGTACAACGCGATGCTGCTTCTCGGACTCGCGCCGTACCCGATGTACTTCCCATTGTCGAGATGGTACTTCTTCGGGTCGCGCGTCGCCTCGACGATGCGGACGATATACCGTTCCATCTTCTTGTTCACGTACACTTGCTTGGTGAAGCGTTGCGCGTCCAGGATGTCCGTCGCGGTCAGCACGGGCTCGAGCTCGAAATCGGTGAACTCGTGGATCGTGATGTTCTTCTTCAAGATCTCGATCTCCTCCTCCACCGTCGGGTAGCCGATGATCACCTTGTAGAGGAAACGGTCGACTTGCGCTTCCGGAAGCTTGTACGTGCCGAGCTGCTCAATCGGGTTCTGCGTCGCCATGACGAAGAACGGCGCGGGTAGCTGGAACGTCTCCTTGCCGATCGTCGCCTGGCGTTCTTGCATGCTCTCCAGTAGGGCTGATTGGACTTTCGGCGGGCTGCGGTTGATCTCGTCCGCGAGGACGAAGTTGCTGAAGACCGGGCCTTTCACGGTGAAGAACCCCTTGCCCTCTTCGTACGTCGTGATGCCGACGATGTCCGTCGGGAGCAAGTCCGGGGTGAACTGGATGCGGGAGAACTGGCACCCCGTGATTTTCGAGAGCGTTCGGACGATGAGCGTCTTCCCCACGCCCGGGATGCCTTCGACGAGGACGTGGCCGTTCGCGAGTAAGGCCTCGATGAGCGAGTCGACGACCGCGTTCTGGCCGACGAGAATCTTCTTCATCTCCTCCTTGATCCGCTCGAACTGCTTGCCGTAGTACTGAATCTTCCCCTGGAACTCTTCCGTCTGCAAGACGCGGTACTCTTCGTCAGTATTCGCGGCCAAAGCTCAGCACACCCCTTCTTACCTTCCTCCAGCAATCCGTCCTTTAAATAGTTAACCGTCGACCTCCCGTTCTTCTTCGTCTTCGGCGTCGTTACCAGCGTCAGGCGAGCGTCAGCAGAGAAGAGAATCGAGGGCGTCGCGGGGGTTGGTCGCGAGGCCTCCGAGCGACCTACGAGGAATCCGTCCGAGTTTTGCCCCGTCGGGGACGCAGCCCTTGCTGTCACACTCTCGATGAGCGAGCGGCTGGTAACGACGCATACATCCCACCAAATCTTTATAAACACTCCTTCTCAAGGAGTGGTTTCGGAGAGTGGTGAGGCAATGCCGGTCAAACAGCTCGAACTCGATCTCCTGCCGCAACTGCACAACGTGGACATCCGCGCGAAGCGCCACGTCCTGAGCAGAGTCCTTGAAGGCAGCTGGGTCGCCATGCTGAAAGGGCGCGGGATGGAGTTCGCAGGGTTCCGCCAGTACACGTACGGCGACGACGCGAGCCGCATCGACTGGAACGCGACGCTCCGCGCGAAGGACGTCCTCGTGCGCGAGTTCGAGGAGTACAAGGCGGTGAGCGTCTTCTTCCTCCTGGACGTGAACGACACGATGCTCTTCACGAGCACGGCGAAGCTGAAGTGCGAGTACGCCGCCGAGATGACGTTCAACCTCGCCACGGCCATCCTTGACGCGGGCGACAGCATCGGGTACGCGTTGTTCAACGACCAGATCATCGCGAAGCAGATGCCGAGCATCGGCCACGAGGTCATCTACCGTCTCGCCACGGACTTGCAGAACGGCGACCATTACGGCGGCAAGCGCGACTTGAAACAGGCGATCAAGCTCGTGAACGGGATGTTCCGCCAGCGCAACCTCATCATCCTCATCAGCGACTTCCTCGACCTTTCGGAAGGGTGGGAGCGGTACATCCGCATGCTCTCCTCGCGTTCCGACCTCATCGGTATCATGGTGCGCGACCCGCACGACTCCTTCCTCCCGCTTGAAGGGTTGCAGGTCGTCGTCCAGGACCCTGCCGGGAAGAGCCAACTCCTTATCGACTTGAAACAGTACGCCGCCCGTTACGAGGCGGAGAACAAGGCGGGAGAGGCGTACATCAAGAACGTCTTCGACACGGCGAAGGCGGGCTTCCTCCGCGTGGACACGTCGCGCGACCCGTTCGACCAGCTCATCGGCTACTTCCGCAAACGCGGCAAGTTCATGAAGGTGTGATGGCGCGCGCTGAAAGAGAGGTGCATGATGGTTCAATTAACGTTCGAGCACGCCGCGAACCTCTGGTTCCTCTTCGCAGTCCCCCTCGTCGTCATCGGCCACTTCCTCTTCCTCCGGTACGTGCAGAAGCGCGCCTTGCGTTTCGCGAACTTCCGCGCGTTGAAACGCATCACGGGCGAGCGGCTCATCACGAGGAACTACTCTCTCTTGTGGCTGCGCGTCTTCATCGTCCTCTTCGCCGTGCTCGCCGTGAGCGGAGCGACGCTCTGGTACGAAGGGCACAGCAGCAACAACGATTTCGTCATCGCGATCGACACGAGCGCGTCCATGACCTCGCAGGACGTGCCGCCCACGCGCCTCGAAGCGGCGAAAGACGACGCGCGGCTCTTCATCGACGCGCTTCCCGGCCACGCGCGCGTCGGCGTCGTCTCGTTCAGCGGCGTCGCGTTCATCATCACCCCGCCCGTCGACGATCGTGCGGCGGCGAAGGAGGCGGTCGCCTCGCTCGCGCCGATGGAAGCGGGCGGCACCGACATCCCGGGCGCCATCATCACGAGCACGAACTTGCTGTTGGACAACGAGAAAGGGCGTTCGGTCATCCTCATCACGGACGGGAGCAACACGATCGAGTCGTTCCTCGACAAGTCCTTGCAGCGCGCGATCGCGTACGCGCAAGAGCACCACGTCCGCGTCCACACGATCGGCATCGGCACGGATTCGGGGCCGATCGGCTACCTGCCGACGTACTACAACGTCAGCTCGGTCTACAACGAGCAGAACCTCGTCGGCATCGCGAACGCGACGAAAGGGACGTACGCGAAAGCGGACACCGCGACAGATCTCTTGGCGGCGTTCCAGCAGATCACGGACGACACGAGCGTTCAGCTCATCCGCAAGGATTTACGGGCGCACTTCATGGTGCTCGCGCTCTTCCTCCTCTTCGTCGAATGGGTCCTCGTCAACACGAGATATCGGCGGCTGCCCTGATGGACGCGCCGGCGATCACGGATGAGAGGTAGATGGACGAGAGACGGGGCGAACAAGAGGTGCACTGGTGATTCCTCGGCTTGATGAGTACGCGCAATTCGTCGGCGCGGAGACGATCGCGCACCTCCGTCGGAGCGCTCTCCCGCTCCACGGCAAACGCGTCGTCCACGTGAACGCGACGAACAACGGCGGCGGCGTCGCGGAGATACTCAACACGCTCGTCTTCCTCATGAACGACCTCGGCTTGAAGACGGGGTGGCGCGTCCTCCTCGGCAGCGACGAATTCTTCGCCGTCACGAAAGGCATGCACAACTCCCTGCAAGGCGCGTCGTGGCGTCCGTCGTCAGAAAACGAGCTCCTCTATCTCGAGTACTGCCATCGGAACGCGCTCATCAACCATCTCGACGCGCACGATTTCGTCATCATCCATGATCCGCAACCGCTCGCGATGATCGCGGAGTACCCTGCGCGCGCGTGCTGGCTGTGGCGGTGCCATATCGACGTCACGCACCCGAATCGCGAGACGCTCGACTTCCTCCTCCCGTTCATCAAGCAGTACGAAGGCGTCATCGTCTCCACCGAAGCGTTCCGCCTACCCGGCGTTGACGCGCCGCAGTTCACGATCGCGCCGAGCATCGACCCGCTCGCGCCGAAGAACGCGCCGCTCGACCGCGACGAGGCGCGACGGCGCATCCTTGACGCGGGCATCCCTCTGGACAAGCCGCTCATCGTCCAAGTCTCGCGCTTCGACCCGTGGAAAGACCCGCTTGGCGTCCTCGCGATGTACGAACGGATTCGTGAGCGGGAACCGTGCCGTCTCGTCCTCATCGGCAGCATGGCTTCCGACGACCCGGAAGGGCCTCGCATCTATCTCGAGGTGAAAGAACGCGCCGAACGACTCCCGGACGTCCACGTCCTCACCGTGAAAGACGACTCCCTCGTCAACGCGCTCCAGCAAGAGGCGGCGTTCGTCTTCCAGAACTCTCTTCGTGAAGGGTTCGGCCTCACCGTTTCGGAAGCGTTGTGGAAAGGCACGCCGGTGCTCGCGAAGCCTGTCGGCGGGATATCGTTGCAGGTTTTGGACGGCGAGACTGGCTTCTTGTATCGGACGCCGGACGAGGGCGTCGAGAAAGGGGTCCGCTTGCTGCAGGACGCGGCGCTCCGCTCACGGCTCGGCGCGGCGGGCCGCGAACACGTCCGCAAACATTTTCTTGTGACGCGGCACGTGCAGGACTACGTCGACTTGCTCAACACGTACCTCGCCGACCGTCAGACGTCCTCGTAGCTCTTCAGCGGCAAGTCGTTGATCTCGAACATCTTCTTCGGGCTGATCGGGCCGCATTTCATACAGAGGTAGAACGTGCCGTACTTGCCCTCCTTGACGTCGAGCCAGTCGCCGCACGCGCACTTCAGATTTATTTCTAATTTCGTGTGACGGTGGCAGACGGGAAGTCCTTGCTCGCTCTTCACCGTCGCCTGGCCGCCGCAGAACGGGCACTGCAGCTGCTGCGACTGGCCGTACACTTTCTTGCCGAACGCCATGAAGCCCCCGGAGGGAAATGCTGCTT
>DASH01000043.1 GCA_002503705.1 Candidatus Woesearchaeota archaeon UBA153 | reverse complement strand
TGCATCAAATGGTTGCGCATCGGCTCGCTCCAGTACTTGCGCCGGCACGGGTGCACGTACGTCCCCGCCAACGCTGACGTGTCCGTCGCCGTCACGCCGAGCACGCCGCCGCGCTGCAGCCGCTTCACGGCAGCGTCGAGGAACGGGTTCGGCGTGCCGAACGGATCGAGGTCGATGTACGAGAACCCCTTGCTGTCGAGCAAGTGCTTGTTCGCCTCGTCGCACGAAAACGTGATTTCGCTCTTCGGGAGCGTCAGCTTCTTCGCGTTCCGTCTGAAGTTCAGCTTCGCCAGCTTGACCGCGTCGGCGCTGTAGTCGTTCACGCTCAACTCCTCGACGACGCCTCGCGAGAGCTCGACCGCCATCCGGCACTCTCTGACGCCGCTTCCCGCGAGCGGAGAGCAGACGCGGAACGACGACTTCGCGCCCACGTCCTCGCGTGTTTTCTCGCGCGCCTCCCACAGCGTCTCGAGCAACAGCACGGTGATGTCGCGATTGAGTTTCATGACGGGATTGTAGAAGACGTCGAGCTCCTTCGAGATCTTCTCTGCCACCGCGACCTTCACGCTGACAGCGCCTTCCGTGACGACACGATACTGAGAAGACAACTTTTTCACCCGTAAATCCTGACAATTCCTGCCCGGTAGTCGGCGGGGTAGTCGATCGCGAGCGTCTCGCCCGTCACGCCGTCTTCGGACTCGCGCAACGTGACGAGGACGCCGCGTTGCGAAACCATCCCGTACACGTCCTTGTCTTCTCTCGCTTGTTCGAGCGTCTCGCCCGCGACGCCGACGCGCAACTCGCCGTCCTCGACCGTGATGCGTAACGGGAGGACTTCCTCTTCAAGGCCGTACGACCGTCCCGGAATCCGCGCGGTGAGCCGCGGGCTGACGAACTCGACGACGAACGAGTCCGTCGTCTCGTTCTTCTTCGGGAAGCGCGCCTCGTGATCGCTCGCGAGGAAGAGCGTCCGCTCCCCGTACGCCGTCTCGACCCTGAGGCGGGAGCGGTCTCGTTGAGGAGTCTCATTGTGCAAGACTCTGACCGGGATGATCGTGTCGGCGAGCTGCAACGTCCCCTCGAGCACGGAACAGTTCTGCTCTCGCCGTTTCGTGTCGACGAGCTTGACGTGATGCTCCTCGCCCGTCTGGTCCTTCACGAAGAGCGCGTCGCCGAGCGTGGTCACGCTCTTCATCGTGAAGACCCACGACGTGTCGTCGCGCGTATTCACGAGGAACGACTCGCCCTCGCGGATGCAGTACGACGCGCTCGCGCACCGCTCGAAGCGCAACGCGCCGTCCTCGCCGCCCCACCGGAGAGTGCTCCCGTCGAGGAACGCGAGGTCGAACCGTGAAGGCTCGCCGAACGAGTCCTCGTACGAGAGCGTCACGCTCTCCTCGTCGCTCGAGAGGATGAAGGCGCTTCCCGCGCTCCGCTCGAGCCCTTCGAACTTCACGTCGAACAACGGGTTGAGCAGGATCTCGGGTTTCTTGAGCTTCTGCCGCAACGACTCTCCGCGCTTCAACCGGACGCCGTCCCGGTCAGGGTCTGGCGCGTCGTACGTGATGATGACGCTCCACGGGTCGACGGTGACGCGCGTGTCCGCGTACGAGGTGCCGTTGATGTCCAATGAGGAGCCGTTCGAGAGCGTCACGTACTGCGGAACGTTCCGACCGTACAGGATGACGGTGTGGTTGTTCGCCTCTTGGACGAGATACGTGGCGCCGAAGAAGTCCAACTCCTCGCCGACCAGCAAGGGGAACGCGCCGTCTTGCAAGAGGTACGCGTACTCGAACATCGGTCGCCCCTCCGCGAAGAACAACTCTTCGTCCAACGTCTCAGTCTCCGGGTCACGGACGAGCCTGAGGAGGCCGGTCGACTCCTCCTCAAAATCGAACCGCACGTACGACTCCGCGCGCAACGACCGGCCCTTCAAGGAGGGTTGCCGCATCGCGAGCATCCGCAACTCTTGTCTCGTCAGGACTGGTGTCACGTCGCCGATGACGTCGCCGACGAGGAACGGATGCGTCGCGTCTCCGATGACGAGACTCGCCAAGCCTTGACGGGTGAACGACTCGGTATTCAGGAACGAGTACGGCGTCGCGCTCGAGCCTGGACGCGTCGTGATCGCCTCCGCGCCGCTCTCAGGGTTCATGCCGGGCGCGCCAGGGTCGGAACGCGGGATGTCGGGACGCACGCTCCCAGGGTTCAGAACGCTGGGGTCGGTGTTCGGAACGACGGGTACTGTGCCGCCGTCATCCGGCGGGGTATATTGACTGCTGCATGACACGATGAGAACAGTAACGATGAGCGTGAGGAGTGAGAGGATGACGACCTGACTGGCGCTGAGACCCCGACCCATGCCTTCCAAGACCCTCAACGACGTTTATAAAGATTACGTGGTCTCCGCTCCGTCGTTTAAAAACGCGTTCTCTTCGCGCATTCTCAACTCTCAAGGCGAGTTTTGCTCAAGGCGACTCTTCTCTTTCTGGAAACTCGACATCGCTCCCCTCCCTTGTCGTCGTCATCAATCGAGAGCGTATCATGCGAAAGAAGAGAAAAGTTTCGGAAAGAGGTTTCTCGCCGCGAATCAGCACTGTCCCGTTTCTGTCGCGGCACCGCTGCCCGCGCCAATCGCGCCCTTGCCCGGCTGTTCTGCAGTCGCGCTCAGCGCGGTGTCGCACTCGGCCGGCTTGTTCGCGCCGAACGCGTTGCACACCGCCGTCTTCACGGCTTCCGCGGAGCGTTGCACGCTCGCCTGCTGGCCGTTGATCACCATCGTCGGGCTGCCCTGCACGCCGTACTGCGTGTTCAACGCCTTGTCGATGTTGAACTGCGGGAAGCGGCCGCTCAACCAGCTCGCCTGGTCGTTGTACGACGCCATGATGCCGAACTCCTTGTCGGAAGCGTCCATACACGTCGCGAGCTTCGCGCTGTCCACCTTCGCGGCGGCGACGCACGCGTTCGCGTCCGTGCTCTCGACGAAGCAGCGCGTGTACGCGGAGTACTTCGCCGGCTCCTCTTTCTGGATGCAGTACTGGCGCAGGTTCTCCTGCACCTCCGTCAAGCCGTGCATCGCGTAGCTCACCCAGCGGATCTTGAAATCAGCCTTGCCCTGCAGCAAGTCCGCCGCTTGGATGTACGCCTTCTGCATCTGCAGCCCGTACGGGCAGTAGCTCATGATGAACAATTCGACCTTCGGCGCGCCATCGGGCGCCGCGACGTACTTGCCGCTGCCGAGCGTGGTGCCGGCGCCGCCCGTCGTGGTCGTCGAACCGTCGCCGCCGTTCAGGCCGCCGACGAGGTAGCCGAGCAGGAACGCGCTCGCGACGACGAGGATGCCGAGGGCGATGACGAGACCGCGCAAGAAACCGGGCGAGAAGCTCGACTCCGCGCTCGCGTCGTGGTGCTCGTGAGCCTCGTGCTCATCGCCGTGCTCGTGACTCTCATGGTGTTTCCGTTTCGCCATAGGTGTATCCCTCCACAGTATCGTCAACAATGACCTTGAACCCTCTGACGATAGTTACCGCTCGAGGAGCGCCCCGCGCTCTTTAAAAGTTTTGTGTAGAATTCGACAGCACTTGCACCGTCATCGCCGCCGGCTTCAGGCGAGCGACTGTGGTTGAACGGATGAGGGCGTCGCGGGGGGATGCCCGGTTGGGAACGGGACGTTTCCAACCTCCCGGAAACCTCCGGTTTCCGTGACACCCGGGGACGCAGCCCTTACGGTCAAAGAAGCGGTGAGCGAGCGGCCCGTGGCGATGACGTCGAGGAATTAAGAAGAGAAAGAGACTGGAAAAACGTTTTCTCGTTGAGCATCGCTCACTTCTTCGCGATGTTCTTGACGAGCTCCATCAGCTCGATCGGCACGGCGAGGACGACTGTGTTGCTCGCCGTCGGGCCGAGGCCGTCGATCGTCTGCAGCGTGCGCAGCTGCATCGCGCCCGGCGACTTCGTCATGACCTGCGCGGCCTTGGCCAAGTTCTCGGACGCCATCCGGTCGCCTTCGGCCTTGATGACGGTCGCGCGCTTCTCGCGCTCTGCAGCCGCCTGACGGCTCATCAACCGCTTCAAGTCGTCAGGAACCTCGACGTCCTGCAGCTTGATATGGTCGACTTCAAGACCCCACCCTTTCGTCTCCTTGCCGACGATGTCGCGGATCCGCTCGCCGATCTTGTCCCGCTTCGCGAGCACCTCGTCCAGGCTCATCGAGCCGATGACGTCGCGCAACGCGGTCTCGGCGAAGTTCGTAATCGCGTACTCGTAATCCTGCACCTTGATGATCGCCGTCGCCGGGTCGATCACTTTGAAGTAGATGACGCCGTTCACCGTGATCGGCACGTTATCCTCAGTCATCACTTGCTGCTTTGGGATGTCCATGGTGCGCAAGCGCAGGTCGACGCGGTCCATCGTCTGGAAGATGAAGAAGACGAGCCGCGGTCCCGCCTGTTTCGTCTTCAAGTACCTGCCGAGCAGGAAGACGACGCCGCTCTCGTACTGCTTCAAGATGCGCAGCGACACGAGCAGGTAGAACAAGACTGCGACGATGAGAACGAACTCCCACACCATACAAAACACCCCCTTCAACTACTACTGCTATGGGCTGCAAGGGACTTGAACCCCTGACCTGCCGGTTAAGAGCCGGCTGCTCTACCAAACTGAGCTAGCAGCCCGTTGTCGGGAGTGTCGTGAACAACGACTCCTTTTTAAACGTTGTTGTTCCTCACCGACGAGACTCCGCGATGATTATGCCGGGCGTCGCCCGGTTCGTGCTGGCGCGGCAAGATCTCATTCTCGTGGTTCTTTCGCGGTGCTGAAGTCGTACGACTTGACGTTCGTCGTCCGTGCGGACGCGGGAGAACTCATACCGATTGGCGCGAGCCTGCAGGACACTAGTGTCGTGAGGCCGCTCAGGCGGGGTCGCACGACTTTTTCAACGCGACCGTTGGGGAAGAAAGATTTTAATACGCGGACTCTTCTTCGCCTTCGTCATGGTGGTGCGGAAGAAGGGGTCGACTGCGAAGCGGCGCGGTGCGAAGAGGCCGAGTCGTGCGACGAAGCGTTCCGCGACGACTCTTGCGCCTGTCGCGGCGCCACCCCTCGTCGGGACGACGGAGCCGGTCTCCGCGCCCTCTCTTGGCGAGCCGCTCCCGGAACTCCGCGCTCCCGCGGTCACGCCTGCCGTTGAAGCGACGGTCGCGACGAAGCCGAAACCGCGCTGGAGGCGCTTCTTCAAGACGCGCCGCGTCATCTCCGTGCTCGTCATTCTCCTGCTCGTCCTCGCAATTCTCCTGTACGCGAAGCTCCACGCGATGATTACGCAAGATTTGGTCATCACGCTCACGCCGACGACGAGGGCCGTGACCTTGGTCAACGGTGAAACCGTCCCGGTCTCGTTCAACCTTCGCACGAACAACTACTTGTTCTGCGAGGCGAGTTGCGACGCGACGACGACCGACCTCTCCACGTCGCGTGTCGTCGCTGAACAACGCGGGCTCCTCTTGCGGAACAGCAACGCGAGCGTCGAGTTCTCCGTGACCGCGCCCGCGCGAGGCGAAGGGCAACTCCTCTACAGCCTCGTCGTCTCGTGCGCGAACCTTGAACGCGCGTCGTGCCGTCGCGGCGGCGAACCGCACACGGCGACCGCGCTCGTCACGATCGACTACACGCTGACGCCTGTCGAGGCCGCGGCGCGCCAGAAAGCGTTCGTCGACGTGCCGTACTACTTGTCGCTCGTCAAACAGCTGGACGAGGACGTCCTTCGTCTCGAGCACGCCGTGCGCGAGCTGCGAGGCGTTCGCCGCGTCAGCCTCGACGGCCTGGAGAACCTCTCCGGCATCGTCGCGGCGAGGGACGAGCACCTCGTGAAGGCAGTTCAGCTCAACAGTTTGTGGGTGAGCGAGTCGTACGCGAGCATCGGAGAAGTCCCTTCAACCGCCGTGGTCGCGACGGTGAACGAGGCGACCGCCGTGCTCGAAAGAATTTCAGCGTACGTCGCGGCGCAACACGCGCTCGTCGACAGCCTCGGTCGTTCACTCCGCAGGATGGACTCCCTCGAGCGTGCACGAAAAGTCTTCTCTGCGCACGACGACCCCCTCGCGAACCGTCCGGCGGCGTTGTTCTCCGCTCTCGAACGGCTCTCGTTCCGGACGAGCGAGGAACCCTCTCGTGACGTCTTCACGCGTCGAACGGCGGCGTTCGAGATTGAGAACGAGACGACGCGGCTCCTCGAGACCGCGACGGCGCTCCTCCGGAGCGACACGGTCGCCGCTGAGAGTCTGGCGATTGCCGAACGGGCGAGAGTGGCGAGCGTCGAGAGCGTCAACACGACGAACGCTTCGACGTCCTCGTCTTCGACCGCTTCAGCTTCAGCCACCACTTCTTCTGCCGCTTCTCCCTCCGCGTCTCCTGCCGCTTCCTCCGCTTCCTTCTCGCTCTCCGCGTCCCTCTCCCTCTTCAACGACGCGTGCGAGAGCCTCCGCGTCGCGGTCGACGCGCTTCCTGAAAACGTGACGCCGCTCCACTCCTCCTCGGCGCTCCTCGAGCGCTGCGCCGCGGTCTTCTCGAATGCATCGCTCCTCGACCCTGGCGCGCTCGAGGCCTTGGAAGGCCTGAGCTTCATCCTCATCGACGTCTCCGCGTTCAACGCGACGAGCATCGTCGAGGCCTCACTCCCCTTGCCGCGCCCCGCGTGTTGCGCGCTCGGCGAGTGCAACGCGTGCGACGGGAGCGGACGCCTCCCTGTTCTTTTCCTGCACGGCCACTCGATGAACGAGCGGAACGCTCCCGAGTACTCGACGGGCGCGTTCAACGCGGTCAAGCAGCGGCTCGAAGCGGAGGGGTTGTACGTGGACGCCGGATTGCTGACGCCGTACGACGCCCATTCGGAACTCCCTCGCGGCGTGTGGGGTCGGAGTCCCTCTCCTGTCGCGGTCACTGGCACGTACTATTACGACACGTACTTGCAGGGCTCTTCGTACATCCTCAGTTTGGAGAAGAGCGAGTCGATCGACACGTACGCGATCCGCGTCAAGGACCTTGTTCAGACGCTCAAGGAGCGTACGGGGAGCGACCAGGTCCTCCTCGTGACGCACAGCATGGGCGGCCTCGTCGCTCGACGCTACGCGCAGCTCTTTGGGACGGGAAGCGTCGCCGCGCTCGTCATGATTGCCCCGCCGAGCAACGGCGTGGATTCGAACGTCGCGTTGCTCTGCCCGTTCTTCGGCGCTGACAAGGAGTGCGGCGAGATGACTGCGGGAAGCCCGTACTTGGCGAAGCTGAACGACCCGGGCAAGCGGCCGGACGTGCCGATGTTCTTGATCATCGGCGAGGGTTGCGAGATGGGTGACGCGTCGGGCGATGGCGTCGTCACCGTGACGAGCGCAGAGCTTCCGGGAGTCCCCGCGACGTACGTTTCCGGTTCGTGCGTTGGCAGCGAGACGTTCCACACGAGCATGCTCGACCCGGAACGATACCCGGACGTATACGACCAGCTGAAAGTGTTGCTTGAGAAAGCCGACTGAGCCTGACGAAGCAAGGCCGAACCTGGTTCTCCGCGTTCCGCTCGCTGTTCACCAGCTCTCTATTTCGTTCTTCACTGTTCTCGAGAACCGGTCAAAGTGCTCGCTGACCCGCTCCTTGATCCACTCTTTGTCTTGCGGATGGTACGCGTACTGGTAGCCGCCGCCGTCGAGGTTGTACTGGCGGCGCTTGACGAGGCCTTTCTTGAGCAGGCCGGCCATCGCGCGCTGTACCGTCGTCCGGTCTCGGCCGAGGTGCTCGGCGGTCTCTTCAACGCTCTTCTCCCCTTTCGCGAGGAGGATTTTCAGGACGCGGAACTCTGCCGCGGAGAGTCCGAAACTGCAGCGCAGCACCTGCTCGATCGGGAACACCTTGCACGCGAACGTCACTTCCATGCGCTCATCGACCTCTTCGTCTTCTTTTTCTTCTTCGTTCGTGCAAGGGAACAGCACGACTGTTTTTATGTTTTTCTGCGATCGCTGACTGAGCGTCGCTCGGTCGATTCATCATCTTCGCCGAGCATGGCTCGTCATTGCTGGCGCGGCACGTTTTTTCTCGTTCGAGTCCGTTGTGCGGTTCTCGTTCGTCGTGAGGTGCTCCTCGTGAAACGACGTCGTCAGTGCAGACGCGCGAGAACTGGTACGAGGAGTTCGGGGCAGCGCCCGCCCCGCCCGCCGCGATGAAAAAGTCGTGCGACCCTGCCTTGGCAGCCTCTTGACGGCAGTGTCCTGCCGACCACACCAATCGGATTGCGCAACCTGACGAGGAAGCAGTGGCTGCCGCAGGGTCGCCGCGAAGCGAGA
>DASH01000049.1 GCA_002503705.1 Candidatus Woesearchaeota archaeon UBA153 | reverse complement strand
ATGACGAACCCCGACTCTGGACGTTGAGAGCGACTCCGACGAGAAAGAACAGGCCGTGAACGAGCGCTCACAGAACTCTTGCTCAGCCGAGCCCTGACAGAAGACTTCTTGCCCGCGCGCCGACGCGCGCGCCCACCTCTCTGCACCATTAACGAGAACTAGCGACGAGGAGGTTTATAAAAGTTTGGGCGGTCAGAAATCCCTCCATCAAGAAGGAGGAAGAGCGCCGCCAGGAATCTCTGCGAGTTTGCAATTCTGATCAAAGGGGATGCACGCCCCGTTCGGACAGCACTTTCGAGTGAAACCGCAAGACCCACAATCTCCGCCGCAACCATCATCCCCGCACGACTTGCCCTCGCAGTCAGGGAGGCACGAGCCGTCGCCGGGCGGCGACTCGCCAGCCTCCACCAGCGTCGAGACCGAGCCTGTCGTGTCGTGCGTGACCGTCTCATCGCTCTTCTGATACGTGAGCTTCAACTCCGCCTTGAAACGACTGCCGGGCGCGCCCTTGCACGCGGGAATGATAATCCACGCGTCGTCGTTATTATCGAGATACGGCACCGCCCCCTCGCCGTACGTCCGGCTCGTCTCGCAATCGCCCGTCACCGTGTACCCGAGAATCGAGACCGCGGTGCCCATCGAGTTGTGCAAGGCGAACTGGAAGCTCCCCTCGTCAACCTTGAACTGGCTGATGGCGAACCCGTCGCTCATGCTGAAACTGTTCGGCGCCCACTTGTTCGGGTTGAAGACGCCGAAGTACGCGAGCGCGCCGACAGCGACGAGGACGACGACGAGCGCCCAGCCGTACGTGCTCAAGAACTCCAACGCTGCCTGACCGCGACGCGCCACATGACACCCCTATTGAACGAAGGAAAGTGAACTAAAAAAGAATTGTTAGAAAAAGGTTTTCGAAGAGGACTCACTCCACTTTGGTCTGGAGCGTGCCGGTCGCTTCGTGAGAGAGCGTCTCGCCCGACTTCACGTAGGTGACCTTGATGTTCCCCTTGAACTTGTCGCCGACTGACAACGTGCATCCCGAATACGGGAAGCTCAAGAGGCCGCCGTTGATCTTCTCGCCGTTGCCCAAGCCAGTGGCGCCAACAACGCCGCCGTCAACAACACAACCGCTCGTCGTCGGCGTCAGGTTGACCGCGACAGAGTTGGCATCGACGCCCAGGTTGTTCATGATGACGAAACGAGCGTGCGTCGTGTTCACTTTGAACTCGCCGCAGCTGAAGCCGCCGCTGACGGTGCAGCTGCTCGGGAGGAATTTGTCCGGGCTCAGGATACCGAAGTACGCGAGCGCGCCGATTGCCGCGAGCACGACCAGGATCGCCCAGCCGTACGTCATTAAGAACTCCATGGCCGCCTGGCCTCGTCTCGAACGCATGTTAATCCACCTCACTCTGTTCCCTTGAACGTGTCAGGGAGTGTTTGTTCAGCAAACTCCGGAAAAGGGGGTTTATAAATATTTCGACTGACTGCCCTCGAGGCGGTCAGCCGCGCTCCGAACACCGCGAGTATCAGCCAACGAGGCCGCCGAGGAGGCGGTGCATCGCCCACACCGCAATAAAGTAGATCGTCAGGCTCACGGCGACGAAGATCGGTAAATTCCGCAACCCGTCCTTCACCTTGCCTTTCCGGATGACGCTGACGATGGACGCGCTCATCACCGCGCTGATCGAGAGCATGACGATGCTGAAGATCTTGAAGTTCTTGATCGTCTCGGTGGACGAGCTCATGTTGAGCGTGATCATGCTGCCGGACGACGCGCCCAGGTCGAGCGTGCTCGTGATGCCGACGATGATCGTCAGGAGTTCGGTGGCGAGGCCGAAGAGGATTGGCGCCATGACGATGGCGGCGAACGTGATGAAGATGGCGTACGTCGCGACGCTCGCGCTCATCTCCTTCCGGAGGATCTTCATCTCTTGGATGTTCAGCGCGATCTTGTTGAGGAGTTCGGCCATCTCGCCGCCCGAGTCGAGCCCTTCGAGGAGGATGCTGATGCTGCGCTTGAGGGTGGGCGAGTCGTACTTGTCGCTGAACTTCATCAGGCTCGTCTTCAGTTCCTCGCCGGCGAGCGTCGCCTTCGCGACCTCTTCGATCTCCTTCGCGAGCACCCCGAAGTTCGGACGGATGGCGAACCATAATGCGCGGTCGATCGGCATGCCCGCGCTGATGTTCGCGCTCGCGAGCTGCAAGAAATCCGGGAGGACCTCTTCGAGCTCTTGCGTCCGCCGGTAGATCCTGATGTCGAGGTAGAGGTAGACGACCATCCAGCAGAACAAGTAGACGAACGCGAAGACGGCGGTCCAGACGCCGAGCGTGAAGAGGAGGATGTTGCCCGCGTTCGCGCCGTTCAGCCCGGCGATGACGAGGACGAGCACGGTCGCGACGGCGATGATGGCGAGGGTCGCGTGGAAGAGGATTCGTTTCAGCCGGTCCGGGTCGATCGCGTGTCCCGCTTTCGTGATGAGGTCTGACAAGACGCGCTTCTGCTCGGTCGCGGTCCGGCGCGGGCGTTTGCGCCGCTTCTTCGACTCTTTCGCGAGGATCTCGCGCGTCTTCTTCATCGTCTTCTCATCGACGACCTTGTCGACCGGCAATGGAAGCGTGGGCGTCAGATCTTCCTGGCGTTTCAGCGCGCCTTTCTTGTACGGCCGTTTGAAGAACTCGCCGAGCGCCGAGGAGAGCTTCGAGAAGGGCGAGGGCGCCCGCTGCCGCTCGGCGGGCGCGGGAGAGGCGTTGACGCCTTTCGTCGCGGGAGGAGAGGCCGCGCGTGCCGAGACCGCCGGCCTCGTCTCGGATTTCACGAGTTTCTCGCCGAGAGCCGGCGCGGGGTTGGCGGCGCCGTTGTTCGCCTTGAGCTTGACGACGTACCGCTTCGAGGATGATTTTCGTTCAACAACGGCCGCGGCCCGGGAACTCTTGACAGGGCTCCCGCGCGCCGGAACGGCGCGTTGGCCGCTGGACGCGACCGAGGACGAGACCGTGGACGAAACCGCGACCGGCGTCCGCTTCTTGAAGTGGAACTTGAAACCCATGTTTTCACAAATCCATCGGCGGCCTGCTGCTCCGGATGACCGCTAAAAACATGAACTGCATGAAGCCGATCAGGCCGGCGATGACCAGGTAGACCGCGATCGACAAGTCAAGGCCGAGGAAGCTCGCGAGGACGATGAGCATGATCGTGCCGAGACTGGGCACGATGATCGCGATCATCATGTAGAACATGGCCATCGGGTTGAGCTTCCGGCCGTACTCGGTCACCGCGATCTGCTGCTCGCGCACGACCTGGTCGAAGACCGAGTTGAGCGCGTGCGAGATCTCCCCGCCCGTGCGCATGCTGTTCAAGATCTGCCAGAGCATCTTGCGCAGTTCCGGGCTCGGCGTGAGCGTGATGACCTCGTTCAGGGCGTCCTCCATGCTCGTGCCGAGGTCGACGCGCTCGACGAGCTCTTGGAAGTACCGTCCGATCGTCTCGTAATTGCGGGCCATGTTCTTGAACGCCTCGTACAACGGCACGCCCGACTCGACCTCGATGATCAAGAACCGCCCCGCGTAGACGATCTCCCGGCTGATCTCCTTCTTCACCTTCTCGATCTTCAAGTCGACGTAGTGCAGGAAGTAGACGAAGGCCACGGGGAAGATGAAGGGGAACGCGAGGAAGACGGTCAGCTTCTCGGTGAACGTGAACGCGATGAAGAGAAGACCGCACGTCAGGAAGATCGCGGTCATGAACGACTTCTTCAAGTACTGGTCCGGCGTCTCGTGCATGCGCGCCTGGAGCAGCTTGAGCTTCAAATCGGGAAACTGCCGCGCCAGGACCTTGTAGAACTCCATGGCGTCACTCCGCGCCCGCGTCCTCGAACTTCCGCTTGGCCGTGACGAACTTGAGCAGGTTCTCCTTGTTCGTGTAGTACTCCGCGATGATCCGGCCGACCGCGTCCACGTGCACGACGTCCTGCGCGACGAGGTACTCGATGACGCGCTGCTTCTCGGCGAGCTCCTTGCGCAACTCCGCGTCGGACATCCCGGTGAACAAGCGCAGGTTCGCCATGAACGCGCTGCTCTTGTTCGCGGTGACGAGCCGGTCTTTCTTCGCGTCGTACTGGAGGATGACGTTCGCCTTCGAGTCCTCCGTGATCTCCGCGACCTGGAACGTGCGCCGTTGCCCCGAGCGGCGGTTGCGGAACTGGACGATGATGAGGCTGATCGCGGGAAGCATGATCGGCGGGACTTCAATAGGCGGGTTCGTCAAGCGCTGGACCGCCTCCGTGGCGGTGTTCGCGTGGAACGTCGCGTAGACCGAGTGGCCGGTGTGGATGGCTTCGAAGAGCGTCTCCGCTTCGCGTTTCCGACGCACTTCGCCGACGAGGATCCGGTCGGGGCGCATGCGCAGGCTGTTCACGAGCAGGTCGCCCATCGTGATCTCGCCTTTGTTCTCCGCGTTCGGCAACCGCGTGTTGAGCGGCACCCAGTGGAGGAAGCTCGGCAGTTGGATCTCGCGCGTGTCCTCGATGGAGACGATGCGCTGGTTTGGGGGGAAGAAGTTGGCGAAGCAGTTCAACGCGCTCGTCTTGCCCGAAGCGGTGCCGCCCGCGATGATGCAGCTCATCTCGTAGTGCATCGCCATCCAGATGAGGGCCGCGGCCTCGCTGCTGATCGTGCCGTACTTGACGAGCCGCGTTATCGTCCACGGGTCCCTGCTGAAGCGACGAATGGTGATCGTGTTCCCCGCCGTGCTGACCGGCGTGAGGGTCGCGTTGACGCGGTCGCCCTCGTTCAAGTGCGCGTCCAAGAGGGGTTGGAGGACGCTGATCTGCCGTCCGACCCTGCGGCCGATGAGGGCGGCGTAGTGCTTGATCTGGTCCTCGTCCTGGAGGAAGACGTTCGTCTTCAGCCACCCGTGCTTCTTATGATACACCCAGACCGGCTCCGAAGACTGGTTGACGACGATCTCTTCGAGGTTGTTGTCGTCCATGAGCAGTTCGATGTTGCCGAGGCCGAGGCTGCGCGTGAACAAGTAGCTCGTCAGGAACCCTTGCGTCTCCGCGTTCGCGTCGGGAAAGTGCTTCTGGATGAGGTTGGCGATCGCCTCCTGGAAGACGCTCTCGACCTGCTCTGCCTTCTTCGCGTCGAGGATGTCCACCACGCCGAGGTTCACTTCGCGGATGAGCTCCTGGCGGATCTTCTCGAGCAGGAATTCCGTCGTCTTGCTGATGCTGCTGACGCGCAAGTCGTAGATGGGGACGAACTCGCCCTTCGACCGCGACACGGTCACGGTGATCGGGATCTCTTTCGCGGTGAACTCGTACTGGTCGAGCTGGTTCGCACTGTTCTCTTTGACGAGCTTCGGCTTCGCCGACGAACGCTTCGAGGCCTTCAACGAGGCGCTCCGCGCCTTCGACGCCGAGCGTTCAGACTTCGCAGGCTTCGCTCGCACGGCCTTTCTCACAGCGGCATGCGGCTTCGCTCTCGCAGGCTTCTTCGCAGAACTCTTGGCTTTCGTTCGAGCTGCCAGGACCCCTCACCTCTCCCTAACCGCAATCCTGACGAGACTCTTTTATAAATGTTACGACGAGAACGAGAAAAGAACCAAGAGTCGCGAGTACCGTGACCGTCCTTAAGGGCGAGCGTTCAAGCGGAGAAGCGAACGAGTGCGGAGGGGGACTTGCCCCCCACGGGGAGGCGCCGCACCAGCAAGAAGTACGTGCAGAAGAGCGAGCAGGACGGCCACGGTACGGACGTCAAGAGTGAGAAGAGGAGAGTGAAGAGAAAACGTGTTTCAAGAAGCCCTTAACTCTCGCACGGCTTCCACGCGTACACGTGCATCGTCACGGGCTGCCCGAGATACGTGACGATTCTCGTGAACTGGACGAGATCGCTCATGCACCCGGAGACGCCAGCGTCCGGCGAGATTTTCGGTTTCTTCCTCGAGCCGTCGCAACAGTAGACGTACTCGTTCGACGAGACGTTCAACACCCAATCGCCAGCGCGCGCGCCATCACAGATCGCGGGGACGAACGCGCACGGATCAGTACCGCTACAATCCGCCGCGCACCGACCATCATCCCCCAAACACTGGACGCAGGTGCCGTTCAAGAGGACGAAGTCTCGCGTATACAACGACTCATCCGAGAACGTGAACGAGTACGTCTTGCTCAAGTACCCTGCTTTCGACGCGCTCACCGAGTGCGTGCCGAGCGGGATGCCATCGATGAGGTACTTCCCGTTATCGTCTGAAGAGACGATATACCCTTGCGGCGGCGCGACGATGAAGACGGACGCGCCCGGCAAGACCGTGCTCGGGTCCATCTTCCCGGCGTAGACAGTGCCTTGGAGTTGCGCTCGAGGCGCGGTGCAGTTCCTGCTTAAGTTGCCGGGCGCGGCAGTGCAGTCTGCGCTCGTGCACGGCTCGCCATACCCGCAGACGCCATCGTTCTCGATAGCAGGGTCGCTGCACGGGCCGCCGTCGTTCGAGCAGTGGCCGGCGCCGAGGTCGGTGCACGTGTAAGAGGCGTCGTCTAACAAACAGCAGGTGGCCGCAGTTCCCGAAGTACACGCCGCTTCACTCAACCCGTCGCATGAATACGAGTTCGGATTTCCACAAACAGCAGGAACGATACCAGTCCTTCGGACGCAACGCTTCTGACAGTCAAGGTCGCACACCGCGCCTTCCTTCTTCGCAATCGTAACAGTTTCTGAATTGAACAAATCGACCATTCGGTCCGCGACAACGTCGCACGAATCGTTAGAAGCATATCGTGGACTCGAGAGGAGGTTTTGACGACCGTCCGTGCACGACGTTCCGAGACACGACGTGACAAAACAGTCCAGCACCTCATCCTGGCAGACGCCATCCATGCAGGCGAAGAAGCCCCCTTCGGCGCACGTCCGTCCCGGCGGTGGCGTCTTGCCCTTCTCGATAGGATACTGGTTCTGCGCAATCTTCTTGCAGTTCCACCCGTCAAAGACGCCAAGCACATCGCCCTCAGGCTCGCAACACTGGACCCCCTCGTCGATGAGAAGGTCGCAATCATTATCCAAACAATCGCGAAGATTCTCAGTCTCAAAGACAGTCCGGAATTGCGTCGTCGTATCGAAACAACCGCTCACGGCGGCGCACGAGCTCACGCCGAGACGCGTGAGCTGGCCGGGAGCGGCGCACAACCAAGCACCCCACGTGATGGTTGGAGCGCAACAAGCGAGAGGACAGGGAAAGCCGCACTGTCGCGTAATCGGCTGGTAGT